>JBAYTU010000003.1:0-89757 GCA_041675465.1 Terrimicrobiaceae bacterium | reverse complement strand
TTGAACACTCGCGTGCTGTTGGCGTGATGAAAGTAACCGATCCATCCCCTCACCCGCGTGTTGACTCGGGCGATGACTTCTTTGGGTTCCTTCCATTGGGTGCTCCGGGTGGTCTCTTCCCGATTCGCAGCATTTCGGTGCTCATTTGATGGAGTTCATTTTCATTATGGCCTGCTGGTTCAGAAGATGCCCCGCTTGCGGCTTCGGCCTCGCGGCCTCATTCCGGACATCTCTTTCGGTCGTGAACCGTCTAATTCGACCGGTGGGACTTTCACCCACGTGGCTTCCGGCTTCCCCGGCGCTCCACCGCCAATGCTATTGGTTGGCTTGCGAGTTCATTTCCATCGTTGGTGCTATGGTTGCCGTCGTAAAGTTGAAAGAACCGACTTCGGAAAATCCCCTGCATCTTTGAATCCGTAAATAAACCAAATACTCACAGCTTGTCCACTCTGAGAAAGAGGGGCATATCCGGTTATGACGTGTCCATTTGAAGCCTTGCCAGTTTCAAGTCTCTCTTTGGTAATTTTCTCTTCTAATTGGACGCAAAGCATGAAGCCCTCTCCCATGATCATGTCGGAAGTGATCCACGGCTTCCCGGGTGCGGTCTGTGCTCTTGCCTTAGTAGCACCAAACTCAGCGAGAAATAATGACCTCGTTTGCTTGATCTTCGCTTCCGGATAGAATCTCCTAACTAAAGTTGCAAGCTCATCCGAGAGTGTGTTGAATTCGGTGTTTTGAGGAACCGTGACGCACGCAGAAAGCACGGCAACAGCACAACAAGCCATTGAGATAATTTTAATGTTCATCGAAAGGGAGTTCCTCCAACTGAGGTGGCAGTTGGACTTAAATCGAACCTTTTTGTAGAAGTAACTTCGCGGAATTGGCTAAGTTCATGATATGGGAGCTTCCTAAGCTGGTATGCCCCCAACGGATTTCCTGGGAACATTCTGACATTCTGTTCCAACACAATACCGTGACCCATGTAAACTGCGGTATGAATATCATGGTCACCGTTATGATATGTTCCGTCCGGCCTCCATCCTCTGGCAACCATGGTGCCAGGCAGAGTAAGACCCTCAACGACATCTCTCCCCATTCGCCAGCTTGGAGTTTCTGGGGAGTCATGCAAAGAACCATTGCTCCACGTTCCGGTTAGACGTTGTGCGCCAGCTGCGCATTGCCCCCCATAGCGAGGGTGTTGAACAAATTGGCCAAGAACCTGATCAGCAACTTGATTCAGGCTTGAGACGCCAAAGTTGGTGGGATTTACCACAAAAATGTTGGTTCCATTTGGATTCGGTATCCAATCCAACCCAAATGGGTCCATGAAATTCACCGGATCGCCGCCGGTATACGCAAAGACGTTAATTCCGCCTTGAAATCCAATAGGATCCTCGGAAAGGAACCGGCGGAAGGTGGGAGAGTAAAACCGGGCCTGCATGCAGAACAAGCCGTTTGGTCCAGTGATGACACCGAACTGGCCATTGAACAGGAATGGCGTGTTCGGGGTTCCCGACACAACCGTCACTTCTCCATAGGGGCTGTAGCTTAGCCGGGCGGTAACATTGCCACTGGCATCACTCAGGGCCATCGTGCTGCCCTGCCAGTTGTAGTGGTAGAACGAGGTTGTGGCTGCACCTCCGCCTGATGGAGTTGTCTCCTCATAAAGAAGCCCTAATCCGTAAATATACCGGGTGACACTACCATCAGGATTGCTTTTCACCAAGAGACGGTCCAATCCTCCTCTGCTCCAAGTGTAGTTTGTCGTTTGGCTGTCCTTGGTGCTGCTTACCCGCCTGTTCTCGGCATCGTATGTGTAGGTGATGCCGCCTGCGTCGGTGAGGCGGTTGCGGGCGTCCCATGTGAGCGCCCCGAGAAGTGTTCCCGAAACAGGCGCGGAAAGGAGATTTCCGTTGTCATCGCTCGCCACGGACTGACCATTGTAGGTTGCCAGCCGGTTGTCAACATCGTAGGTCATCGTCGCGGGAGGTGGCGCGTAGGTTCGGGTCGGGGGAGTTGGCGTGTAGCTGGTGAGCCTATAGGCGCTATCGTAGCCATATCCTGCCTGCCAGAGGGATGTCACTCCCTTTTCCTCGAAGGTTCCTGTGAGCCGGTTGGCGTTGTCGTATTGCAGGCGTTGGCGGGTGCCGTTCGGGCGGTCCACCTGGGTGAGGCGTCCGGCATTATCCCAGGTGTAGGTTGTTAGTCTGCTTGCCCAATCGGTGACGGTCTTCAGCCTGTTTGAGCCATCATAAGTATAGGTGACGGTTTTGCTGCCGGGGTAAACAACGGTTTCAAGGTTTCCCTCGTTGTCCCATGTGTAGGAAATCGTCTGTCCCTGGGTGTCGGTGCAGGTGAGCACGCGGCCCAGGTCATCGAATGTTCGCGAAATATTGACATCGCCTTCGGCCACGCTTGTCAAATTGCCCTCACCATCATACGTCCATGTGATCGTGCCGATACCATCTGCCTGGGTTTTGACCCGACCCATGCCTTCGTAGGAAAGAATTGTTTGTTGACCTGCGGGGTCTTGCAGGGTGTGCGGGCGACCTGCCAAGTCCCGGTCCACGATGCTGCTCTGGCGTCCGCTGGGATAGGTGAACGTGGTGGGCAGGCCATCCGTCCCGATGCCGTAGGTGAACGTCCGGGCAAGGCGGTTGACAAGTGTCGTGGGTCGCCCGGCATCGTCATGTGTATAATCGGTTTGACGGTTGAGCGGGTCGAGCGTGTGGGCGAGTCGCCCCACGCTATCGAAGTAAAACCTTGTTGTTTTCAGGAGGCCATTCTTGTTTTGGGAAATGCGGCCAGCCCCATCCAGAACGACCTCTGCCACTTGGATCGAGAGAGCATCAGTGAGTGTCTTCGGGCGGCGGGCCGTGTCGAAGCCGGTGGTTTTCGTATGATTCAGGCCGTCCGTGACCGTCGTTTGAAGGTCGCGGATATCATACCCCATTGTCACGGTGCCGGTGTCAGGGGCGTCAATGCTTTGCAACTTGCCGAGGTTGTCGAACACCGTCGTGGTCAGCTTGTTCCTTCTGTCGGTCGATGTGGCAAGGCTGCCGTTGCTGTCATATGTCCAATTGCTCGCGTGGTTGAGCGGATCGGTGCGGGTCTTGAGCAGGCGGCGTTTGTCGTAGGTGAATCCCGTGGTTTTCTGCCGCCCGTCGGTATAACTCGTCATGTCGCCACGGGCATTGCTTGGGGAAAAATGCGGAATGCGAAATGGGGAATGCGAAATGATCAGCAGCAGCGGGAGCGAAAAACACAGCCCGGCAAGTGCTTTTAAAAAAGCCTGCTCGAAGGTGTGTGCTTGGCATTGCCGGGCGAAATTCATGGATTGAACAGCTTTTGCCATCGTGTGACGGAAAAGTCACAAAACTCCGTTTGGAACCATATCGAGACAGGGGGTATTGAACAGCATCGTTCAGAAAGTCGCATGCCTACCGAAGTCGTGGCCGATTGTCCCGCAGCACACGCGCCAGAGGGATCCGAAGCCGGTGAACCGGGACAAGCGCTCCGTGGCGGGCATGGCGTTGGCATGTTCAGTGAGAAGTAGGCGATCTTTGGCTCATCCCAGTGCAGCGGAAGGTCGCCGCTCCACCACCACCCCATCGTGTGAGAGCGCCGGGAGGCAGGGAGCGGCGAAAGTCCGCCGCCAAAAGCGAGCCGTTTGTAGCCGAGCAGCTTTACTGAACTTCACACTTTGAAAATAGGTTGGCATCGCCAATGCTATTGGTTGACGCGTAGGTTCATTTATATTTCCGACGGGTCACAGGCCGCCGCTACACGGGAGCCGAGAATTGGTCCGCCCAGGCCCGAATTTCGGGGGACATTTTCACCAGCGACGGCCAGCTGCGGGAGTAGCCTTCGGAGGGGAGTTTGCGGGTGGCGTCGAGGCCCATGTGGGAGCCGACGTTGGCGATGGTGGGGGCGTGGTCGAGCGAGTCGGAGGGGTTTTTGACGAACGTGGTGTCGCGCTGGGGGTCGGTGTTCGCGCAGAGGCGGAAGAGGACCTCGCCGGTGTTGTGGACATCGCAGTCCTCGTCCACGACGACGATGTATTTGGAGAACATCATCTGGCCCATGCCCCAGAGCCCGTGCATGATTTTATAGGCTTGGAGCGGGTATTGTTTGCGGATCGAGACGAAGACAAGGTTGTGGAAGACCCCCTCGGCCGGGAGCGCCATGTCCACGATCTCGGGAAAGTTCATTTTGAAGACCGGCAGGAACACGCGGACGCTGGCCTCGCCCATGTAGAAGTCCTCCATCGGGGGGATGCCGACGATCGTGGCCGGATACACCGCATCGCGGCGGTGGGTGATCGCGGTGACGTGAAAGACCGGATAGTCGTCCACGTTCGTGTAGAATCCGGTGTGGTCGCCGAACGGGCCCTCCGCCCTCATCTCGCCCGGCTGGACGTAGCCCTCGAGAACGAAGTCCGCGTTGGCGGGAACGTCGATATCGACCGTCACCGCCTTGATCAGCTCGACGGATTTTTTTCTGGCGAACCCGGCGAAGAGGATTTCATCGAGACCGTCGGGCAGGGGGGCGGTGGCGGCGAATGTGAGCGCAGGGTCGCCGCCGAGCGCGACGGCGACGGGCATTTTTTCGCCGCGTTCGTAATACCGTTTCCCGTGCCGGGCGCCGACTTTGTGAACCTGCCAGTGCATGCCCGTCGTCCATCCGTCATAGACCTGCATGCGATACATGCCGACGTTGCGGTCCCCGGTGTCGGGGTCTTTGGTGAACACGGACGGCAGCGTGATGAAGCGCCCGCCGTCGTCCGGCCAGCATTGGAGGATCGGGAGGTCGTGGAGGGAAAAATTTCCGCCCGGTTCGCGGACGACTTCCTGGCAGGCTGCCGAGCGGACATGACGCGGTCTGGCATGGAGGACATCGATCCCATTGCGGAGAAGCGCGAACGCCTCCTTCAGCGTGCGCGGCGGTTTCGCCTTCATGAGGAACCGCATCTGGTCGGCGAGCTCGTCGATTTTCTCCAGCCCGAGCGCCATGGCCATGCGGCGGCGCGAGCCCATCGTGTTGATCGCGAGCGGGAAGGCGGATTCCCGGCCGCCGATGGTCGGTTTTTCGAAGAGGAGCGCTTTTCCGCCGCCCGGTGACTTCATCTCGCGGTCGGCGAGCTCCGTGATCTGGAGCTCGGTCGCGACAGGGTCGGCGACCCGGCGGAGTTCTCCGGAGGTTTCCAAAGACTCGCAAAAAGAGCGGAAGGACGGGTAGGACATTTCGAAAGGCGGTGTCGGAAAGTGGATTTGCTCCAACCGGGACCGGGCCGACGGAGCAGACCTCGCTCCCGGTTTTCTACCGCAGCAGGTGCCGCAACGCAAACGGATCGCGAGAAAATCGGAATAATCCGCTTTTCATGCGGGATAATATTGTTTAGAAGAAACCGGATATGAACTGGCTGCTTATCGCCGGAGGTGCCTTCATAGGTGCCTTTTCCGCCCCTCAGGAACCCGAGATGATGAATCACACCCTGCGCGGCGAGTTGGTCCCCGCGAAGGAAGTCGTGTGCCGCAGCATGTGGGGCACCCCGATGCTGCCCGATGGCAAAGGGGGCTACAGCCTGATCGCCCCGATCAATCCCCAGTTTATCGCGGAGAGCCTGATTCAGCCGCCAAAGCCGGTTGTCGGATCGGTGGACCGGTATATCTATCGTCCTGCCAGCGTCCTGTTGGTTCAGGCCTCCGTGCCGCCAGCGGACCAGTGACGCCCCCGGGACGGTTTCCGAGCGGACCCCGCTTCCGGGTTTCCGTGTCCCGCCACGGGAAAAGCTGTTTTCGCGACAGATCTTTTTCTCCTTTCCCATTTTTCACGGGGTGAATCCGGCGATTCAAAAATACCCCCCGGGCTCGTTCAACGCCCACTGGTTCAGCCTCTGCAACGCACTTTCGTTCCAGATCATTCTCGGCGCGCCGATCATCCTGTATGCAAAAAGCATCGGCGCTTCGTCCACGGTGCTGGGGATCATCGCCTCGTTCACGCCGCTCATGACGGTTTTCCAACTTCCGGCGGCGCAATTTCTCGGGCGATACGGATACAAGCAATTCGTGTTGATGGGGTGGAGCCTGCGCACGATTTTCATCTTTCTCATCACTGCCGTCCCGCTGGCGGTCTTTTTGGACGGGACCTCGAAGCTCGCGGTGATCCTCGCCTCGCTGTTTGTTTTCAACCTGCTGCGCGGGATTTCCTCCGCAGCGTGGATGCCGTGGATGGCGACCCTGATCCCGGAGGAAATCCGCGGCCGCTTCCTGTCCTTGGATCAGATTTTCATGCACGTGGGTTCTCTTCTCGCTCTGGTCGCTTCGGCGGCGGTCATGGCCGGGACGGTCCAGGCCTGGGAATATGCCGGCGTCTTTTTCATGAGCGCGGTCGGAGCGACATTGAGCTTGAATTTCATCCGCAAGATCCCGGAGGTCGCCGCCTCGGAAACCGTGCGCAAATCCTCCGAGCCGGTGCCATGGGGAAAAATCCTGGCCTTCCCGCCGTTCCGGGAGCTGCTGGTGTTCAACGTGTTGTTCATGGCCGTGATCGGAAGCATGGGGGTCTTCACGGTCGAGTATTTGCGGGAGTTCCCGAAATTTGACGTGTCGCTGGTCCTCTACTTGTCCGGGCTTTCGTTCATCGGGGCGCTGGTGAGCCTGCCGTTTGTGGGGCGGCTGGTGGACGAGGCCGGGAGCAAACCCGTGATGACCGGTGCGCTCATGCTGTTCGGTGCCACGATTCTCGGGTGGTTTCTGGTGGCGGCCGGGGTGCTGCCGTGCTCGTTGTGGGTGATCGGGGGCCTGAATTTTTTCGCGGGGGTCGCCGGGTCGAACTTCAACCTCGCCAACGTCCGCATCATCATGGCCACGATGCCGGAAATGGGGCGCAACCATTTTTTCGCCCTGTTCACGGTGATCACCAGCTTGGGCCTGGGCGCGGCACCTATCGTGTGGGGTGTCTCGCTGGATTTCATCGGGACATACGAGGCGGTGACCGGGGCCTTTCACTGGCGGCGGCACAGCTTTTATTTTCTGGCGCTGTTCCTGCTCAATCTCGTCGCCCTGAAACTCATCCGACGGCTCCACGAGACCCACGGGGGGGAGGCCCCGAGCCTCGTCTACGCGCGCCTCCGCCGTGCCGGCAAACTCTGGCATCGCTGACCGGCTTGCTTTTTGTTCCCCCCGGACGACCTTTTCGGCTACACGCACATTGGACCATGCAGCATCTCATCCCGATCTTGCCGGACATCCCTGCGTCCGCGCGGGGCCCGGTGCGCCTGCCGACCCCGCCCGCTTCCCCGGATTTCGGACGACACCGATATGAAAGACCCGTTTGATCGCAGCATCGACTATCTCCGGATCTCGGTGACAGACCGGTGCAACGAAAAATGCCTCTACTGCATGCCCGAGGGATACAAGGGGTGGTCCCGGAGAAACGACCACATGACCTTGGAGGAGATCGCGCGTGCCGTCGAGGCGGCGGCGGCGCTCGGATTCCGGAAATTCCGCATCACCGGAGGGGAGCCGCTGCTGCGGAAGGACATCGTGGAAATTTGCGCGCGAATCTGGGAGGTGCCGGGTGTTCAGACGCTGGGGCTCAGCACGAACGCCACATTCCTCGCCCCGCTCGCGCGCGGCCTTCGGCAGGCCGGTGTCCGCTCGATCAACGTCTCGCTCGACGCAGTGGATCCCGGGCTCTACACCCGCATCACGGGGGGGCGCATCGAAGCGGTGTTGGAGGGGATTGCCGCCGCGCAGTCCGAGGGGTTCGAGGTGATCAAGCTCAACTGCGTCCTTCTCCGCAACATCAACGAATCCGAGTATCTGCCGCTGATCCGATATGCCGCCGGAATCGGCGCGCCGCTGCGCTTCATCGAGCTGATGCCGCTTTCCCGGACCGATGTCCTCAACGAAGAAAATTTTCTGTCGGCCGGGGAACTGAAACGACGGCTCGCGTCCGCCGGGGGTTTGGTGGAGCTTCCGGACTACCGGCCCGGAAATGGTCCTGCCCGGTATTATTCCTTCGGGCCGACCGGGGTCCGGCTCGGCTTCATCGGGGCGCTCACGACGCCGCATTTCTGTGAGAATTGCAACAAGCTGCGCCTGACCGCCGACGGCAAATTGCGCCCGTGCCTCGGAAGGCACGGGGAAATCGATTTGCTCGGGATGATGCGCTCCGGCGGAGAACCCGCCACCGCACTGCGTGCCGCCATCGAAAACAAGCCCGAGGACCACGAGTTCCTGCAATCCTACCAGCCGCTCCGCCCGATGACCGCCATCGGGGGATGAGCAACACCGGGGAGAAAACCTGACATGAAAGTGCTCTATTTTGCCCAGGCCTCCGATGCGGCTGGATGCCGGGAGGAAGATTGGCCGGTTGAAAAGGCTCTCCCTCTCGATGACTTCTGGGCCGAGGTGATCCGCAGGCATCCCGCCATGTCGCTCATCGCGGACCAATGCCGGGTCGCCTCCGGGATGAGCTACGTCGAAAGCGGCCAATGCCTTGACGCGAAGGCGGAGACGGCCATTATTCCCCCGGTTTCAGGAGGATGAAGATCGAAATTGTTTTGAGCGACGGGCCCCTGCGTCTCGATCCGGTTCCCGTGCCCGGAGCGGGAGCCGTGGCGCGCTTTGACGGGGTCGTCCGTGGCATCGAAAACGGCGCGGCGATCTCCGGCCTCGAATACGAGGCCTACATTTCCATGGCTGAAAAACGGACCCGTGAAATCCTGGACGAGTTGGGGAGGGAACATCCCTTCCTTCTCGCCCGCGTGCATCACCGGCTTGGCTTCGTGCCCGTCGGCGAGGCGGCCATCCTCGTGGATGTCCATTCCAAGCACCGGGCCGAAGCCTTCGCCGTGGCCGGAAAATTCATGGACCGGCTGAAAAATGATGTCCCGATCTGGAAACGGGGCGCGGGCGGGCGGGATGTCGGCACCCGTGCGCCCGGCATGGGCATGAACAAGCCAGGAAAAAGCCAATGACAGGAAGCAGTGACAGCAACCGTGGCGAAAGCCAAGGCGGGAACCGCGAGGGGCCCGGCACGGAAGAAGGCCGTCGCAAAACTCAAAGAGAAAGCGGGGGAATCTTGGGACGCGAGAGAAAGCAAAAGCAGCGGAGAGGAGCCCTCCGATCATGGCTTTCGAGACTGGCCGCCGCCCTGACGATCTCGTCGCATGGGTTCGCCCAGCCGCCATCGCCGGAACCCCGTGCCTCCGATGCCAGGTTCGTGCCGACGATCGCCAAAGAGGCCGCAGCCGAGGGGAACAGCGCCTTCCTCCGGAAGGACTACGCCGCCGCTCGCAAAGCCTACCGGCGCGTGGTCGATCTGGTGCCCGACAACGTGCTCGGCCTGGTCAACCTCGGGGTCGTGGAATTCACCTCCGGCAACGCCGACACAGCCGAGGCTCTGCTCAGGAGGGCCGTCTCCATCCGCCTCGAAAATCCCGCCGCCTGGCTCACGCTCGGGATCATTTACATGGACAAAGAGCAGTTCGATGCGGCACTGGCCGCCTTGTCGCAGGCCGTTTTGCAGGATCCCCGCAACCCGCGGGCGAGGAATTATCTCGGCGTGGTGATCGGACGCAAAGGCTGGATCGACGGGGCGCAATCCGAGCTCCGGCGGGCCGTGGAGCTCGATCCCTCCTACTCCGACGCCCACTACAACCTGGCGGTTTTTTACCTCGAAGAGAAGCCGCCCGCCACCGAATTGGCCCGCCGCCATTACTACCGCGCCATCGAGCTCGGGGCGGAAAAAGATGCCGCCATCGAAAAAGTGCTTAAACCGGACGCCCCGAAACAGTAGTGTCCCGCCCGTGAAAAAAAATCTTTTGCCCGCCCTGCTCGCCCTCGCCGCCGGAACGCTGGTGGCTGCGGAGCCGCCGCCCATCACCGCGCGGTCCGCGATCCTGTTCGACGCCAACAGCGGGAGGGTGATCCTCAAGAAGAACGAGGACGAGAGGCGTCCGGTCGCCAGCACGCAGAAACTCCTCACCGCCTACATCGTCGCCAATGCGGGCGACCTCTCGCAGATGGTCGCGATCAAGGAGACGGATACCAACTGCGAGCCCACCAAACTCTACATCCGGCCCGGGCAGCAATACAGCAGGTCGCAGCTCCTCCACGGGTTGCTGGTCCACAGTGGCAACGATGCCGCCCGTGCGCTGGCCCGCGACAACGCCGGCAGCGTGGCGGATTTCGCGCACCGGATGAATTCCACGATGCGTTACCTGGGCGGGTATTCCTCCAATTTTCAGAATCCGAACGGCCTGCCTGCCGACGACCAGTATTCGAGCGCGCGGGACATGGCCCGCGTGGCGAGGGCGGCCTACCGCGACCCCGTCCTGCGCGAGATCATGAAGACCCGCTCTTACACCTTCCGCTTCACCACGGGGAGGACGACCACGTGGAAAAACACGAACCGCGTGCTCCGCTACTACTCGTTCTGCAACGGCATGAAGACCGGGTATACCGAAAAAGCCGGCCATTGCCTGATCTCCAGCGGATCCTACAACGGGAGGGATGTCATCGCCATCGTCCTCGGCGACAGCAAATCCCGGATCTGGAACGAATCCGCGAACCTCCTGGCTTACGGCCTGGGGATTTCCCAGGGAGACATGGAAAAGTTCCGGATTCCGGGGGCCGAGTGAGCGGGGCCCGGAAAGGCTGTTCCACTTCGGCAAACGCTCGTCAAACGGTGTCCAGATCCTACACGCTCGACGCTCCCCACAGCGGCCCTCCAATCGATTTTGCGGCGGAGCTGAACGGGCAGCAACATGCGGCGGTGACTTCTCCGCCCGGTCCCGCGCTGGTCATCGCCGGCGCGGGGAGCGGCAAAACCCGGGCACTCACCTACCGTGTGGCCTGGCTGCTGGCGCAGGGGGTTCCCGCCCGCTCGATCCTGCTGCTGACATTCACCAACAAGGCCGCGCGGGAGATGCTGGAGCGGGTCCGCGCGCTCGTTCCCGGCACGGCCGAGGGGGTCTGGGGGGGGACATTCCACTCGATCGGCAACCGCATCCTCCGCCGCCATGCGGAGCGCGTCGGCTTCCGGCAGGGCTTCACGATCATGGACCGCGAGGACCAGGAGGACATGATTGCGAGCGTCCTGGCGCGCGAAGGGCTCGCATCGACCGAACGCCGGTTTCCCAAGGCGGAAGTCCTCGCCGACATCCACAGCTACTCGATCAACACCGGCTTCCCTGTGCGCAGGGTTCTCGGCGAGAAATACCGCTACTTCATCCCCCTCGAAATGGAGATCGAGCGCGTCCAGAACCTCTACGAGGCGAGAAAAAAGGAATCGAACTCGATGGATTTCGACGACCTCCTCTGCAAGACGCTCGAACTTTTTCTCACGAGCGGGGACATCGCGGCCGAGTATCAAAACCAGTTCCGGCACATCCTCGTGGACGAATACCAGGACACGAACAAGATCCAGGCCGACCTCGTCGACCACCTCGCCCGCAAGCACGGGAACATCATGGTCGTCGGCGACGACGCCCAGAGCATCTACTCGTGGCGGGGCGCGAACATCGAAAACATCCTCGATTTTCCCAAGCGCTATCCCGGTGCCCAAGTCTTCAAAATCGAGACCAACTACCGCAGCGTGCCCGAGGTCCTGAACCTCGCGAATGCGGCGATCCTGGGGAACGGGCGGCAGGTGCCGAAAACCCTCGGGGCCGTCCGGACATCGCACCCGGTGCGTCCGGCCCTCGTCTGCCTCGACACCAACATCCAGCAGGCGGCGTTCGTGGCCCAGCGCGTGCTCGAGCTGCGGGACGAGGGGATCGAACTTCGCGAAATGGCCGTCCTCTACCGCGCGCACTACCACTCGATGGACGTGCAGTTGGAGTTCACGAGGCGGGGCATCCCGTTCTCGATCACCAGCGGGCTCCGGTTTTTCGAGCAGGCCCACATCAAGGATGTCGCGGCGTTCCTGAAATTCGCCATGAACCCGCGCGACGAGGTCGCCTTCAAGCGCATGGCCCGGATGCTTCCCGGCATCGGCAACAAAACCGCCGAGTCCCTCTGGAGCCAGGCCGCGTCGGCCCTCGGGGGCGGCACCGACTTCCGGCGCCTGCAGGGATTCAAAGTCCCCGCCAAGTGCGCGAAGACCTGGACGCAATTCGTCCACACGCTTTCCGACTTGGTCCCGGCCTCGGGCCCGCTGAAGCCGGCCGCGATGATGGAGGCCGTCCTGTTCGCCCTCTACGACGACTACATGAAAACGAAGTTCGCGAACTACGACGCGCGGAAGGACGACCTGACCACGCTCATGGGGTTCGCCGGGCAGTTCGAGTCCACCGAGGAATTTCTTTCCCAGCTCGCCCTGCTTGGCGGCGTCGAAACCTCCGACGCCTTCGCCGGGGATTCGGACTCCGAAAAAATCACGCTCTCCACCCTGCACCAGGCGAAGGGGCTCGAATGGAAGGTCGTCTTCCTGATCTGGCTCGCCGACGGGATGTTCCCGAGCGCGCGCAGCCTCGAGACCCCGGACTCGATCGAGGAAGAACGCCGGCTTTTTTACGTCGGCGTCACAAGATGCAAGGACGAGCTCTACCTCACGTATCCGGAGCTCCGCCTCAACGCCGGCTACGGCGACAACTTCCAGCGCCCGTCCCGTTTCCTCTCCGAACTCCCCGAAAACCTCATGGAAACATGGGAGGTCGGCCCCCCGTCACCCGCGCCCGACGGCACGCCGTTCTGACCGGTCCGCCGACTCTGCGTGGGGGACCGTCGGATCCCGGTCGAACTCTCCCTGAAGACTGTCTCTCCGGCGGGGTTCAGACCGGGCCGCCCGTCGCCGCGCCGACCCACTCGCGCATGTCTTCCGGCAGTCCGGAGGTCCAGGTCAGGGGCACCCCGTCCCATTCCAGAACCAATTCCGCCGAGTGGAGGGCGTGGCGCGGGAGGAGAAGGCACCCCGCGAGGGCGGGGGTCCAGCCGGTGCGGATGAACTCCAGGTAGCAGTCCGGCGAGGGGCCGTAAATTTTGTCGCCCACGACCGGATGGCCGACGTGCGAAAGGTGGACGCGGATCTGGTGGGTGCGCCCGGTGAGCGGTTCGGCGGAGACAAGCGCGAACCGGCCTTCGCGGCGACTGATGCGCGACAGGACCCGGAAGCGCGTGTGCGCGGCGGCCCCGGACGGATGCACGGCGCGCAGGAGGTGGATGGGAGAGGGGGCGACCTCGCCGAGGCGGATGATCGGCTCCTCGACCTCGAACTCGTCTTCCGGCCAACCCCGGACGATCGCGAGGTAGGACTTTTTGATTTTTCCCTCCTGCATGGACATGGCGGCGGCGCGGGCCGCGCGGGAGGATTTGGCCACGAGGACGACACCGCTGGTTTCCCGGTCGAGGCGGTTGATGAGCGAGACCTGGCCCCCATTCGCGATCTCGTAGCCCAGCAACTCCCGGAGCCCGTCCCAGAGCGTCCGGGGCCCGGCCGGCTTGGTGGGATGCACCAGCATCCCGGCCGGTTTGTTCACGGCGAGAAGGTCCGGAGTTTCCCCGAGGATCTGGAAGTCTTCTTGAACAGGGTTCACATCGCGGCAATGGTGGTGCGCACTATGATTCATTTGCGGGATGTCACGCGAACGTATTCGTCGGGAAACGGGATCGTCCGCGCGCTGGATGCCGTCTCGATCGACATCTCCGCCGGAGCGTTCGTGACGATCTCCGGCCCGAGCGGCTGCGGAAAAAGCACGCTCCTGAACCTGCTGGGCGGCCTGGACCGCCCGACATCCGGAGAGATCCTCGTGGACGGGGTGCCGCTTCACCGGGCGGATGAAAAGACCCTCACCGCTTATCGCCGACACACGCTGGGGATCGTCTTCCAGTTTTTCAACCTCCTCCCCGCCATGACGGTCCGCGAGAACGTGGAGCTGCCGCTTCTCCTCCGGGGCGACCCGCACGGAAAGGCCGCCCTCCGCGTCGCCGAAATGCTCGATCTCGTCGGGCTCGCCGCACGGTCGCACCATTTTCCCCACCAGCTGAGCGGGGGGGAAATGCAGCGGACAGCGATCGCCAGAGCCCTGGCCGGCGGGCCCAGGCTCGTGCTCGCGGACGAGCCCACCGGCAACCTGGATTCCTCAAATGCCGCGAACGTCTGCGAAACCCTCTCAAAGATTGCTTCCCAAAAAATTGCCGTGCTGGTTATTGTGACGCACAGCGAGCCGGTTGCCGCGATGGCACCGATCCGGATTCAGATGCTCGACGGAAAAATTCTCACTCACCGCAATGACCACGCCCACGCCCGATGACCCCCGGTTGCAGAAGTTCCGCATCTTCGCGGACCTTGGCGGGGACGAGCTCGCCGCCCTTTTGAAGCTGACCGATGCGGTCACCTATCCCGGGGGGAGCAGGATTGTCGAGACCGGCGAGGCCGGCCATTGTCTTTATGGCAACCAGAAATACGTGGACATCCTCCTCCGCTCCGGCGCGCAGGGATAGCCTTTTCATATCAAGACAAAGACAAGTGGACAAACAACGCACCCTAGCAGCCCCCGCAACCCTGGCCGGCAGCGCCCTTCACACCGGCGAGGACGTCACCATCACCATCCTTCCCGCCCCCGCCGGGCACGGGTTCAAATTCCAGCGCGTGGACCTGCCGGACGAGCCGGTCGTCGAGGCCGTTGCCGCCCATGTCAAGACCGTCGAGCGCGCCACGACGCTCGTCCAGGGGATGGTGAAAATCCACACGGTCGAGCACGTGCTTTCCTCCCTGACCGGGATGGGCGTGGACAACGCCCTCATCCAGATGAATGCCAACGAGCCGCCGATCGGCGACGGCAGCGCCTCGGCCTACGTGGAGATGATTCTCCAAGCCGGCACGGTCGAGCAGGACGCCCCGCGCAGCTATCTCGAAATCCGCGAGCCGCTCACCATTGAATCCGGAGAGTCGGTGTTCGTGATCCTGCCCGATCCCAAATTCCGGATCTCCTGCACCCAGGTCGGTCCGCAGGGCCGGTTCACCCAGTTCCTCTCCGCGGAGATCACCCCGGAATTCTACGGGAAGGAGATCGCGCCAGCCCGCACGTTCGTGTTCTACGAGGATGTCAAGCCGCTCATGGACAAGGGCCTGATCAAGGGCGGCAGCCTGGAAAACGCGATCGTCGCGCGCGGGGAAAGCGTCCTCAGCAAGGAACCACTCCGGTTTTCCGACGAGTTTGTCCGCCACAAAATCCTGGATATCGTCGGCGATCTCGCGCTCGCCGGGCGGCGGATTCGCGGCCATGTGGTTGCCGTGAAGCCGGGGCATGGAATCAACACCGAGGCGGCGAGACGGCTTGCCGCGCGCCATGCGGAAATCGCCGCAGCGGCACCGAGACCCGTCGCCGCCACCACCGGGGCCCTGGACATCAATGAAGTCATGCGCACTCTGCCGCACCGGTTTCCCTTCCTGATGGTGGACCGCATCATCGAATTCCAGGGGGACACGAAAGCCGTCGGTGTCAAGGCCGTCTCGATCAACGAGCCATATTTTCAGGGGCATTTTCCCGGGCATCCGGTGATGCCGGGGGTGCTCCAGCTCGAAGCGATGGCGCAGGTGGCCAGCATCGTCATGATGCGCAAGACCGAGAATTCCGGGAAAATCGGATACTTCATGAGCGCCGATGCGGTGAAGTTCCGCAAGCCGGTGATGCCGGGAGACACGCTTTTCATCGAATGTGAGTTGACCAGCGCAAAAAAGCGCCTCGGCAAAGCCGCCTGCCGCTGCCTGGTGAACGGGGAGGTCGTTTCGGAGGGCGAACTTCTTTTCGGTTTGGTGGACAAATGACGGCGATCCACCCCAGCTCGGTTGTGGATTCCGCCGCCTCGGTCGGCGACGGAACCGAGATCGGGCCGTTCTGCCATGTCGGGCCGGGCGTGGAGATCGGCCCGGATTGCAGGCTCCTCGGGCACGTGACGGTCGCGGGCCCCACAAAAATCGGCGCGGGCAACACGTTTTACCCGCATGTTTCGATCGGCCAACGGTCGCAGGATCTGAAGTATGCCGGCGAGCCGACCTATCTGGAAATCGGGTCCGGAAACTCGTTCCGCGAGTTCTGCACCGTGAACCGGGGGACGCTCCCGGACACGAAAACCTCGGTCGGCAACCACGGCAACTTCCTCGCTTATTCGCACATCGCGCACGACTGCACCGTGGGCGACCACGTGATCTTTTCGAACAACGGGACCCTTGCCGGGCACGTGCTGGTCGAGGACCATGCCGTGATCGGAGGGCTCTCCGGGGTTCACCAGTTCTGCCGCATCGGTCGTCACTCGATCATCGGCGGCTGCACGAAAATCGTGCAGGACGTGCCGCCCTACATGATCGCCGACGGCAATCCTGCGGAGATCCGCGGGGTCAACCAGGTCGGCTTGGAACGCCGGGGGTTCTCTGCGGAAGAGGTGCGCGCATTGCGGGAATGCTACCGGCTCCTCTATCGCTCGAACTTCAACGTCAAACAAGCCTGCGAGCGGATCGCGGCGGAGATCGCGCCCTCGGAGGCCCGCGGCCACCTGCTGGCTTTCATCGCGAATTCCCAGCGTGGCATCGTCCGCTGAACCCGCCCGCCCGACCTGATGCTGACGATCCGGGATCTCAGGAAAAGTCATGGAGGCCGCGTGCTCTTCGAGGAGGCCTCGCTTCAGGTCAACTACGGGGAGAAGGTCGCGCTGGTCGGCCCGAACGGCGCCGGGAAGTCCACCCTCTTTTCGCTGATTTTGAAAAGAGACGAGCCCGACGCGGGCACGGTCCAGCGGGATGAATGGACGATGCTGGGCTATCTTCCGCAGGAGGGGGAGGGCGTCGGCGAGGAAACCGCCCTGGACATCGCGACAGGAAAAGCGGGCGAGATCCCGGCCCTGGAGGACGCGCTCGCGCGGCTCGAGAAGGCCGGAGATGTCGGGGGGGCGGAATATTTGGAAGCCCATGCCAAACACGAGGCGCTCTGCAACCCCCATGTGGAAGCCCGCGCACGGAAAATGCTCAAGGGCCTCGGCTACCGCGAGGAGGAGTTCGACCGTCCGGCCAGGGAGCTGAGCGGAGGCTGGGTCATGCGCGCCCATCTCGCGCGGCTTCTGGTGATGGAGCCGGATCTGCTGCTGCTGGACGAGCCGACGAACCATCTCGACCTGCTTTCGCTCCTGTGGCTCCAGCGGTATCTCCAGACGTATTCCGGGGCCGTGCTCCTCATCTCGCACGATCTCGAATTCATGGACGCCCTCGTGGAAAAGGTCTTCGAAATCACGGACCGGAAAATCGTCTCCTACACCGGGAACTTCTCCGAGTCCCTCCGCCAGCGCGAGGCCAACTACGACCAGCAGCTCGCCGCATGGAAAAACCAGCAGAAGGAAATCACCGCCCTCCAGGAATTCGCGGACCGGTTCCGCTCCGTTTCCTCCAAGGCCGCCCAGGCCCAGAGCAAGCTCAAGCAGATCGAGCGGATGGAAAAAATCGTGCGCCCGGAGCCGCCGAGAAAACCGTTCCGGTTCCGGATCCCCCAGCCTCCCCGCGGCGGCCAGCAGTCCATGAACCTACAGGGCGTCCACATGTCCTACGGGGATCACCCGGTTTACAAGGGCTTGGACCTCCTGATCGAGCGGGGAGAGCGGACCGCACTGGTCGGACCCAACGGCGCCGGAAAGTCCACCCTGCTGAAAATCATGGCTGGCGTGGTCCCGATCCAAAAAGGCATCTGTCAGGCCGGGCACAATTCCAAGATCGGCTATTTCAGCCAGCACCGCTCGGCCACGCTGGATCCCGACAACTCGGTCATGGAGGAAGTCCTCGCCAGCAACGGCACGCTCCGCGAGGAGGATGCCCGCAGCATGCTCGGCTCGTTCCTTTTCCGGAAGGATGACATCCACAAAAAGACCCGCGTGTTGAGCGGCGGTGAGAAAACCCGGTTGAACCTCATCAAGTTTCTCGTCGATCCGCCGAACCTGCTGCTCATGGACGAGCCGACGACCCACCTGGACATCCTCACCGTCGAGTCCCTCGTCCTCGCCCTCGAAGCCTACGAGGGCACGCTGGTTTTCATCTCACACGATGTCCATTTCATCCGAAAACTGGCCGGACGGATCCTCCACATCAACGCCGGCACCGTGACCGGCTACGCCGGCGGCTACGATTACTTCCTGGAAAAATCCGGCCTCCTCGGCTCCGAGCGTTTCGCGCTGACGGCGTAGCTGCGGGCATCCTGATGCCGGATTGTTACGCATGGGCAGGATTTGCCCATGCCACGGCCTACTTTGCGTGGCCGGCGATGACGCGCTCGATGGTGCCGGTGGTGGAGCGTCCGGGGACCATTTCGGCGAGGACGACGCGCCCGCCATGCGCCTCGACCACCTCGCGCCCGCTCACGTAATGCGCCCAGTCTTTGCCTTTGACGAGGACCTGGGGAAGGATTTTTGCGATGAGGTCCTTCGGTTCGTCCTCGTCGAAGATCACGCAAAAATCCACGGCGCGCAGCGAGCCGACCACGTAGGCCCGGTCTGCCTCCGGGTTGACCGGGCGTGTCGGCCCTTTGCTCCGGCGCACGGACGAATCGCTGTTCAAGCCGACGCAGAGCGCGTCGCCCTGGGCGCGCGCGAACGAGAGGTATTCCGCGTGTCCCCGGTGAAGGATGTCGAAACAGCCGTTCGTGAAGACGAGGCTTTTTCCCGCGTTCACGAGGCGGTCACGTTCGGCGCGGGCCGCTGCGGGTGTCAGGATCAGTGGTGCCATCAGGTGTGGGGGCCGAGTTTTTCGAGGTTCGCCTTGATCGCCAGCACTTCCGGCGCGTCCGGTTTCTTGAAGGCGAGGAAGGTGTTCAGCGCAGCCGTGTAATAGCTGCGGGCTTTTTCGAAATTCGAGCTGGAATGGTAAACCACAGCCAGGTTGGCCAGCGACTGGGCCACGTCCGGGTGCATGGCCCCGAAGACCTGTTCCCGGATCCCGAGCGCCCGCATGTGAAGGTTTTCGGCGCGCACCCAGTCGCCCGCCTCGGTGTAGGCGACTGCGAGATTGTTGCAGACGAGGGCGACAGACGGGTGGATCTCGCCGTGCAGCCGCACGGCCATATCCAGCGCCTGCAGGTAGTGCCGTTCGCACGCGGGAAAATTCCCCGCGTGTTTTTCGAGGCCGGCCAGGTTGCTGGCCAGCATGGAGTGTTGCGAA
This sequence comes from Terrimicrobiaceae bacterium, assembly GCA_041675465.1. Classification (GTDB taxonomy): domain Bacteria; phylum Verrucomicrobiota; class Verrucomicrobiia; order Chthoniobacterales; family Terrimicrobiaceae; genus QYQL01. The sequence continues at coordinate 70,611 of JBAYTU010000003.1, read as the reverse complement.
TAGTCGTGGGCGGCTTCGTAAAGCTCGATGGCCTGGCCGTAGTAGCGCCTCGCCGCAGCCTCTTCGCCCTGGTGCTCCGAGAGCAGGGCCAGTTTCGCCGCCACGCGCGCGGCGGCCGTGATGTTTCCGTTTTCGAGGTTGTGCGACAGGGAATCTTTGAAATCCTGCACGGCATCGGGGAGGAACCCGGCGGCCTGGCAGACATCGCCGGCGATTTCGAGCGCGTCGCTCAGCCGGGGGCTTCCTTTCCGGAAGACCTGCTGGGCGGCCTCTTTGAACTTTTGGGCTGCAAGGCGGTGCTTCTCGCCGGATGCCTGGCTCCGCTGCGACTCCAAATCCTTGCAGAGAACCTCCCAGAGATTTGCGGTTGTCTGCATGGGCGGCAGACTAGCCCAACCGACGTTTTCAGACGAGAGGATTTTTTCCGGGCAGCAGACGGGATTTCCCCGGTGTGGGAAATGTCGGGCCTGCCAGGGAACGGGTCGGCGGAGCACGCCGGAAAAACGAAATAAAATCCGCATTACGGCTTGCGGTTTGCCGTGGGACTCGGCCATTTTCGCGGGACCATGAAAAAAATGAAGGCCGGGATTATCGGGTGCGGGAACATCAGCAAGATTTACGCCGAGGCGGGGGCGAGGTTCCGGAACCTGGAGATCCTGGCGTGCGCGGATCTGGATTTTGCGCGCGCACATGAGCTCGCCGGGAAGCACGGGATCCCGCGCCCGTTGCGGGTGGAGCAACTGCTGGCGGACCGGGATATCGAGATCGTGATCAACCTGACGATCCCGGCGGCTCATGCGGAGATCGGCCTGGAGGCGCTGAAAAACGGGAAGCATCTCTACAACGAAAAACCCCTCGCACAAAAGCGCCGCGCAGCCCGCGAGCTGATCGGTTTTGCCCGCGAAAAAGACCTGCTTGTCGGGTGTGCACCGGACACCTTTCTCGGGGCCGGGCTCCAGACGTGCCGGAAGTTGATCGACGAGGGCGCGATCGGGGAACCGGTCGGCGGGGCCGGGTTCATGCTCGGTCCGGGCATGGAAAGCTGGCATCCCAACCCCGAATTCTTTTTCAAAAAAGGCGGGGGGCCGCTTTTCGACATGGGGCCGTATTATCTCACGGCTTTCACGACCCTTCTGGGACCGGTGCACAGGGTGACCGGCTCGGCGCGGATGAGTTTTCCGACCAGGACGATCACCAGCCAGCCGCTGGCCGGCACCAAAATCGAGGTCGAAACCCCGACGCACATCGCGGCCGTGTTGGATTTCGAATCCGGGCCCATCGTCACGCTGGCGACCAGCTTCGACGTCAGGGCCCACTCGATGCCACCCATCGAGATCTACGGGTCGGAGGCGACGCTCTCCGTCCCGGATCCCAACACCTTCGGCGGGCCGGTCCGCATCCGGCGCAATGGGGACGAGAATTGGACCGACATCCCGCTCGGCTTCGCCAACGCGGACAACACCCGTGGCCTCGGGGTTTCAGACATGATTTCGGCCCGCCAGAACAACCGCGAGCACCGCGCGAACGCCCGCACCGCCTACCACGTCTTGGACATCATGCATTCCATTCTGGATTCGTCGGAAACCGGGCAGCACATCGAACTCAGCAGCTCGATGACCCGCCCCTCGCCGTTTCCCGAGGGACTCGCGGACGGAGAGGTGGATTGATTCGTGTCTTTTTTTGTCTGTTCCCGGGCGTGGTCCATCCCCGGCGACCATGCGGCAAAGGAGGCGGTGAAATGCGCCCCGCCGCTGAACCCATACAGAAGCAGCGGCACGTCCGACCAACCGCACTTCTCCGGACCTCCGGCAACATTCAGAATGTCCTGCCGTTGCCGACCTCCTTCAGGAGCCCGCGATACGATGCGATTTCGTCGGCGAGAAATTCCCCGAGGAAGGCCCGCACTTCCCCGGGCATCGAATCCTCCGAGGTGGGGTTGAGCTTGATCGTGAGGTGGCGGTTGAAATAAAGTGCCTTGGTCGTGACCCCGAGAAATCCTTCCATTTCTTCGAGAAGGGCTTTGGGCGAGGTCGCGATCCGGTCGTAGAGGCCGATGTGGAGATTCCCCGGGGCAAGGTGCTTTTTCCACAGCGCGATCATCGCGGAGTATCCGGCGCGCCTCTTCTGTCCCGAGGTCTCGAAATACGCGCGGAATTTTTCGAAGCCCACCGGTTCGCTTTTTCCCCGGACCAGGGTCTTTTTCGCATGCGACCACGCGCGCTCCACGGGATCGCGCAACATGATGATTCCTTTGATCTGCGGCTTCAGGCGCACGATTTCCGCAACGATCTCTTCGGGAAGGAGCGCATACGACGCCGTGGCCTCGCCGCGGATCTTCGGGCGGTAGAACGACAGGGATTTCCGGAGGGAGACATAATGCTTCTTCAGCCGCTCCGGGAGCGGCTCCCGGTAGGAATCCAAGTAGTCCTCCAGATACGGGAACAGGAAATGCGGGTTGTCCGGCTTCCCCAGCGTGCTGAAAAAATACGTCTCCTTCATCCGGTGGAGGAGGATTTCCGGATGGAGATGGAGGTTGAAATACAGCCAGGTCGTTCCGGTTCTCTGAGGGCCCAGAATGAGAAAATCCGGGAAGCGCCCGAGGTCGGGATGTTCGCTCCTTGTCGGTATCGATCCCGGCACCTTCAGCATCTCGCCATGTTTTCCCGGAATCCCGGACCGGACGGGTGCCGGATTCCGCCAGCGCCCGCCCAGCCGACGGCATCAGAGCGATTTGAGGGCCGCTTCAATTTTTGAAAAATCGGGAAGGTCCTTCGGGGTCGGGGTCTGCTCGCTGTAAACGATCTGCCCGGCTTGATCGATGACGAACGCCGCACGCGCCGACGTGTCTCCGATTCCGGCGAGGCCCGGAAAAACCACGTCGTAGGCCGCAGTGACGGTCTTGTTCAGATCGCTCAGGAGCGGAATGGAGATCCCTTCCTTCTTCGCCCATGCGGACTGCGCGAACGGGCTGTCCACGCTGATCCCGAGGATCCCGGCATTCAGGTCCGCGTATTTTTGCAGCCCGGCTGTCACATCGCAGAGCTCCTGGGTGCAGACTCCGGTGAATGCCAGCGGAAAAAAGAGGATCACGGTCGCCTGCTTGTCGAAATTCGACGAGAGGGTGACATCGACGAGACCGTCGGCTGTCATGGATTTGAGGGTGAAGTCCGGAGCTTTGGTGCCGATTGGGAGTGCCATAAATTTGTGGTGTGAGCCGCAAAGATTGGCCCGATTCTTGAAACTGTCAATGCCCGCAGAAGAGATCGATTGGTCGGGGGGGCTCCTGCGAAGCCGCAAAAAGGGCCGCCGCCGGATGACAGGCACCCACACAGTCAAAAATGCGCCAATACGCGGTGCTACTCCAGATCCGCCGAAGTGACGCTCTGCTGGGGCCGCGACGCGAGGAGGTTGGCCTGCGCGATGACCCGCTCCGCAGAATCGTCAAACCGGTATCCGTGGCAGTTCGGGCACGTGGCGACCCTCGCGGTCACGACCGACTCGCATCCTTCGCACACCTTGAAGTTTTGCGGGGTTTCGATGATTTTCCGGGCGCGCGCCGCCCGGTCCTGAAGATGTGAGGCGGGTTTCATGGAGGAAAATGATTCACGGGGTTCACGCGACGATTCTGACAAGCAAGGCCGGATCGGTTTCGATTGCCAATCGAAAGAGAGCGTTGTTCCAGGGATTTCGATCCGCCGTTCATTGAAGGACGCCGAGCGAGCGAAGCTTTCCGTGTTCCAGGGAAAAGATCTCGCGGCTCACGGGATAATTCGAGCCGAGGTAGCCGGAGATGATGAACTCGCCCATCCGGGCGAACGCCTGGTCCTGCCTCGAGAACACGAGGACCTGGTTGCGGTTTGGCAGGGCGACGAGAAGGTCGGGGCCGAGCGTGGCGGCGAACATTTCGGCGAATCCCGGCGCGAGCACGCACGAGGCCGTCAACGGGTTGGCCGACTCGAGGACGGCGTATTGGATCACCCCGTTCTTGTCCCGGACAAATTGCGGTTTGATCGAGGCGAGGACGCCGGACGCCACCCGCAAGGCCTCGGGCCCGATCTGCTTCATCGCCATGTCCATGATGCGCTCGTGCCCGCCCTCGGCGGCGTAAATCTCCCCGTCCCTGACCCGCACGAGGGCAACGATCGTGCGCTCCGAACCGTCGATCTTCCGCCGGACCTTGTAGTCCATGAACGAGGGCTCCACCATCCACGCCCAATGGGTCTCGGCGGAGGCGAACCCCGCCCCAAAAACCAGAAAAACGGATATCGCCCATTTGAGTTTTGCGGGAGCTCTGGTATGGGTGCGGTGTGATTGCATTTCTCGAAGGAACTCTCGCGGAAGCGCTGCCGACCCAAATCGTCGTCAACGTCCACGGCATCGGCTACCAGATCCTGATCCCCGTATCAAGTTATGAACGGCTGCCCCAACCGGGGGCTCCGGTGAAAATCCTCACGCACCTCGCGGTCCGCGAGGACGCGCATGTCCTCTACGGGTTTCTCACGCCGGACGAACGAGACCTCTTCCGCCTCCTCCTCCACCACGTCACCGGGGTCGGGCCGAAAATCGCCCTCGCCGTCCTGAGCGGGCTCCCGGCAGAGATGTTCAAGGCCGCCGTGGTCGTCGGCGACATCGCCGCCATTTCCAAAATCAGCGGGGTGGGGAAAAAGACTGCGGAGCGGATCGTGCTCGAGCTGAAGGACAAGGTGGGCGTCGCGGCCGAGTGGGAGGCCTCGAGCGCGAAAAACGCCCCGAGCGAGGCGGACGTCCGGATGCACGATGCGGTTCTCGCCCTCATCTCGCTGGGATACAAACAGGTGGAGGCCCACAAAGCCGTCCGCAGGGTGTTGGATCTGTCGGAATCCGCCCCGAGCGCGGAGGAACTGATCCGCCAGGCCCTGAAGATCCTGTCATGAGCCCCGGGGAAAGCGCCCGCGCCGTCCATGCCGCCCTGCCGGAGGGGGGGTTGTTTCACGAGAAGGATTGGAGGGTCTCACCCCGCCCGTTTCTGGTGGACCCGGAATTGCAGGAGGACATCGAAAAACTCGGCTACCGGCTCGTGCTGTTCCTCCGCGCCTGCGAGCAACTCTACCGCCTCAGCGCGAAGGGTCGGCAGCCGACATGGGTCGCGGAGCTTCTCGACCGCGGAAAACCGCCCGATCTCGTGGAATACCAGCGGGAACACGGCCTCGCTGGGGACATCCCGAAAATCATCCGCCCGGATCTCGTCCTCACCAACGGGGGGTTCACCATCGCGGAAATCGACAGCGTGCCGGGCGGAATCGGCCTCACCGCCTGGCTGAACAGAACCTACGCTTCCCTCGGGCACCAGGTCATCGGCGGTGCCGATGGCATGCTGCGGGGGTTCGCCGACATCCTGCCAGGGGGAGATCTCGTCGTCTCCGAGGAAGCATCCACCTACCGCCCGGAAATGGAATGGCTGGCGGGAACCCTCAACGCGGAATTTTCCGAAAAGGGAAAATGGCGGGTCCTGGATGCCTCCGCACGGGAGGACTGGCAGCCGAACATCTACCGGTTTTTCGAGATGTTCGACCTCGCCAACGTCCCGGCCGCCCCCCCGCTCATGCGGGCGGCGGCGGAGGGAACAATCTCGGTCACCCCGCCGTTCAGGCCGGCCTTGGAGGAAAAGCTCTGGTTCGCGCTCTTCTGGCTGAAGCCGTTGGCGGAATTCTGGCGCAGAGAACTCGGGGAACGCGCGCAGAAAGCCCTGCAGCGGGTCATCCCCTACACATGGCTCGTCGATCCGGCTCCGCTCCCGCGACATGCCGTGCTCCCGCGCCTCGAAGCCCACTCGTGGGATGACGTGGCGCACTTCAGCCAGAAACAACGCCATTTCATTCTCAAAATCAGTGGGTTTTCCGAGCACGCCTGGGGGTCGAGGGGCGTGGTGGTGGCCTCCGACCTGCCCCAAAAGGACTGGCAGGCGGAACTGGAAAATGCCCTCAAGGACTTCGGGCACAGGCCGCACATCCTCCAGGACTTTCACGCGGGCCGACTCGTGGAGGAGTCCTACTGGACACCCGGTCAAGACGAGATCCGCCCGATGCGCGGAAGGGTGCGACTCTGCCCGTATTATTTCGTCGGCGAAAACAGCGTCTCCTGCGGCGGGGTGCTGGCGACCATCTGCCCGGACGATAAAAAACTCCTCCACGGAATGCGCGATGCCATCCTCGCGCCGGCAGGGCCACCACCGTGAGGAAAACAGGCTCGCGCAAAGGCCGCACTATTTTGACACTGAACCGGGTGGGATTGACGGACGGCTCGGCGGGCCATCCCTACCGGCATGTGGCAGGGTGGTTTCGCCGAAACCACCGTGATCTTTTACCTGTTTCGCCGAGCGTTTGAGTCGATACTCGAGGAAGGAACCCAAATCCTTGAACCCTTTGACCACCCTGCGCGCACGCATCGTTTTTCCGGTTTCCGCTCCGCCGGTCGAGGGCGGGATGGTCAGCATCGAGCGGGGGAAAATCTCCGCCTGGGGGAAGTGGGACGGGCGCGAGGCCGAGGACCTCGGCGATGTGATCCTGATGCCCGGGCTCATCAACGCCCACTGCCACCTGGATTACTCGGTCATGCGCGGGGCGATCCTCTCGAACGCGAGCTTCTCGCGATGGGTCCGCAGGATCAACGACCTCAAACGCACGCTCTCGGACGCCGATTATCTCGAATCCATCCGGACCGGTTTCCGCGAGCTCATCCGCCACGGGACAACCAGCGTCTTCAACATCGAGTCCTTTCCCGAGCTGATGGTCCGGATGCCCCCGCCCCCGATCCGCACCTGGTGGTTCTACGAGATGATGGACGTGCGGAACCGCATCCACACGGAAGATGTCGTCGCCGGGGCCCTCAGCTTTTTTGAAGGCCGCGAAGACTGGCCGGGGGGATTCGGGCTCTCCCCGCACGCACCCTACACAACCTCTCCGGACCTTTACCGCCTGGCCCGCTTCTGCTGCGAAAAATACGGCATGCCGTCCATGACCCACCTTGCGGAGTCGGATGAGGAATTCGAGATGTTCCGGAGCGCGCGTGGCCCGATGTATGATTTTCTGGCTGGTCTCGGACGAAAAATGTCCGATACCGGCACCCTCGGCCCGGTGGCGCGGCTCCTCGCGGAAAACGCCCTTCCCGACGGATCGCTGCTCACGCACATGAATTTCCCCGAGGAGGAGGACTGGGCGTCCCTGCGCGGAAAAAACTTCTCGATCATCCACTGCCCGTGCTGCCACGAATATTTCGGGCGCCCGCCATTCCCGATGGAACGGTTTCTCCGCGAGGGCTTCAACGTCTGCCTTGGCACCGACAGCCTGGCCAGCAACCGTTCGCTCAACATGTTCGCGGAAATGCAATGCGCCGCCCGTCGGCATCCGGAAACCGCTCCCGGGACCATCCTCGAAATGGCCACCCTCAACCCCGCGAAAGCGATCGGCATGGGCGGCAGGCTGGGAGAAATCCGCATGGGTGCCGAGGCCGATTTGATCGCGGTCCCCCACGCCGGGCGGGCGGGGAACCTCCACGAGGCCCTGCTCGCACACCCCGGCCACGTCGCTTGGATGATGGTCGGAGGAAACCGGGAGGAAGTGAGTGCCTGACGGCTCCGGCTACTGCCGCGTCTTTTCCCGCTGTGCAAAAAGCGGGGCGGCGTTCATGTTGTAAGCCGCATGGCACTCCTTGGAAAACGCAACCTGCTCGCAATCGTCCGCGAGGGCCCGCCGGGGTATTTTCTGGATGACGGCGAGGGCGGCGAGATTCTTCTGCCGGGCAAATACATTCCTCCGGGTTCCAGGCCGGGGGACACGGTCGAGGTTTTCGTCTACCGGGACTCGGAGGACCGGCTGGTGGCGACGACGGAGACGCCGCTCGCGATGGCCGGGGACTTCGCGGCCTTGAAAATCGTGGATGTCTCGCCAAGCATCGGGGCGTTTTTGGATTGGGGCCTGGAGAAAGACCTTCTCCTGCCACGGCGCGAGCAGGGGGGATTCCGGAAAGTGGGGGACACGGTTGTCGTGCATGTCTTTCTCGACGGGAAGTCCAACCGTATCGTGGCCAGCACGCGCCTCCAACGCTGGTTCAGCAAAACGCCTCCTGCTTACACCAGGGATCATCCGGTGAATCTCCTCATCGTCGGACGGACCCCGCTCGGCTACAAGGCCGTTGTGAACAACCTCCACCAGGGGATGCTCTACGGGCCCGAGCTCTCCGGCCCGCTGGAAACCGGTGCCCGCCTCGACGGGTTCGTGAAAGCGGTGCGCCCGGATGGCAAGCTCGACCTCTCGCTCGACCGCAGCGGGTTCGCCCGCGTCGGACCGATCACAGACCAGATCCTCGCGGCCCTCAAAGCGGGCGGAGGCCGTCTCCCCTACAACGACGAAAGCCCGCCGGACGCCATCCGCACCGCCTTCGGCGTCAGCAAAAAAGCCTTCAAACAAGCCATCGGAACCCTCTACCGGAAACGCCTGATCGAGCTGGAGGCGGAAGGCATTTCGCTCGCCGGGAAATGACCCGCATGGAAATCCGACCTGCCCGCGCTTCGGGATTGATTGTGGCCGCCGGAGGCAGCCGACGCATGGGGTTCGACAAAATCACCGCGCCGCTTGCGGGACGCCCGCTCGTCACCTGGTCGCTGGCGGCCTTCGAAGCCTGCGACGACATCGGGGCGTGCGTCCTTGTCTGCGCGGGATCGCGGCTGGACGAATTCTCCGCCCTGGCGGCACCCTACAAGAAATTCCAGTCGATCGTTCCCGGAGGCTCCGAACGGGCGGATTCGGTCAGGAACGGGCTGGATGCCCTCGCCCCACAGGGGGCCGCCCTCGTCGCCGTCCATGATGCCGCACGCCCCCTGGTGACCCCGGCCATGATTTCCCTCGTGGTCGCGGCCGCCGAGGAATGGGGGTCCGCAGTCGCGGCCGAGCCGGTCAGCGACACTCTCCACCGAGCCGCCGGGGCGGGGCATCTCGTCGAGACGGTTTCACGCGAGGGGCTGTGGGCGATGCAGACCCCCCAGGTCGCAGGACTCGAGGGGCTGCGGGATGCCCTCGAAGCCGCCAGATTGGGCGGACGCGAGGCCACCGATGAAGTTTCCGCCCTGATCCAGGCCGGCCTGCGCCCGAGGGCCGTCTTTCATGGCAACCTGAACTTCAAGGTCACGTTCCCGCGCGATCTGGCCCTCGCCGGGGCCGTCCTGAAATCCGGCTGACCCGGAAAAACCGGGGGCCGCGCGTCCCCGCCCCCAAATCCGCGTAGGGGAAGAAATGAGAGGGCGGGCGAAGCTCCGTCCTGGGAGGGCGAAGCTCCGTCTGAGCCGTAATAAACGGGCACGGAGGTTCGCCCTCCCATCGTTGGCGTGACGCGCGGATTTGGGCCGCCCCAGAGCCCTTGACACGGGAAACAATCAACCGCCCTCGCCGGATGGCGGCTGGTCTTCCTGAAGGCTTTGGAGAAGCTCCGAGGTGTCCTCGACTTCCTCCCAGACAATCCCGCTCACGTAAATCGGAGCCTTTTGTTGCGCGGCCATCGCCATGCAGTCGCTCGGGCGCGCGTCGAGTTCGATGATTTTTTTCTGCTGCAGCTCGTTCTCCGCAGACAGGATCAACCTCCCGAAATAGGTGCCGTTCTTGAGGTCGTTGATGACGACCCGCTCGACCTTCGCGCCCACGGCGGCGAGGACGTGAGCGAGCAGGTCATGGGTGAGCGGGCGCTCCTTGTCGGCCCCGCTGAGAAACATCCCGATCGCCGCCCCAACACCCTGGTCCACGTAAATCACAAAAACCTTCTCGTCATTCCCGAGGAATACCGCGCAGCCCGCGTTCGTCGGAATCAGCGCGCGGATTTGGACGGGAACCACGGATTTTTCCATGCCTGCAGCCTACACGGTTCCCGCGCCGTTTGCGAGAAAGTTAACGCGCAGGCCCGGATAAAGAGAGTTGAGATTCCGCGCGGGACAGGGCATCCTGTCCGGCCCGATCGCCTCCGGGCGCGCGGAATCATCCAAACATGAAGATCTACATTGACGGGGAATTTTACGACAAGGAGAACGCAAAGATCTCGGTGTTCGACCACGGCCTGCTCTATGGCGACGGGGTCTTCGAGGGGATCCGTTTTTACAACGGGAGGGTCTTCCGCCTCGGGGAACACATGGCCAGGCTGTTCGATTCCGCGAAGGCCATCTGCCTCGACGTGGGGATGGAGGCGGGAAAAATGTCGGAGGCGCTTCTGGAGACAATCCGGCGGAACGATCTCCGCGACGGGTATGTGAGACTGGTGGTGACGCGGGGCTGCGGCGACCTGGGTCTCAACCCGGCGCTCTGCCCCCGCGCCACGGTCTTCATCATCGCCTCGAAAATCACCCTCTACCCTCCGGACAAATACGAAAACGGCCTTCATTTGGTCACCTGCGCCACGCGCAGAATCGCGCACGGGGCACTGAGCCCGATGGTGAAATCCCTGAACTACCTCAACAACATCCTCGCCAAAATCGAGGCCCAGCAGGCCGGGGCGGGCGAAGGGCTCATGCTCAACGAGCAGGGCTACGTGGCCGAATGCACGGGCGACAACATCTTCACGGTAAAGAACGGGCGCATCTCCACCCCGCCGATTTCTTCGGGGGCCCTCGCCGGGGTCACCCGCGCGGTGGTCCTGGAGATCGCCGCCGAATCGGGGATTCCGGTCGGCGAGCCCGACATGACCCGCTACGACATCTACACCGCCGACGAATCCTTCCTCACCGGAACCGCCGCAGAGGTCATCCCCGTCGTGCGCCTGGACAACCGCATCATCGGCACCGGCACCCCCGGCCCGGTGACCAAACGCCTGATCTCCCGCTACCACGAGTTGACAGCCGCCACAGGCACAGCGATTTATTAGCGGTATGCAGTGCGACGTCTGCCAGTCCAAAGAAGCCACCGTCTTTCTCACCCAAATCGTCGAGGGGAAGATGCAGAAGGTCAACCTCTGCGAATCCTGCTCAAAGGAAAAGGGCGTGAACGACCCGACCGGCTTCGCCCTTGCCGACCTGCTCATGGGGCTGGGGGCCGCCCAGGAAATCGACAAAAACCCGGGATCCCAGAAATGCCCGGTGTGCGGGTTCACCCAGGCGGACTTCAAAAAAACCGGACGGCTCGGCTGCAGCGCCTGCTACGCCGTCTTCGCCGACGGGCTCTCGGGCATGCTGAAAAACATGCACAAGGGGACCGCCCATACCGGGAAATCCCCCGCCGCATTCCACAAAATCCGGGAACAGGGCGAGAAAATGAAGTCGCTCCAGGATCGTCTGAACCAGGCGGTCGCCGCCGAGGAATACGAGCGCGCGGCCGACCTCCGCGATCAAATCCGCCGGATGGAGGCCGGGACCAACGCATGAAATTTTCCCGCATCATCGCGAGTTCGGGAGAATGGCTCTCCGGCGACGGCCCGCACAGGAACATCGTCGTCAGCAGCCGGGTCCGCCTCGCCCGCAACCTCCGCGAAAAACCGTTTCCCGGCTGGGCAAAAAAGGCCGAGCGCCTCGAGGTCATGCGCCTGGTGAAGGACGCGGTGGAACACCTTCCGGAAATGGCGGAATCCTACTCGGAGAATCTCGAAGCCCTGTCGCCCCTGGAAAAGCAGGTGCTCGTCGAGCGGCATCTGATCAGCCGCGAACACGCGGCGAAAGGCGTCGGCAGCGCGGTGGTCATGAACTCCCCACAAACCCTGAGCGTCATGATCAACGAGGAGGATCACCTCCGGATGCAGGCCATCTGCTGCGGGCTCCAGCTCACCAAGGTTTTCTCGATGATCGACCACGTGGATTCGGAGCTCGAGGAGGTGCTCGATTATGCGTTCGACGCCGAACTGGGCTACCTCACCGCCTGCCCGACCAACGTCGGCACCGGGATGCGGGCATCGGCCATGCTTCATCTGCCGGGACTCGTCATGAGCGAGCAGATCAACAAAATCGTCAACTCGGTCAACAAAATCGGCCTGGCGGTCCGCGGTCTCCACGGGGAAGGGACCGAGGCCATGGGAAACCTCTTCCAGGTTTCCAACCAAACCACCCTCGGGGAGACCGAGGAGGAAATCATCGGTCGCCTCGACCGGGTCATCGAGCAGATCCTGGAACACGAGCAGAATGCGCGCGCGCTTCTCGCCCAGCGCAAACCGGTGACCCTTTACGACCAGATCGGGCGTGCCTACGGCGTCCTTTCCCACGCCTACTCGATGAGCTCGAAAGAGGCCCTCAACTACCTCTCGGTGCTCAAGTTGGGCGTCGACCTCGGAGTTTTCCCGGAGCCCTGCCGCTTTCCCGTGGACGAGCTGTTTATCGAGACCCAGCCGGCACACCTTCAAAAGGGGGTTGGCACGCAAAAAATGTCGGCGGATGAAAGGGACTCCTTGCGCGCAACGATAATCCGCGCGAAATTGGACCAGGTGCCGGAACCGGATATCGCGATTTTGAAGGCGCGGACCCCGGAAGCCACCGAAGAAAGACATGATGAATAACTTCACCCCACGCGCACAGCAGGTTCTCGCCCTCGCCCGCAAAGAGGCGGACCGGTTCAACCACAACTACGTCGGGACCGAACACCTCCTTCTCGGTCTCATCAAGCTGGGCAACGGCGTGGCGGTCAACGTCCTCCAAAAAATGGGCCTCGACCTCGAGACGGTCCGCATGGAGGTGGAAAAACAGGTGGGTTCGGGTCCCGAGACGAAAATGGTGGGAAATATTCCCTACACCCCGCGCGTCAAAAAAGTCCTCGCCCTCGCAGGCAAGGAAGCCAAGAGCCTCCAGCATTCGTATGTCGGCACCGAGCATATCCTCCTCGGCCTTCTCCGGGAGGGCGAAGGCGTCGCCGCACGCGTCCTCAAAAACCTGGAGGTCGACATCGAACGCACCCGCAACGAGATCCTCAAGGAACTCGACCCGAATTTCGCGCCGCAGGACGAAGGGGACACCATCCCCGCAGAAGCCGGCGGAAAGAAGGACGGCAAGACGCCGGCACTCCGCGCGTTCGGACGCGACCTCACCGAACTCGCCAAAAAGGGCGAGCTGGATCCGGTCATCGGCCGCGCCGACGAAATCGAACGCGTCGTGCAAATCCTCTGCCGCCGCACCAAGAACAACCCCGTCCTCATCGGGGAGGCGGGCGTCGGCAAGACCGCCATCGCCGAAGGCCTCGCCCAGGAAATCGTGGCGGGCAATATCCCTGAAATCCTGCACGACAAAAAAGTCATCACCCTCGACCTCGCCCTCATGGTCGCCGGCACGAAATATCGCGGCCAGTTCGAAGAGCGGATCAAGGCGGTCATGGATGAAATCCGCCGCAACAAAAACGTGATCCTCTTCATCGACGAGCTGCACACCATCGTCGGGGCGGGCTCCGCAGAGGGCGCAATGGACGCCTCGAACATCATCAAGCCGGCCCTCAGCCGCGGCGAGCTCCAGTGCATCGGCGCGACGACACTGAACGAATACCGCAAATACATCGAAAAAGACGCCGCTCTCGAGCGCCGTTTCCAGACGGTCAAGGTGGAGGCCCCCTCGGTCGAGGAGACCATCCTCATCCTCAAGGGCATCCGCCCGAAATACGAGGCCCACCACAAGGCCAGAATCCTGGATGCCGCCCTCGAGGCCGCCGCGAAACTCACGGACCGCTACCTGAGCGGGCGGTTCCTCCCGGACAAAGCCATCGACGTCATGGACGAGGCCGGTTCGCGGGCCCGCATCTCCGCCATGTCCCGCCCTCCGAACGTCAAGGATGTCGAGGCGGAAATCGAACGCATCCGCCTGGACAAGGAGGCCGCCATCAAATCGCAGGACTTCGAGAAAGCCGCCGCCCTCCGCGACAGCGAGAAGCAGGCGAAGGAAAAACTCGACGCCATCCTCGCGGAGTGGAGGGCGAACAAGGACGAAAAGGAAGTGGTCGTCACCGACGAGGACATCATGCACATCATCTCGAAGTGGACCGGGGTCCCGCTCTCGCGCATGGAGCAGCAGGAGACGGCGAAACTGCTCGCCATGGAATCCGAGATGCAAGGCAGGGTCATCGGCCAGAACGAGGCGGTCGCGGCCATCAGCAAGGCCCTGCGCCGCTCGCGCGCCGACCTCAAAGACCCCCGCCGCCCGATCGGCTCATTCATCTTTCTCGGCCCCACCGGCGTCGGCAAAACATTCCTCGCCCGCACGCTCGCGGAGTTCATGTTCGGCGACGCGGATTCGCTCATCCAGATCGACATGAGCGAATACATGGAGAAGTTCACGGCCTCGCGCCTCATCGGCTCGCCTCCGGGCTACATCGGCTACGAGGAAGGCGGCCAGCTCAGCGAGGCGGTGCGCCGCCGCCCGTATTCGGTCGTGCTCTTCGACGAGGTCGAAAAGGCCCACCCGGACGTGATGCACCTCCTCCTTCAAATCCTCGAGGAAGGCAAAATCACCGATTCCCTCGGACGGAAAATCGACTTCCGCAACACGATCATCATCATGACCTCGAACGTCGGGGCCGAGCTCATCCGCAAGCAGACCACGCTGGGGTTCGGCGCCCCGAACCTCGATGACAACCACGACACGATGCGCGGGAAAATCCTCGAGGAAACCAAGCGGGTCTTCAAACCCGAATTCCTCAACCGCCTCGACGACATCATCGTCTTCCACACGCTCTCCAAACCGGACCTCGTGAAGATCGTGAACCTCGAAATGTCGAAAGTCATCGAACGCATCCGCCTCAAGGATGTCCACCTCACCCTCGATGCGACGGCGGAGGAATTCCTCATCGAAAAAGGCTACGACCCGACCTACGGCGCGCGCCCGATGCGCCGCGCGGTGGAGAAGTATCTCGAAGACCCGATGGCCGAGGAGATCCTCCGTGGCCAGATCAAACCGGGCGACATGGTCACCGTCAAACGCGACGGCGAAAAGCTGGTGTTCGCCGTCGGGAAATCCACCGCAAAACCCGTCGGAGAAACCGCCGCCTGACCCGAGGTTTTTGGCACCGAGTTCTGCTCGGGCATCCGCTTCATCTGCTCGGACAACTGACAATTGAGCCACCCCCCGCTCAGTGCACGATGCTGACCGGCGTGCCCGGGGGGGAGTTCTCGAAGAATTTTTCTGCGGCACCACGCGGGAGGCGGATGCAGCCGTGGGAGGCGGCGTAGCCGGGGAGGTGGCCCGCGTGCATGCCGACGGCACCGGTGACTCTGAGAAAGTAGGGCATGGGCGCGCCTTGGAAGCGCGTGCCCGGGGGGCGCTTGTCTTTGTTGACTCCAACATTCCTGACGATCACATCGCCGCTGGAATCCACGTAATCGCCGTAGAGGGTGGAGATGTGGTTGCGGTCTTTTTCGATGACGGAATAATTTCCCGCCGGAGTGCTGTATCCTTCGCGTCCGGTCGAGACGGGGGCGGTGCCCACTTCCACGTCCCCCTTGTAAAACCGTGCCGTTTGCTCGCTGAGATCGATGACGATCGACGGGGCACCGCGCGCGCCTTCGTCGAACCACGTCCATTTTTGTTCCGGCGGAGGAGCTGCTTCGGCGGGGCGTTTCGGGCCTTTTTGTTTTGCGAAAAAGATCTCCCCATTCGGGCCGAGGTAGGCGGTGGAATAGTCCGGCTGGTCGCGGAAGGTGGGGCCTTTGGACGCGCAGGAGGTGAAAAGGATGCACGCGAAGAGCGGGATGGCATACCCAGAATGTGGAGGAAAAATCTCACGCAAAGGGTTCATGGATTGGGTTCCTCCAGATTGTTTTTCCTTCATCTTCTTATCATCTTTGCGTGCTCTGCGCCCTTTGCGTGAGCCGGTTTTTTTCAGAGCGAGGTCAGGAAGCCGGAGGTTCTTCCACCGGGGTCGACGCGGGTGCCAAGGCATCCTCCTTCCGCCCGGCGAAAAAGCGCTCCACAACGTAGAAGCAGGCCGGGATGAGGAAAATCGACAGGAAGGTCGCCGCGAGCATTCCGCCGATCACAGTGGTCCCGAGATTTCTCCGGGAGACGGCACCGGAGCCGGTTGCGAGGGCCAGGGGAAGGGTGCCCAGAATGAAGGCGAAAGCCGTCATGAGGATCGGGCGCAGGCGGAGCTTGGCCCCGGCGAGCGCGGCTTCGAGCGCGGGCTTGCCTTTCTCGTATTCGTCCTTGGCGAACTCGACGATGAGGATGGCATTTTTTGCGGCGAGGCCGATGAGCATGACGAGGCCGATTTGCGCGTAGAGGTTGTCCTGCATGCCGCGGATGGTCAGTCCCGCGAACGCGCCGAACACGGCGACCGGGGTGGTGAGAAGCACGCTGAACGGCAGCGACCAGCTCTCGTATTGCGCGGCGAGGATCAGGAAAACGAACAGAAGCGAGAGCCCGAAAATCGCGGCTGGCGGGACCCCTTGGGCGGCTTTTTGCTCCTGGTAGGACATGCCGAAATAGTCGTATCCCATGCCCTGCGGCATGGTCTGTGCGAAGACGTCCTCGAGGGCGCGCATGGCCTGGGCGGTGGAATAGCCGGGGGTCACGGCGGCGTTGACCTGGGAGCAGCGGAACATGTTGTAGCGCATGGTGAACTCCGGCCCGAACGACCGCTTGGCCCGGATGAAGGAGTTGACCGGCACGGCCTGGCCCTTGTCGTTCGTCACGTAGAAGAGCCCGAGGTTGTCGATGTCCGTGCGGTATTCGCCCTCGGCCTGGATGTAAACCTGCCACTGGAGGCCGAAGCGGTTGAAGTAGTTGACGAAGTATCCCCCCAGGAATGTCTGGACGGTCTGGTAGGCATCCGTGAGGCTGACCCCCTGGACCATGGCCTGCGCCTCATCGACATCAAGGTAGATCTGGGGAACATCCCAGAGGGCGGTGGTGAAGAGGCTGGAAAACTCCGGGCGCTTCTTTGCCGCAGCCATGAATGCCTGGGTGTTTTTGGCGATGAACTCGACGTCCGCGCCGGTGCGGTCCTCGAGCATGAAGGTCACCCCGCCCGCCGTGCCGATGCCGGGGATCGCCGGAGGCGGAAAGGCGAAGGCCGCAGTGGGTTTCGAGAGGGCGGCGAGCTGCCGGTTGATGTTGGCCTGGATGGCATCGATCTGGAGATCTTTCGTGGTCCGCTCCGCCCACGGCTTCATCGCGATGAAGAAGAATCCGGTATACGTGCTCTGGACGGTGCTGAGCAGGTTGAAGCCGATGATCGAGGTGACGTGCTGGACGCCGGGGGTTTTTTCGAGCAGCTTTTCGATCTCGGCCGAGGTGTCGCCGGTTTGCTGGAGCGATGAGGCGCGCGGGAGCTGCACGACGCCAAACAGGTAGCCCTGGTCCTCCTCGGGGATGAATGAGGTTGGCATCCGGGCTCCCAGCCCGAGTCCCGCAAGGGCGAGGAGGGCCAGCAGAAGCAAACTGATGACAAATTTTCGCATGAGCCCCCGGCAGATCGACGTGTAGCCGTTTGTGGCGGAGCCGAAAACCTTGTTGAACGACCGGAAGAATGCTTTGAGCGGCCCGGTGGCTTCCTTCCTCGGTCTCAGGAGCAGAGCTCCGAGCGCCGGGCTCAGGGAAAGCGCGTTGAATGCCGAGATGAGGACCGAGACCGCCATGGTGACGGCGAACTGCTGATACATCGCGCCGGTGATCCCCGGGATGAACACGGTCGGGATGAACACCGCAGCAAGGATCAGGGCGATGGCGACCACCGGCCCCGAGACCTGCGCCATCGCCTTGAAGGCCGCATCTTTTGGGGAAAGCCCCTCCTCGATATGATGTTCGATCGCCTCCACCACCACGATGGCATCGTCGACGACCAGCCCGATGGCCAGCACGAGACCGAACAGGGAGAGGGTGTTGATCGAGAATCCCAGCATCGGGAAAATCGCAAATGTGCCGATCAGGGACACGGGCACCGCGATCAGCGGGATCAGGGTCGCCCGCCAGCCTTGCAGGAAGATGAAGACGACGATGATCACGAGCACCATTGCCTCGAAAAGCGTCTTCACGATTTCCTTCATTCCCTCGGTGATCGCGAGCGTGGTGTCGAGGGCGACCTCGTATTTGAAGTCGTCCGGGAACAGTTTCGATTGTTGCTCGAACAACGCGCGCACCTGCTTCATCGTGTCCACGGCGTTCGAGCCGGGAAGCTGGTAAACGCAGACGATGGCCGCATTCTGCCCGTTGTAACGGCCTTGGAGGTTGTAGATCTGCCCGCCCAGATCCACGCGGGCGACGTCGCCCACCCGCACGACCGAGCCGTCGTCGTTCGCCCGGATGACGATTTGCTCGAAGTCCTTCGGCGTGACGAGGCGGCCGGTGGTGTTGACGGTGAACGTGAAGACCTGGCCCTTGGGGACCGGCTCTCCGCCGATCTGGCCGGCCGGGTTGACGTTGTTCTGCGCGTCCACGGCGCGGATGACATCGGGGACCGTGATGTTCAGCGTCGCGAGGCGGTCGGGTTTCACCCAGATGCGCATGGCATACTGGCCCGCGCCGAAGATGCTGACGCTGCCCACGCCGTTGACGCGGGTGAGGGGGTCGTTGATGTTGATGTAGGCGTAGTTGGCCAGGAACGTGGGATCGAAGGTCCCGTTCGGCGAGTAGAGGGCGAAGACCCCGAGCGGCGAGGAAAGCGCCTGCTCGACCGTGATGCCGAAGTTGCGCACGTCCTGCGGGAGCTGCGAGGAGGCCTGCGTCTGGCGCATCTGCGCGAGGATCTGGTCGGTCGTGGGGACGGTGGTGGTGTCGAAGATGACGTTGAGGGTCATCATGCCGTTGTTGGCATTGATCGAATACATGTAGTCCATGCCCTCGACCCCGCTCATCTGCTGCTCGATCGGCGTGGCCACCGACTGCTCGACCGTGAGTGCATCCGCGCCCACATACGTCGTCTGCACCTGGATCTGGGGCGGGACGATGTTCGGGAACTGCGAGACCGGCAGGCCGGCCATCGACACGAGCCCGACGATCACCGTGATGATCGCGATGACCATCGCCACAATCGGCCTGCGGATGAAAAAATTCGACATGGCTATTTGGCGGACGAAGGAGTGGGTGAGGGGGCCGGTGCCTGGTACGGTTGTGCGATCACTTTCGAGCCCGGAGCGGCTTTCTCCGTGCCGCCGACAATCACTTTGTCCCCGGCCTTGATCGCGCCCTGCACAACCTGCAACTGGCCCTCAACCGGCCCCAGCTTGACCGGGACGGGTTTCACCGTGTTGTCCGGTCCGAGGACTTTGACGAAGTAGTTGCCCTGGAGCTCCACCGTCGAGGCCTGGGGGACGAGGATCGCATTTTTCAGGTGTTCGACCGGTGCGGTCACCCGCGCGAACAGCCCCGGACGCAGCACGCTGTTGGCATTTGGAAAGAGGCCGGTGATCTGGATCGTCCCTGTCGAGGTGTTCACCTGCCGGTTGACGAAATCAAATTTTCCCGGTTCGGGGTAGTCGGACCCGTCGGCGAGGCGGAGCTTGAGGCGGGCTTCGAGTTCGTCCGGGTTTTTCTCCTGGAGGTCCGCCAGGAGCTTGGCTGCCTGGAGGTATTGGGCCTCGGTGATCGAGAAATTCATTTTCATCGGATCGACCTGCGAGAGCTGGGTGAGGATGGCGGTCTTGCCTCCCGGTCCGACAAGATCGCCGATCTGGGCCTGCGCGACGCCGGCGATGCCGTCGAAGGCCGCCTTGAGGGTGCAGTAGTCGAGGTTGACCTGGGCGGCCTGCATCTGGGCCTGGGCTGCCGCCGCCGCCGCAATCCCCGCCTGCGTGTCCTGATACGAGGTGTCGTATTGCTGCTGGCTGATGACCTTCGTCTGGTAGAGCTGGACCTGCCGCTGCAGGGTGATCTGCAGCAATTGGGCCTGCGCGACGGCTTGCGCGTAGTTCGCCTGAGCCTGGGCGAGCGCCGCTTCGAACGGGCGGGGGTCTATCGTGAAAAGCACATCCCCTTTTTTGACCGCCGAGCCCTCCTTGTAATTCTGCGTGAGAAGATACCCGGTGACCTGGGCTTGGATGCTCGCGTTTTGAAAGCCATCCAGGAGCCCGACCCACTCGTCGGTGGCGACCACATCTTTCTGGATCGCGGTCGTGTAGCTGACGATCACCGGTGGGGGCTCGGGTTTCGGTCTCTCGCAGGAGGCGAAAAACAGCGTGCCGCAGACGGACATGGCCCGGAACAAGGAACGGTTCATGCGCGGATTGCTACCAGCTTGCCCGGGCGAGGGCGAGCGCCAAATTTGCCCTGCATCTGCGGAACATCCCATCGTTCTGAGAACCCCCGCGATACGAGGACAACCTGCCAGAAATCCTTGGGCCCAGCAGCCTGTCGGACTGAGAAAACACGACGTTCACAAATGCCCGTGGTGACGGTTTTATTTTTCAGGAGACATCTGCACAGCGGGTAAAATCATCAATTTTGTGGGAACCGCTCAATCCGGGGACAATTGAACAGCCGGGAGAAATCAGCCGGGCACACGGGGGGGGCCTCAGGGCATGGTCTGGAGAAGCGTTTTCATCGCCGTGACCATCGCGGAAGTGTAATGCGCCTGATCGCGGACATGAAAAATGAAGCGGTCGGTTGATTTCGGGTCGGGAACCCATTCGGTGCGCCCCTTATCGTCGCAGGTCACGCGCATGGGCTCGAATTCAAACACCGAATCCCCGCCTAGTTCGGCCAGCGGTTTGATCGCGCCGCTGGCATCGACACCCAACCCGGCAAGGTGCAGGAAACCGGCGGTGCACCACATGTTCCGCATTTTTTCATTTTCAGCGGCCAGGACTTCCGGATGCCGGTCTTCCTTCAAATTCGAGAGCCAGTCGCTGCTCGCATCCTTCGCCAGGGCGAAGGCAAAGAACCGGCTCACCGAGTGGGGCAAAAAGGGAAGAATTTCGCCCTGCTTGAATTTGTAGAAGGTGCTGTAACCCTCCGGCCCGAAACAAGGCAGCCAGTAAACCGGACAGGGGGCATGGAAAATGTCCGCATAGGATCGCGGATCCAGCGCCACATTATATTCCAGCTTGTCCTCGGGAGTGGATTTCCTGGCCCCCCAGCCGGAGTTCAGATAAATCCCGCGGCATTTTGCCTTGAAGAGATCGGGATTTTGCCGGATCGCCGCAGCCACATCGCGGGCGGAACCGACGATGTTGATATAAAGTCCGTTGGGCGCATTTTTCAAATGGTCGAGGATGGACGCAACGCCACCGGAATCCGCCAGCGCCAGCGTTTCACCCGGCTGGCAAATCCTGCTGGATCCGATCGCAATCGGGACCGCCTGGCCCGTGATGCCGTTCATCTGGGCAACAGCCCCGATGTCCGGATTCGCCTTGCCATCGGCTTTTGGCGGCAGCGGCGGAGAATCGATCAGCACCGACTTCAGATCGAGCCGCTTTTGGCAAGACAGCGCATACACACAGGCCAGATCCCAGTGATCATCCGGATCCGCATAGGGACGGAAAAGATCGGTCTCGTGAAGCACGGCGGGGACTTCTGTATTCGTCTTCGGCAGGGCTGCGGCAGGCGCGCCTTCGCCCGGCTTGTTTGCTCCCGCCGCCGCTTCGATTCCGCTGATGAGTTTTCCCAATTTGCCAGGATCCATTTTCTGGATCAGGTAACTGTGCCCTTTGTCCGGAGTGGACTTCCAAAGGTTGGTGGCATCGGGATGAAACTCCACGAAGCCGTTTGTTTTGACATCCCAGTAATCGCCTGCCCCCCGCACCCCGTAGAGAATGGAGGTCTGGTCCCATGTCGGCCGTGTCCTCTCGCCGTTATAGCCGATTGCGTCCCGAACCGGGCCCGCAGTAATGCCGCCGCCCGTCCAAATGTCCGCGCCGACTTCGTAGCCACTGAAAACAATCGGCGTCGGCCAATTTTCCGCGACATAAATCGCCGCGCCGGGATCCTTGACCACATTAAATTCCTTGAACTTCCCCGGCACCACGTTCTCTTTCGGCACCGGTCCGAAGGCAGCCGCCATCTGGGAGAGCAGCTTCACTCTTTTCGCGATGAGATCGCGTCCGTTGAGCGGGCTGTATTGGTCGGGCGTCGACTTGAGAAAATTCTCGAGATTGGAAAGCGGACCGATCGCCACCACGACCACGCTGCCGTCGGGCTGCTTCGCGATGGCCTCGCGGAAAATGGCGACCGCATCCGGCACATGGGTGGGGCCGTCCGGATAGCGGTTCGGATATTTTTTCGCTATCTGCTCGGCGTAACCGGACTTGTTGAGAATCTCCTTGTTCTTCAACTGCCCAAGGGGGATTTCCGGTCTCCCATAATAGCGGTTGATCGCGTCCGCGCATCCGGCTCCGTAAGGGTGCGAGGAAACGACGGTCATCGCCAGAATCTCCGCTTCGCCGCGATCAGCCAGCCCATGCAAAAATGCGATGGCTGCCGGATCGCCGGAATCCAGGACGACATCGGTGTCCAGGATGATTTTCACCCGCTCGGCGGCTTGCACAGGCAGGGTGCAGGCGGTCAGCAGTGCAGCCAGTGCCATCCGCAGGCCATTTTGTTGGAGGGAAAAGATCGAAGTCATGGAAGTTTGGATGTAACTATTCGTTTGACCTGACCGGCATTGTGGCGGAGGCAGGGCGGGGGTGCAAAGGAGAAAAACAAACTGTCAGCTTCACCTACAACCTTGATCGCAAGAAACTGCGTTTGGCCCGCCGCCGTGAATGACGTTATTTGCCGCGCACGAATCTTGGACGCAGCGACCCAGGAAAACTTTGGGAATACTACCTCCAGTTGACTCCTTCGCTCCCGCTCAGTCGGGCTTCGCCCTGCCTGCGGCAGTCTATCTCGCCGCTGCCCTGCGGCTCGATTCACCGAAATCGAACAGGCATTCAAAATAGCGGCTTCGCCGCCATCCGACCCCTCCGGTCCGCGAAGTGGGGCTAACCCAAATCCGCGCGTAAGGGAAGAAATGAGAGGGGAGCGGTTCGACGACATGTCGATAACGCGAGGGAGGGCGAAGCCGTAATAAATGGGCTCACACGGAGGTTCGCCCTCCCATCGTTGGCGTTACGCGCGGATCAGGGGCTAAACTGCTACGTTGACAGGTGCCTGCTGGCAGGGCTTGCTGGCGGGATGAACGACGACGTGCGCGCAAGAGTGGAGGCTCTCGAACGTCGTCAGGCACTGCTCGGGCAGGAAATGGCCGGGCTGGATGAGGCTCTCGCCGAGCTGAGGAGCAGGCTGCGGGTCGCGCGTCCGCCCGTTTCCGCGCCGGACCTTCCGGTTGCCCCGTTGATCCCGCCGCCGGTTCCCCCCGCCGCACCGCCGGTTCCCCCGCCTCTTCCTGCGGACACGGGACAGGGGCGGGGAGGCATCCCGCCCGGGGTTTCCGCCATCTCGCAACAACCGCGACCCGGGGTTCCCGAAGCTCCCGAGCCTTCGTTGGAGATGCGGGTCGGCACGGTCTGGCTGGCCCGGATCGGGATCGTGATCGTGCTCACCGGGCTCGTTTTTCTCGCGAATTATGCCTGGAAAAGCCTCGTCGAAAATTTTGGTGCGATTGCGAAACTGGGGCTGCTCTACCTGGCGGGCGGGACGTTGTGTGCGGTCGGGCTGCTGGTCGAGCGGGGGCGCGAATCGCTGAGGAACTACGCGGGGGTCCTGATCGCCGGCGGCCTGGCCGCCATCTACTACACGACTTACGCGGCGTATTATGTCCCTTCGCTGAAAGCCATCGGGAGCCCGCTGATTGCGGGGCTGCTTCTTGTCGGGATCGCGGGCGCGATCGGCTGGATGGCCGACCGGCGAAACTCCCAGCCCACGGCGGGGCTCGCCATCGCGCTCGCGTTCTACGCCTCCGCAGTCAACCCCATTGCGTATTTCACGCTCTCCTCCAACGCGATCCTCGGTGTTGCCGCCGTGGCCCTGATGGCCCGCAAACGCTGGATGGCCGTGCCTTTCCTGGCTCTCGCGGCAACCTACTGGTCCTATCTCTACTGGCGGCTCGCCGAGAGCTGGCGATTCTGGGAAGTGAGCGTGCCCGGCGATTCGGATCTCGCGGTCCGCCTGGGCTTCCTGGCGGTTTACTGGGTTGTTTTTACGGTGGGCGCGTTTGTCGCGACCGGCCCGAAGGCACCGGGAGCCACGCGGGTGGTTTTTTCCACCCTGAACGATGCCGCGTTCTTCTGCCTCGCGGCCCCCGCCATTTCCCTGGCCCACCATGACCGCCTGTGGATTGTCTCGCTCGTCTTCGGCCTGGCGCAGCTCGCTCTCGCCCTGGCCGCCCGCAAGGTTCATGGTCCGGGCACGCCCCTCGGCTCGGCATGGCTTGCGAAGGCCCTGTTCTTCCTCACTCTCGCCATCCTGATCCGCTTCACGGGTGACAGCCTCGTCATCATCCTGGCCGTTGAATGCTCGCTCCTTGTTTTCGCCGCCAGGCGGATTCCCTCCGGTGTCCTCCCGGCTTCCGGGCCGCTGGCGGGAATGCTCGCGGCGCTCGCTGGAATGGCCTCGCTTTCCGGCTCCGGAACCGCCTGGCCCGCCGCGTTGGCCGCGGTCCTCCTGGCCGCGAACGCCTGGTTCTGCGGCGGGCGTCCGGAAATCACGATCCGCTCCCTGTCGCTCGCGCTTTGCGGCGTCGCTCTCGGCTTTGCGATCCTGATGGACCGGCTTCCCGGCCCGTGGGAGGGTGCCGGGGTTGCGTTTCTGGGCTTGCTCCTCGTGGCGGGCCTGCCCCTGCACAAATGCCGGGAGTTGGCATTGGCTGGGATGCTGGCATCGGCCGGGTCAACGCTCGTGCAGTTCGCCATGCTGGAATCCGCCGGACGGTGGCCGGCGCTTGTCGCACTCGGTTTGCTCGCGGCAACCGCCGTGACGGGCCCGCTCATTTCCGGCGGCGACAAACTCATCAGAATCCCGGGCGGGATCCTCGCCATTGCCGCAACCCTGCTGTTCTGGGCCTGGGTCAATATTGACATCCCGGAAAGCCACCGGTTCTGGCTTGTCGCGCTCGCCGCCACGATTTCCCTCGGGCTTTCCCGCGAAAAACCGCTCCGCCAAGCGATCGCGGTCATTCTCGCGGTCGCCGCAGTCCTGGTTTTCTTCGCGAACGGCATCGGGCCGGGCGCGCGCTACACCCCGTGGAATTTTTTCGGCTGCGTGCTGCTGCTCGGGCAGGAGAGGCTCGCCCGGGCCGTGCGGGCACCGGACGCGCTGGCGCGGTTCGCGGGCATCGGCGGGCTGATCGCCCTGCTGGCATGGGTGACATCGGCGGTCCGCTTCTTCCGCGATCCCCTCCCTCTCACCGCCGCCTGGGCGATTTTGGCGCTGGCGGTTTTCTTTGCGGGATTCCTGCTGCGCGCGAGGATCCTCCGCCTGGGCGGCCTGGGGATTCTCGCGCTCGCGCTTTTCCGGATCGCATTCTTCGATGTCTGGAAACTGGATCCCCCGTTCCGGATTTTGAGCTTCCTGGTGCTGGGCAGCGTCCTCCTCCTGCTCGGGTATCTTTACAACCGGCATGCCGACAGGATCAGGCAGTGGCTATAAGAAATTTTCCCGCGCCCGGAAATTGCGTATGTTGGGAACCCGTATGAGAAGGCCCATTTTTTTCTTCCTCGCCTTGGCTGCGATCTCGGTCCGCGCGGAGGATCCTTCCCCGGCGGAGGAGGATTCTCCCTACGAGCAGATGCAGATCCTGGCGCGGGCGATGCAACTGATCCGGCAGGACTACGTGGACGATTCCAAAACCTCCTACAAAGACCTCGCCTACGATGCGATGAGGGGGATGCTCGGCTCCCTCGACCCCCACAGCCAATTCATGGACCCGGAGGATTTCAAGAGCATGCAGGAGGACACGAAAAGCGAGTTCGGCGGGCTCGGCGTGGTCGTCGGCCAAAAAAACGGCGTCTTCACGGTCATCAATCCCATGGAGGATTCCCCGGGCTTTGCGGCGGGCATCCTGCCCGGCGACCAGATCCTCAAGATCAACGGCCAAACCACCGACAAGCTCACCCTCCAGGAGGCGGTGGAAAAACTCCGCGGAAAAGTCGGCGAAAAAGTGACCCTCACCATCAACAGGCCGGCCACGAAAGAAATCAAGGATTACGAGCTCACCCGCGCGGTGATCAAGGTCCCGAGCGTCAAGGACGCGCAGATCCTGCCCGGACGTGGCGGGGGGCGGATCGGTTACGTCCGGATCACCCAATTCAACGAACCCACGTCCGGCGAACTCTCCAAAGCCCTCGACAAGCTCGAGAAGCAAGGTCTGGACGCGCTCGTGCTGGACCTGCGCTACAACCCCGGCGGCCTCCTGAACAGCGCGGTGGAGGTGAGCGGGCAGTTCCTCCCCGCCAACACGATGGTGGCCTTCACCCGGGGCCGCACCCCCGCCAGGGAATACCGGACGGAAAACCGCAAGGGGGCGCAGCGGAAATACCCGCTCGCGGTGCTGGTCAACTACGCGAGTGCCAGCGGCTCGGAAATCGTTGCGGGTGCCCTCAAAGACCTGAACCGCGCCCTCCTGGTCGGCGATACCACGTTCGGAAAAGGCTCGGTCCAGAGCGTGATCGCCCTCCCGGACGGCTCCGCTGTCCGCTTCACCACGGCGAAATATTTTACGCCGGGAAAAAACCTCATCCACCAGCACGGGGTCGCCCCGCACATCCGGGCGACGCTGACCTACGACGAGGAGACGGAGCTCCTGCGCTCGAGGCGCCCGAAAGAGGATGGGTCGAAGGCCCCGTCCGTTTTCATGGACCCCCAGCTCGAACGGGCGGTCGCCGCGCTGCAAGGCACGCTCCTCTACGCGGGGAAGACCCGCAAACCGTGAGCCTCCTCGCCATCGAGACCTCGTGCGACGAGACCGCAGCCGCCGTGCTGGAGGGCTTCGGCCGGGTGCTGGCCCACGAAATTTTCAGCCAGGCGGAGATTCATTCGGAATTCGGCGGAGTGGTCCCGGAGGTGGCCTCGCGAAACCATCTCGAATTCCTGCCCCGCATCGTCGATCTCGCGCTGGACAAGGCGGGGGTGGAGGTCGCCGACCTGGACGCGGTCGCCGCGACGACCGGCCCCGGTCTTGCGGCGGCCCTTCTCGTGGGATCCGCTGCGGCGAAGGGCCTCGCGCTGGGAGCCGCCCGCCCGTTTCTCGCGGTCAACCACATCGAAGGCCACCTCCTCTCCCCGTTCTTCGGCGAGGCGGGCATCCCGCCCCACATCGCGCTCGTCGCCAGCGGCGGGCACACGTTGCTTTTCGATGTGCGGGAATTCGGGAAATATCAATTGCTCGGGCGGACGCGCGACGACGCCGCCGGCGAGGCCTTCGACAAGGTGGCCAAATTGCTCGGCCTCGGGTATCCGGGCGGCGTGGCAATCGACCGCCTCGCCCGCACGGGAAACCCCTCGCGCTTCGATTTCCCGCGCGGGATGCTCGACTCCGGCGACTCCCATTTCAGCTTCAGCGGGCTCAAAACCGCAGTGCGGGTCTTTTTGGAAAAGGGGTTTTCGGAGGCGGATCTTCCCGACATCTGCGCGTCGTTCCAGATCGCCGTTGTCGACGTGCTCGTGGCGAAGACCTTCCGGGCGGCGAAAGCGCGGGGGAGAAAGATCGTCTCCATGAGCGGCGGGGTCAGCGCGAATGCCTGCCTCCGCGCGGCCGCGACGGCCAAGGCGGAAACAACCGGCATCGCGCTCCGCTTTGCCCCCGACGGCCTGCGCACCGACAACGCCCTGATGATCGCCTACGCCGCCGCCCACCACCTGGCCGCCGGACACTCCCACCGCGTCAGCGAGGACATCGCCCCGAATTTCGACCCCGCCGCTCTTTGCATTTGAATTAATGGAAAACCGCGCGAGGATTCATTCCTTATGAAACGTCTCCTTCTCTCCACGATCCTCCTGGCCTCGTCCACCCTCTTTGCGGGCGACGCATGGCAAACCGACTACAAGGCGGCCCTCGAACAGGGCGCCAAGGAAAACAAACCCGTTCTGCTCGACTTCACCGGATCGACTTGGTGCCCGCCGTGCAAGATGATGAAAAAAGATGTTTTCAGCACGCCCGACTTTCTGGACTTCGCCAGAAAGAACCTTGTCCTCGTGGAGCTGGATTTTCTTCCCGGTGGCAAACCTGCCGTCGTGCAATACGAAAAGCAAAACCTTGCCCTCGCGGAGAAATACCAAATCGAAGGCTTCCCCACAGCGATTCTCCTTGCCCCGAATGGCAAGGAACTTGCCCGCAACGTCGGCTACCTTCCCGGCGGGCCCAAGGCATTCCTCAAATGGATCGAGAAATCCGCCAAGTAGCACCACATCGAAAAGCCCGGCATCAGACGCTCGTTTCAGGAAGGGGAGCAATCCCGCCAATATGGAAAAAAATCCCGATGGTCCGGGACGGAAAAACGCCTTTCGGCAACGGGGGGCTTCTTTTCACGCGCAAAAAATCTTGCCTGCCTGTTTGACAAGTTTCCCGGAACCCTCCATCCTCGCCGGTTCCTATCAACTACCCGATGAAAACTTATTCTGCAAAATCCGAGGAGGTGAAGCGCGCCTGGTGGGTCATTGATGCCGCCGGCCAGCCTCTCGGGCGCGTGGCCGAAAAGGCCGCCAATCTCCTCCGTGGAAAAAACAAAACCATTTTCACCCCCCATGTCGACACCGGGGATTTCGTCGTCGTGCTGAACGCAGCGAAGGTGACGGTCGGCGGGAAAAAAGATGTGGCCAAGGTCTATACGAGCTTTTCCGGTTTTGTCGGCGGGCACCATTCCGAAACCTTCAAAGCCCGCCGCGAGCGCCATCCGGAGCTTCTGGTCGAGCGCGCGGTCCGCGGGATGATCCCCCACAACCGCCTCGGACGTTCGATCTACACCAAACTGAAAGTCTACGCCGGCGCGGAGCATCCGCACACGGCCCAGAACCCGCAACCCGCCTGAAATTTCACCGAATGAGCACAACCGATTCCATCCTCGCCACCGGCCGTCGCAAGACCTCGGTCGCCAGCCTGCGCATGCAGGCCGGTGCCGGCGCCATCAAAGTCAATGGCCGCGATTTCGTGGATTTCTTCCCGAGCCTCTCGCTGCAGAACCAGATCCTCCGCCCGCTGGAAATCGCCAACGCCGTCCATTCCTACGATGTCGTGGTCAAAACGACCGGCGGCGGCATCAACGGCCAGGCCGGAGCTCTCCGCCTGGCGCTCAGCCGCGCGCTGATCCAAGTGGACGAAAAGCTTCGCGGCCCGCTCAAGCTGGAGGGCCTGCTCACGCGCGACCCGCGCATGAAGGAGCGCAAAAAACCCGGCCAGCCCGGTGCCCGCAAGCGCTTCCAATTTTCCAAACGCTAGTCGGCGCTTTTTCCAACCGGCCAGGGTGCCCGTCTCCGGATTGAAAAAACGCTCGCGGTAGGCGGCTTTTCCAGCCGCACAGAGACCGGATCGCCCGGCGGTGCCAGTACAGGGTTGAAATTCACTTTTCCTTCCCCGGGCGAATCCACCGAAAAATAATCGAACGCGGGACGGGTCGGGGAAAACCCCAGGGCGAGATGAAATCGGGCGAGGGGAAAATGGGATCGGACACGGGCCCATGATGCCACCACACCGGAAATAGGGAATGGACGGGTTTCCGATAAACCTATAATATCTTCCTGTGCCCGTTCGTCGCCCCGTTGACCTTCCCGAGACCGAGCCTCCCTTTTTCGGCTTGTTGTTGCGGTCGTGCAATGCGTTTTGGACCGTCCGCGAGTGCGGGATGCCAAACTGGCTGCTGATCTACAATGTCGGTGGCTCGGGAATTTTCCGGCACGCGGACGGGCAGGTCGTCACCCGGCCCGGCGACGCCGTCCTGCTGCCGCCACACGTCCGCCATGACTATGGTTCGGAGCGATCTTCCATTCCTTACGTCCGGCTGTTCGCCCATTTCCAACCCCGTCCGGAATGGCATGATTTGCTGCAATGGCCCGAGGAGGTGCCGGGGTTGAGGAAACTCGCCATCGGGCACGAACGAATCCAGCAAAGGGTGAAACAAAATTTCAACAAGGCAATCGCCCATGTGGTGGGACATTTCCGACGCCGCGAATTTTTCGCGATGAATGCGTTCGAGCAAGTCCTGCTCTGGTGCGATGCCGAAAACCCCAGGGCGGAGAGCGCCCGGTGCGACGAGCGGATCGTGCGGGCCATGGAATTCTTGACGCGGAATATTTTCCGACCGATCACGCTCGCGATGCTGGCGAAGCACTGCGGGCTTTCGGTTTCCCGATTGTCCGCGCTCTTTCGCCAGTCCACGGGAACGACCCCGCAGCAGTTCTTGGAGGTTCAAAGGTTGGACCGCGCGCGGCACCTTCTGCGGATCACGCAAAACCCGATCAAGGAAATCGCCGCAGACGTCGGCTATTCCGACCCGTTTTATTTTTCGCTGCGTTTCAAGCGCCATACCGGCGTGAGCCCCAAGCGATTCCGGCAGGACTTCTCGGAGCGGTTCCGGTGAGACGGCGGACGCCGTGATCCAGTGAGCCCGCAAGCGCGGGTCAGGGGGGGGTGTCACTAAAGCTTTTGGTGCGGATCCTGCGTCAGCAGGATGCGTGACAAAAGTGCCAAAGGCATGGTGATTCGGTCCATCGCCCCGTTAGCCCATATCCCTTTCGAGCAAGTCGTCATTCCGAAACAGCCTTTCTCCCCGCATGACATAGACGATGTAAACAACCTCATTCTGTGCGCGATAGAAAATACGAACTGGTGGAATGACAAGTTGGCGATACTGCGTGCCTTTGAGTTCGGCGGGCACTGATCCACTCTTTGGGTGAGTTGCAAGTTGTTCAATTCGCTCAAATACTCGCTGAACAAACTGGCTGGCCGCGAGTGGCTTATCGAGGGAAATGTAATCCGCGATCTCATCAAGATCTTGGAGGGCGGTCTCAGTCCAGGTTATGCGAGCCATCGTGCCATCCTCTGCTTTGCCTCCTTGTGGGAAACAACACGCTTCTCCAGAATGGCTTTCTCGCCGCGGGCGATACCCTCAAGGAGCGTCAATCTGCTTTGCATGCCCTCATACATCTGCACGTCAATGAGATATGCAGCAGGGAGTCCATGCTGCGTGATCAGCACGGGCTCTTGGTCAGTGGCAAGCTGAGATATGACGTCGGTCGCCTTGCGCTTGAGGGTTGTTACGAGTTCTGTTCGCATACAGTGATACTAGAGTAGCACTCTCGATCTCGCAAGTATTTTTTGGCTAAAGAACTGTTCCTAAAGATGCAGGTAGGGATCGGCCCCGCAAATCGATCTGAGTGTGGATCTTGATTCCGGCCTTGGTCTTTCGGAAGTCTGCCCACGGAAAGAGAGTGAGCGAGAGAGCCACCGTCGTCGAACCGACCGGAGGGAGATAAACCACCGACGGTCACAGACCACCGCTACAGAACAATGAGTTCTGGCAAACGCGCTGGATTTCGATTTTTCTGCCAGCGATGAAGACGGTTCTCGAGACGATCCTGGAAGACGTGCGCGAGGCGGTGGGCGCGGACAAGCTGAGGCGCCCGCCGTCCGACATCCGCCGAATGGTTGCCGACGCGCCCCCGGTGCGGGATTTTCACGGTGCCCTGGCCGCGTCGTTCGGGCTGATCGCGGAGATCAAGGAACGCTCGCCGAGCGTCGGCCCGATGCGGGCGGAGAACCTCCGCGAGGCGGCGTCCGCGTATGCGGAATCCCCTGTCGTGCGCGCGGTCTCAGTTCTCACCAACGAGCGCCATTTCGGGATGAACATCGGGCGGCTCGCAACGATTCGAAAGCAAGTGCCCCAGCCGGTGCTGCGGAAGGATTTTATCGTCGAGGAATACCAGGTCCGCGAGGCGCGGGCGTTCGGCGCGGACGCGGTCCTGCTCATGGCGAACGTCCTCGATTCCGCGAGATTGTCCGGATTCCTCGATCTGGCGCGTGAGCTTGGGATGGAGGTGCTCTTCGAGGTCCACACCTCCGGGGAAATCGCGACGCTGCCTGCCGGGGTGCGCATTGTCGGAATCAACAGCCGCAAATTTCAATCCGCCACGGGATTTGTCGGAGCCGGAGGGGCTTCCTCGAAAGATTTCAGCCTCGACCCCGCCGTCTTCGGTTTGGTGGACGAGCTGCCCGCTCCGGCCCTGAAGGTGGCCGAGAGCGGGATCTGCCCCTCGACGCTTGATGGCGTGCGGGAAAAATTCCAGGCCGCGCTCGTCGGGACTTCGCTCCTGCGGGATCCCCGGGGACTGCGGGCTTGCCTGCGCGAGTTTGAGGAGGCGGCGGGCCGCTTTCCCCGCGGTTTTTCTGAAGCGTGAGACACGCGGGTTGACAGGCTCAGACACCCTGATGTCACCCGGAGAAAATGGTGGAGCTGCTTGCCCGCGTTGTCCGGAGCTGCGAGGATGGGGCCCCATGAAGGCCCGCCTGCTGGTGATTTTCACGAGCCTCCCGGAAGTTGGCGGCCACACGACGGCGACGCTCAAGCTGTGCGAGATGCTCCGGCCGACGTTCGGGCGGATTTGTGTCGTCATCAAGGACATTCCGGGACACGGGTTTTCTGCGGAGGCCTGCGGGGAGCTTGCCCGCACCGGCGTGCACACGATCCGCTGTTCGGGCCGCAGTGCCCGGGAATGGTGGGAAGTGGCAACCGAGTGCCGGAATGCGGATGTCTTTCTGGCGATCGGCATGCGCCATCTCTCGCCGGTTCTGGCCCTGTTGATCGGAGCCCGGCAGTCCATTTACTATCACATCACGCACGAGTTGAATCCCGCGACGCTGCGCCAGCTCCGGATTTATGGCGGGATTTTTTCCAAACTGGTCTTCATATCGCCCGCGACGTCCCGGCTTTATCCCGGACGGGACGGGCTGGATGCGAAACCGGAGTGGGCGCTTCAGCCGACCGAGCTCCCGCGCAGTGTCGCCTTCGGGACAGAGCGGCGGACGGGGCCAATCCGGTTCGGGTTTCTCGGACGCCTGACCGACGAAAAGGGCATCGGCCTTCTCGCGGAGCTCGTCGAGAGCAGCCCGGTCCCGTGCGAGCTGCACATCGCCGGTCGCGGCCCGCAGGAGCCAAACCTGCGTCAATGCCAGGAGAGGAGGCCGGACAGGTTTTTTTTCCGGGGGGCCTTCGCGGCAGTCGAGCGGGGGGCGTTTCTGAGCGGGTTTTTTTCAGGAATCGACCGGCTGTGCGTGCCGAGCCTGGATGATCGGGAGGGCATTCCGAATGTCATTCTCGAAGCCTTGCAGTTCGGGGTTCCGGTCCTGGCGACACGAACCGGAGGGATGCGGTCCTTCGAGATGAGTGAGCTGGGCCCGGCGGATCCCGGGGTGATCCGCCTGGTTCCCCCGCAGGAGTTTTCCGGGGCGTTCGCCGCGCTGGTATCCGCCCCGCCCCCGTCAGCCGGACTGCGGGAACAGTGCCGCAACTATTTTGAAGCGCATTTTTCCGACGGGGTGCTGGCCATCCGGTGGAGGAGGATTTTCGCGGTTTTCGCGGAGTGATTTTCCGCACCGTGGCGAGGGGCCTGCGGAAAAAAGTTTTGGGATTGCGCCCGTCGGAGAGCAGTGCTCGCCTCCGGGGGGGGATTCCTGTAAACTGCAATTCATGGATTGGCTGATCGCACTGCTCATCGTTGCTCCGGCGGCCTATTTCTACGCCGCCGGGTCGGGCTGGCTGATCGATTATCTGATCTGGGTCACCGTCCTGAACCGGGGCATCCGCCGCCTGGTCGACTGGATGGGCGGTTCCTTCAATGTTTTTTCGCCGATCAGCCTCACGCCATTGGTGATAGCCGGTTTTGTTTTCCTGGTCGTCTTGAAAAACCGCCGCGCGCTTCCCGGATACCTGCAGCATATCATCAGGTTTTTTGCCGCAGCCCTGGGGATCGGATTTCTGGTGGGCCTCGTGCAAAACCAACTGGCCGCCGTCTACGCGCTGGCGGAGTATGTCGCCCCGCTGTCGATCATGGGCTGCGCCGCGATCGCCAAGGGCAACGAGCGGATTCTCGACCGCTGGATCAAATCCGTGGGGTGGGCGGCGGTCGCCGTGAGCCTCTACGGCTGGTATCAGTATTATACGATCCCCCCTTGGGATGCGTTCTGGGTGAAGGCCGTCGGGTTCGAGGGGTATCTGGGGAAATTGAGGCCGACGGAGATGACGGTGTTTTCGACGATGAGCGAGCGTGGTGTGCTGGCGGGTTTTCTGGCGTTCGCCGTGATCCCGATGATGATTTCGGGGCGGTGGCGGAATGCCGGGGGGTGGGCGTCGGTGGCGCTGATCATCGCCACGATCCTGCTCACCTACGTGCGCACGGCGATCATCATCATCGCGCTCGCCACGATCATGTTTCCGGTTCTCAACCGCGGGAGGCACAGCTTCCAGATCATCCTCATGCTCTGCGTGGCTGCCTTTGCCGGGAGTTACATTCTGAAGGGCACGCCCAGCTCGGGAAAAGTCGGGGAGCGCATGCAAACGATCGGGTCGATCACCGAGGACGGTTCCTTCAAGGGGCGCATCCAAATTGCGAGCTATGGCGCGGGAGCGCTGTTGAGGAACCCGCTCGGCATGGGGCTTGGCTCGACAGGGCTGGCGGGCCGGGTGAACACGGGTGGCATGGAGGCAGGCGGAGCGATCGGCGACAACGGGTATTTCGAAGTTCTGCTTTCCTTCGGCATCCTCGGCGGCGGGTGCTTTTTCTACGCATTCTACCTGATCTGGAAACAGGTCAGAATTTTTGAAAAGCGGGGCATCCGTAGCGAGACGCTGATGGTGTTCAAAGCCCTCTTCGTGACGGGAGCCGTGGCACTTTTCGCTGGCAACTGGCTCGCGGGTCCGGGCTCCGTGGTTTTCTGCATCTTCGCGGGATTTGCGGTTTATCCCAAACCGGCCATGGACCGCATCGCGAGGGCCGTGGCCGCCAAACGGCTGCGGGACAACCCTGGCGGGCGGATGCTTGGACAGAATTCCTGACGATGCGCATCGCCTTCGCCATGATCAACTGCAACCGGCGCGACGGGAGCGCGAGGCCGGTGAATGAAGTTGCGGAGAGGTTGGCGCGAAAAGGGCACGAGGTGCATCTTTTTGCGAGGAAGGCGGAAGACCTCGACCTCGGGCTGGTCCGGTGGCACAGGATTCCCGGGCCCGGATGGCCCGAGGTGGCGGATTTTTCGAGTTACCACCTGCTGGCGAACAGGCGGTTCCGGCATCGGGAATTCGATGTCGTCCATTCGATCGGGTGCAACACCGTTCATGCCGACGTGGTCACCATACAAAACATCCAGCCGGCGAAACAGGAGATCATCCGGCAGTTCGGCGGGGCCGGGCGGGTGTCGCCGCCCCGGCAGTTCACGCGATGGCTCTACCACCTGCGCACGTGCGCAGCGGAAAAGGCGCTCTACAATCGCGGAGGAACCGGGAAGCCCCTGGTTTTTCTTCCGGTCTCGCACGGGGTCGAGCGGGAGCTGCGGCGGTTTTATGCCATTGGAAGTTCGCCCGTCCGGATCATCCCGAACGCGGCCGACACCGGGAAGTTCCGCCCGTTGGAACCGGGCGCGCGCGTGGCATGGCGGGTGGGAAACGGGTTCGCGCCAACGGACTTTCTGGCGATCTTCTCGGGAGGGGAGTGGGCGCGGAAGGGGCTCGAACCGGCGATTCGCGCCATCGCCTCGATTGACGACCCGCGAGCGAAGCTGTTTGTCGCTGGAGACGATCCCGGACGTCGGCGGTTTCACCAGCTGGCGGCCGGGCTCGGGGTTGCGGACCGCGTGCGTTTCGGCGGATTCCGCACGGACATCGCCGAGGTCTTGGGAGCCGGGGACGTGTTTTTGTTTCCGAGCCACTACGAGGCATTCAGCCTCGCCACGATCGAGGCCTCGGCCTGCGGGCTGCCGGTTTTCGCCCCGCAGATCAACGGGACGGAGGATTTGATCCGGCCCGGGGTGAACGGGGATTTCATCGCCCGCGACCCGCTCTCGATCGGGGCATGCCTCCGCGAGCTCATGGCCCGGCCCGATGCCGTCCGCGACATGGGTGTGAACGCCCGCCGGATCGTGGAAGAAAATTACACGTGGGATCGTGTTGCCATGTTGACCGAGGAGGCATACACCGGATCGGTCGAACTCCGGAAGGAAGCCAGAGAAACATGAAGATCGCGTGGTTTGCAACGAAGGGGAACGGATCCAACGAGGCGCAGCGGATGCAGGCCCTTCTCTCGCGGCTTCCGGGGCTTTCCGGGCTTCCGTTTGACAAGGCCGACAAGCGGCGGAGCTTCCTGCGGTTGTGGGGGGCCGTGAAAACCGGGCGTCCGGATCTCCTGGTGATGGAGGGCACGGGGATTTCCGGCGGGGCCGTGTGTCTTTTGGCCAAGATGCTTCTCGGCATCCCCTACGTTTTCAGCAGCGGCGATGCGGTGGGGCCTTTTGTTCGCGCGTGGCATCCGGTCCTCGGCATTGTTTTTGAAGGTTACGAGCGTTTGCTCTGCCGCTGTTGCGCGGGGTTCATCGGGTGGACGCCCTACCTGTGCGGACGGGCGCTCGCGCATGGTGCCCGGAAAGCCGTTACGGCGGAAGGCTGGGTGATCGGGGCAACCGGCGACGGCCTTTCGCGGGGCGCGATCCGGTCGCGCTGGGGAATTCCGCCCGATGCGATTGCCGTGGGCATCGTGGGAAGCCTGGTCTGGAACCCGAGGCTGCAATGGTGCTACGGGCTCGATCTCGTCCGCGCCGCGCAAAACGTGAAACGGACGAATCTGGTCTTCGTGATTGTCGGTGGTGGCGACGGTCTGCCGCATTTGCGGGATCTGGCGGGGGATCTGCTCGGGCACCGCGTCTTTCTGCCCGGCCCGGTCCCGCTGGAGGAAGTGATGCCGGTTCTCCGGGCGATGGATGTGGGAAGTTTGCCGCAGAGTGTGGACGGGGTCGGGGCCTATCGCTACACAACGAAGCTTCCCGAATACATCGGAGCCCGCCTGCCGGTGATCACGAACCAAACCCCCGTCTCCTACGACCTTGGCACCGGCTGGATGTGGCGGTTGCCGGGTTCCGTCCCTTGGGGCCGACGATACCAGAAAGGGTTGGAGGATTTGCTTCGAAGGCTTGACAGGACGATGATTGCCGAAAAAGCGGCCTGTCTCCCGCCCGCGGAAACCAGTTTTTCGCGCGAACGCCAAATCGCCCGCGTCACGGCATTCATCCAGGATCTTTTGCAGGACGGGGGAGGGCGATGAGCCAGCGCCTTCCCGAGCGTCTCTGGGCGCTTTCGCGCTCGCTGTATCGCGGGGACCGGCGGTTTGCCGCGCGCCTGGTCAAGACATTGAACTGGGCGATCCACAAATGCCTGCTGCCGGAGGAGGCGATCGTGGGTGACGGCGTGATTCTGGAGCATCACGCCCTCGGGATCGTGATGCACCCCCAGGTCACCATCGGCGACGGGTGCCGGATCTTCCACCACGTCACGCTCGCCGCGGAATGCGCCATCGGCTCGGAGCACCGGATCATGCTCGGCGGGAATGTTTCCATCGGGGCCCATTCCATCGTGGTCGCACGGGAGGGATATTCCCTCCATATCGGAGACAACAGCATTCTCGGCGCCGGTTCGGTTTTGACCAAGGATGTTCCACCCGGCCAAGTCTGGGCCGGAAATCCCGCGCACTTGATCCGCACGCTTCTCACTGTCATTTTCGTTTCCCTGCTGTTCGCGGGTTGTGCCGACGACACCCGCCACAGGATGATCATCAGCGCCGCCGATCAGAAAATGGTCCTCCTGCGCGATGGCAAGCCGATCGCGGTTTACCCGGTCTCGACCTCCAAATTCGGGCTGGGCGACCGCCCCGGCAGCAACGCGACCCCGCTCGGGCGTCTGCGCGTCAAAAAGAAAATCGGGGCGGGAGCTCCGGCGGGCGCGGTGTTCAAATCCCGTCGGCCGACCGGGGAAGTCCTTCCGGTGGACGCCCCCGGGAGGGATCCGATTGTCACCAGGATCCTATGGCTGGAGGGGACAGGACCCGAGAACCGGCATGCCTTCGGGCGCTGCATCTACATCCACGGGACGCCGGAGGAGAGGAATATCGGGCATCCGGCGAGCTACGGCTGCATCCGCATGCGCTCGTCCGACGTCATCGGGCTGTTCGACACCGTGGGACTCGGAGCCCGCGTATTCATCACCGCCAGGCCGCTCCCGCACACGCGCTGATGCCGCATTTCCCCGAAAAGAAAAATGCGGGATTTGCGCATCGCGGGTTGCGTCACCGGACAGAATGAAATAGTGAGTTGGCCATGAGCGAGCTGCGCATCGAACCGGCAACCTTGGACGATTTGTCCGAATTGACGGAACTTCTGATGGACCTGTTTTCGCACGAGGAAGACTTCACCCCCGATCGCGACAAGCAACTGCGCGGACTGCGGCTCATTCTCGAACAGCCTTCCCGCGGGAGGGTTTTCGTTCTCCGCAACCACAACAAAATCATCGGGATGATCAACCTTTTGATCACCATCAGCACGGCCGAAGGGGGCTTCGTGCTGCTGCTCGAAGACCTTGTTATCCGCCAGGAACATCGCGGCCAAGGGTATGGGTCGCGCCTCCTGAAACACGCGATCGACTTCGCCCGCAAAAAAAATTTCCTGCGCATCACGCTGCTGACCGACAAGCCGAACGAATCGCGGAGGTTCTACCTGAAACATGGGTTCACGGAGAGCGGCATGGTCCCGATGCGCCTCTACCTCGCGCATGAACCCTGATTTTGCGCGGGTGGACCTCGGCCGGGCGGATCGCTGCGGGCGGGCGGAGACCATATTTTGCGAAGGCAAACTCCCTTCCGAGGTGGCGGAGATCGCCGCGATCCTCCGCAGGGCGGGACAGGCCGTGCTGGCAACCCGCGCGGAGAAAACCCATTTCGACGCGGTCGCGCAAATTTTTCCCGAGGCCGTCTGGCACGCGCGGGCCCGTTGCGTCACGGTGGGTTCCCATCCCGGCACCGGCCCGGGATTCTCCGTTGGAGTCGTCTGCGCGGGGACGGCGGATCTGCCCGTGGCGGACGAGGCGGCGGTGACTTTGGAATCCTTCGGCCACCGCGTCGGACGGATCACGGATGTCGGCGTTGCCGGTCTCCAGCGGCTTCTCTCCGAAGAGGACCGGCTCCGCGCATTCTCGGTTTTGATCGTTGTGGCGGGCATGGAGGGCGCGCTGCCGAGCGTGGTGGCCGGGCTCGTGAGCCGTCCGGTGATCGCCGTCCCGACAAGTGTCGGCTACGGCGCAAGCATGGGAGGTCTCGCCGCGCTCCTCGGCATGCTGGCGAGCTGCAGCAGCAAGGTGACCGTGGTGAATATCGACAACGGGTTCGGTGCCGCCTGCGCGGCGGACGCCATTCTCCGTCTCGCGGCCGGCGACCGATGAAAGCGTTCGTCCTTGGCGCCGGGTTGGGAACCCGGCTGCGGCCCCTCACCGGGCGCCGCCCGAAACCGCTTGTTCCCCTGTATGGCAAACCGCTCATCACCTTTGGGCTGGATCACCTGATCGCAAACGGGATCACGTCGTTTGCCATCAACACCCACCATTGCCCGGAGGCTTACGACCGGCATCTGCCGGGAGGTCGCTACCGGGGGGGGGCGCTCGAATTCCGGCATGAACCGGTCCTGCTGGACACGGGCGGGGGAATGAAAAATGCCGAGAGCTTCGTGGGGGGCGAACCATTTGTCGCCTACAACGGCGACATCCTCGCGGACTTCCCTCTCCGCCCGTCGATCGAACGCCACCTGCGGTCCGGAAATCTCGCCACGCTGATCCTCAGATCCTCTGGAGGCCCGCCCCACATCCAATCGCGCGATGGGCTGATCACCGACATCCGGGGGGAATTGGGAAACGGGCACGACCCCTCGTTTCTTTTCACCGGCATCACCGTCCTTTCGCCGGAAATTTTCCGGCACATCCGGGCCGACGAGATCGTCTCGATCATCCCCATCTACCTCGACCTGATCCGGGTCGGCGCAAAAATCGGCGGAGACATCGTGGACGAGGGGCTCTGGTTCGATCTGGGGACACGGGACGCTTATCTCGCAGCGCACCGGCTTCTCCAGCCCGGAGGGCGTCCGCTTTCGTATGCGGAGCCAGGGTGGCCGGAACCGGTGGCGGCAGGCTCCCGTGTCGCGGCGACCGCCCGCCTGCAAGGGGCTTGCGCGATCGGGGCCGGGGCCTCGGTGGGCGACGGGGCGGTTCTCGAGGATTGCGTGCTGTGGGAGAATGCCAGGGTGGCACCGCAGTCCCGCCTGACCCGTTGCGTGGTCCGCGACGGGATGGACGCTGGGGGAACTGTCGCCGAAATGGACTTCTGAATGAGAGCCCATTGCCCCGGATGAATGCGAGGCTCTCGGGAACCCATTTCCTTCAGCAAGTCTTTCCCACGAGCGCTTCGAGGTGAACATTCAGATCCGGACGCGTTCCGGACCAAGGGAAGGCGGCGTCGACCTCCCGGGAGCTTGCGGATTCGGGCACGCGCTCGAGGCGCTCGATCACGGCGAGGAGGACCGGGGAGTAGATGCCCGGGTTATGGCCGAGGCAGAAGTCGATGACCGAGGGCGGACGTCCGGCGAGCCCCATGCGCAGGCGAACCCCGCTTTGGTAGGGGCTGAGGCCAAGCTCCCAACGCTTCCCGTCACTGAGAAAACGCAGGGCGCGGTATTCGCGGTTCGGTTCTGCCCTTCGGAAAATCAAGGTTTGTTGCGGCCCGGGTGCCCCCACCAGGAATTCGGATGCTTTCCATCGTAGTGGGCCTCGAAGGCCCGCACGGCATCTTCCATCGTCCCGTCGGCGGGCGCCCATTTTGCGATGTCGGGAAAAT
The DNA here is from genome assembly GCA_041675465.1 of Terrimicrobiaceae bacterium. Taxonomy (GTDB): domain Bacteria; phylum Verrucomicrobiota; class Verrucomicrobiia; order Chthoniobacterales; family Terrimicrobiaceae; genus QYQL01. Next base: position 29,930 of record JBAYTU010000003.1, on the reverse strand, counting down.
CCGTCGACGCGTTCCGGTTTTTCTTCTCGTCGCGGAACCGGATCGGGCACCAGAACGACTCGATATTGCGGAGCATTTCGCTGCCGAGGGACCAGAGGCCGGTCATCCAGTCGCAATACCAGCACCAGAGGAGATCGTAACCGGCGAGACCGTCATACTTGTGCCGGGACAGGTTCACCCACTCGGAGGATTTATACGTTGGCAGCCTCCCCAGCCAGGCCACAGGCGGATACAGCAAAATTTCCGCCAGGCGCACTTGGACGAAAACGAAGACCGCCGGGGTCTGGACCATGAGGCAAAGCTGGTTGCGAAACGGGCCGAGAACCCGCCCCTGGGCGTCGGTGAGTGTCCGGCCTTTCCTTCCCCGCAAAGCGCGATGAACAAGGCAAAACGCGTGCAAAAAGACCAACTGGCCCACGACGGCGGCGGCAACCCCAGGCCATCCCATCAACCAGGCACCGACGAGCCATGGAACCCAGGTGAACAGGCTCACAAAGAGATCCAGCAAGGGGGCCTCCGCGATCTGTTCCGCGAACACAAACAAGATCCGCGTCAGAACCGCCGCAACCGCCAGCCCCGAAAAAATCATGGCCGAGCAGACGATGAATATCACAAACCAGTGCATCCCACTCACGCTCGCACAGGAAGGACGGGAAAAAAATGTTTTTCCGCACGAGGCGCGACACTGTGGCTCAAGGGCGCACGACGCCAAAGTTACCGAGGGTCTTGCGGGTCAAAGCCACGGTCAACTCGACGAACTCCGCGCTGAGGGATTGAAGAAGTCGGTGCTTTCGGCAAAAGCGCCCTACCGGGCAGGGACGGATCGCCGAGCCGTCCGTGTGAAGTCGGGTTGTTTCTTCCGGCGTGAGGTGAGGAAGAGGGCCGCTCCGGCCAGAATGAGCAGGGCGTAGGTCGAGGGCTCGGGGACGGGGGCCGTGGGGGCGGTGTAATTCAGGACGAGGTCGTTGCTGCCGTTTGTGGCGACGGCAAAGGTGCCATCGTAAAAGTTGGAGAATCCGCCGAGGTCGACCGAGAACTTGTTGGCGGCGAAGCCGGTGATCGAGTTCGCGTTGACGAGCGTCCAACTGGCATTGGCGGCGGTATTGAACCCGGACATCAGCCCGGGATCACCGTTCCCATCGAGCGTGAAAACGTGGATGACAAAGGGATCGGCCGAAGTTGCGGTGATCGAGAGAGTGCCGGTGACGTTGAGCATGTCATACACGCTGTTGCTCTGGATCTGCCAATTGTAATTGCCATCCGAAGCAAATGTCGCGGAAGCGGCCGAGAGGGTGCCAGGGCTGTTGCCGGGGGCGAGGATGGCTCCGTTGGAGATGAGGAGCGAGCCGACCGACCCGGTTCCGCTGACGACGGTGCCCGAAGACGAGGCGATCACCGCGCTGGATGTGGTCCCGCTGACTTTCAGGCCGCCATCGGACACGGTGAGGCTGCCGCTGTGGCTCGATGTGCCGGAGAGTTCCAGGATGCCTGCGCCGGATTTCGTAAAGTTTCCGGACCCGCTCAACGGTCCGCCGAGATTCAGGACGGTGGCAAAAGCATCGGAGGGATCGTAATCCGCGACCAGGATCGTCTTGGCCCCGGCTCCCGAGAAGGTGATCGAGTGGTTCGAGGTGAAGGAATAATCGGTGGCCAGAGTTCCGCTGTTGAAGGCGAGCCCGCCGGTGCCGAGCGAGGTCGAGCCCTCGACATAAAGCGTGCCGGCATTCAGGGTCGTGCCGCCTTGATACGTTTTTCCCGCGGACATCGTGAGGTATCCGTTCCCGTTTTTGACGAGCGAGCCGGTCCCGGAAACGTCCCCGTAGATCTCGTTGTAGGATTCGGAGTCCACCGTGAGCGTTGCGGAGCCGAGAGCGACGGTGCTTCCGGAGCTGGTGGAGATGCCGGAGACCGACTGGCTGAACCCGTTGATGTCCAGTCCCGTTCCACTGCCCAGGCTCAACGAGACGCCCGACGGGAGTGCTCCGGCAGCGCCCAGGGAGACCTGGCCGCCATAGATTCCCAGGGTTCCGGTGAACGTGTTGGAGTTGCCGAGAACGAGGGTGCCCGAGCCGGTCTTATACAGGCTTGTCCCACTGACCGCGCCATTCGCGGTAAGTGTGGTGCCTGAAGCGACGTCGAGCGTTCCCCCGGCGGTGGAGATCGTGCGCGTCATGGAAAATGAGGCGGTTGTTGCCAGCGTGCCCGCGAGCGTGATGCCGCCGGAGGAATCGCCGAGATGGGAGTTTGAGCCGACAACGAGCAATCCGCTCCAGTCGATCTGGGTGCCTCCGCTGTAGGAATTGCCGGACGTGAGGGTCACTCCCAAATCGGAAATGAAAACCGAACGGCTGCCGCTGAGCGTGCTTCCGACCGTCATGGATCCGCCGCCGCCGGCGAACCGGTATTGGCTGCCCTGCGGGGTGAGGGTTCCGTCGACAGTCACCGAGCCGGTTGTGCCGAGGCTGGCCTCCGCATGGAATCCGGTGAGGTCCAGGGACGAGCTGGTATCCGTGTTCACGCCGATCGTTCCAGCGCTGTTGGCTTTATCGAATTTGTCGAGGAACGTCTGGTCCACCGCGAAGCTGTTGCCAATGTAGCCGCCGCTTGCTGCGGTGAGGCTACCCGCTGCGGGGATGGCTGCGGCATTGGCGAAAATGATGCGGCCCATGCTCGCGGCGGACGTCCCGCCATCGTAGGAGTTGGTTCCCGAGAGGAAAAGCGTGAGTGCCCCGGCGTTGGAGAGGCTCTTGGAGCCGCCGAGGTTGCCGGAGACGGTCAGCTGCCCGTATCCGCCGCCAAAGCGGAACGCACTTCCCTGCGGAGTCAGGCTCCCGCTGAAGTTCGCGCTGGAGCTGGAGCCGAGAGTGGCGGATGTATTGAACCCGGTCAGGTCAAGGACGTTCGAGCTGCTCGCGTTGAAGCCGATCACGCCGACGCTCGACGCCTTGTCGAACTTGTCGAGGAACGCCTGGTCCATCGCAAATCCGGCCCCTGCGTAGCCGCCTGCGGCCACGGTGATCTGGCCGCTCGTTGGAACAGACGCGGCCTGGCTGAAAACCAGGCTGCCGGATTGGACGATTGTTCCACCGGCATAGGAATTCGACCCGGAGAGAGTCTGGGAGCCGCCGCCCGTCTTGACAAGGGATCCGGCACCGGAAATCCCCCCGCCAAACGAGTGGCTGTCCCAATAATTGTCGATTGTCAGTGTGGCGTTTCCGAGCGTGACACTCCCGCTGCCGGTCAGTCCGCCGATGGAGGTGGCATATCCGTCGAGGTCGTATGTCGCGCCGCCGGAGACCGAGACAGAGCCGAAAGGACTGGTGTTCACGGCTCCGGCGGTTCCTGCGCGGAGGGTCCCACCCTGGACGGTCAGGGAGTGGGATGAGTTCCCCGCATTCGAGAGCGTGAGCGTTCCATTTCCCGCCTTGGTCAGCGAGTAGAACACGATAGGCGCACTGAAAACCGAATCAAAGCCACCGGTGTCCACCGTGCCGGTGTCACCGGAAAGGCTGCGGGTGAATGTCAGCGCCGCAGCCGTCTTCAGCGTTCCCGCCGATCCGAAAGCGATGGCCGAGCTGCCCGATCCGAGGTTTTCCTGCGAGGAGATGGTGAGCGTGCCGGACGAGATCGTTGTGGTTCCCGCGTAGGTGTTGGTGCCTGTGAGCGACAGTTCGCCGGACCCTGTCTTGGTGAGGCTTCCGGTCCCATCAACCGTGCCGTCCCACGAAAGCACCTGGCCGGATGAGACGGAAATCGACGATGTCGTGGAAGCCAGGGAAAGCCCGCGCGCGGTCGAAAATGTGCCGGTGGCTTGCAGCGTGGCAGCGCCAATGGCCACCGCTCCCGCGGCATTCCCCAGATGGGCATCGGAGGCCACGGAGAGGAGCCCCCCGTTGATTTGCGTTCCGCCCTGATACGTGTTGTTGCCGGAGAGGGCGAGTGTTCCCGGGCCTTCTTTCTTGAGCGCTCCGGCCCCGGAAAGATTTCCGCTGATCGTGTGGGTGACGAATTCCGCCTGCTTCAGCGAACCGCCGACAAGGACGAAATCCCGCGCGCTGCTTGTCGTGGATGTCACGCTGAGGAGTCCGCCGTTCAAGGTCGCGGAGCCCGAGCCAAGCCGGGCGTCGGAGTTGATGGAAACCGTTCCCGCGTTGACTGCCGTGCCGCCGGCGTAGGAATTTGCCCCCGCCAGGACGAGGATCCCGGTTCCACTTTTTGTCAGGGAGCCGTTGCCGGAGATGCCGCCGTTGAGGGTTGCGGTTCTGCCTGCCGTGTCAAATGTTCCGCCCGAGGCACCGAGCGCGATGGAACGGGCGGTGGAGAACGAGGTTGTGGAGGATGTCAGCATGAGCGTGCCGGCATCGAGGGTGATTCCGCCTGCCGCCGAGCCAAGAGCGGCATCGCTGGGCACGACCAATGTGCCTCCAAGCACCTGCGTGCCGCCGGAATAGGTCGAGGATTCGTTGGAGATCTGCTGCGAGCCGACGCCTGTCTTGATGAGCGAGCCATTGCCGCTGAGCACCCCGCTGAACGCGCGGTCATCCGAGAGATTGAGGGTGAGGCTGGCGCTTCCGAGAGTGACTGAGCCGTTCCCGACGAGGCCGCCGACGGTCTGGTTGTGACCGGCAAGGTCCAGAGAGGTCCCCTGGTGGAGGAACACTTTTTGGCCCGAGCCGAGGACGTTGGCGGCGGCGGCGTTGACGGCACCGGCTTCGACCGTGAGCGTTCCGTTCGCGGTGTTCGTTCCCGCGCCGTTGAAGATCAGCGCACCGGCCCCCGTTTTCGTGAAACCTCCCGACCCGCTGAATGCTCCGTCGACCTGAACCGCATTCGCCCCCTGTGCCAAGGTGCCCCCGCCCGCCGCCACTGTGATCGCCCGGGCCAAAGTGAGCCCGGACGTCACGGCGAGAGAGCCGCCGTTGAATGTCAGGTTGCCCGAGGTGTCGCCAAGTTTGGAGTCCGATCCGATTTGAACGATGCCTGCATTTAGCGTCGTGCCGCCGGAATAGGTATTGTTTCCGTTGAGGACGAGGGTTCCGTCGCCGCTTTTTGTGAGCCCTCCGGTTCCGTTGGCCGTCAGAGCGGGGTCAATCGAGAGCGTCGTCGCGGCGCTGGTAACCATGATCGTTGCACCGCCGTCCTTGATCCCGACCGTTTCGATATTCGTGCCGAGGGTTTGATTGCCCGAGGGGGCCGCCAGATTCAGCGTGCCGCCGTCGAAGGAAAGCGTGTCGGTTCCGGTCCCGGCACCAGAAATACTCGCGGCATTCAGGACGCCGCCGTTCAAGTTGATGGTGGCGCTGGCCGTCGCGTTATTCGACCAGGTGATCGAGTCTGCGGTGACGGTGCCGTCGGTGGAAATATTGAGGGTCCCGCTGCTTTCCGGGCCGGAGGCCAGGGCGACGGAGGTGGCGGTGACGAGACCGTCGTTGATGTTTGCGACAGCTGTCGAGCCGGTATTAAACCCCAAGCGCAGCGGGCCTCCCACCGCCACCGTGGCACCCGCGTTCACATCAAGAGTCGCCGTCCCGGTTCCGGCCCCCAGATCGATTCCGCTGGCATCCGTCAAGTCGCCGTAAACTTGGAGTGTCGCATTCGATGCCCCGGTTGCGACAAAGACCCTGTGGTTCGTCATGTCCGCCGTCGAACCAATGTTGGCCAATTGCAATAGACCGGAAGAGACCTGCAAGCCTATGGATCCAGCGGGAAGGCCGGAGGCAACGGTGAGGTTCCCGGCGAAGACGACATCTCCGGTTCCGCCCTTGATGATGCTTCCGCTGCTGCTGACGGAATCCGTGAAGAGGAGTGTTGTTCCCGCAGCATTGTTGTTGATCGCGCCCGAGGGTCCCGTGAAGGAAACCGGCACAGCGATCGTGTTGTTTCCGGAATTTTGCGCGATCGTCGGGATTCCGGTGTTCGCCGAGAGATTCAGCGTGAAGGCCCCTCCCTGGGTGATTGCGTAGTTGTTATTGGGGAGGGGGGAAGGGTCGCCGATGATCAGGTTTTTGACCGTGATGTCCTGGTTCAGCGTGATGGCGATATCCTGGGTGATGTCGGCCGTCAGGTTTGCGGTGGCGGCATTGCTGTTGGGGAAGTTTTCCGGAGACCAATTCGCATTGTCCCCCCAGTTGTATGGTCCGCCGGTTGTCTGCACCCAGGTTTGCGCGGGCAGGGATGCGACGGAAACAAACAGCGCCAGCGATGCTGCAATGCGGGTAATGGTGGTGTTCGTGGTTTTCATGGTTGTTTGGATGGAATTCGAAATGGAGGAAGTCGGCGCTTTCGGCGAAAGCGCCCTACCGGGTAGGGCCGGATCGCCGAGACGTCCGTGTCAAGCTGGTCTGTTTCTTTCGGCAGGCGATGAGGGAGAGGGCGACTCCGCCAATGATTAGGAGTGCGTAGGTGTTGGGCTCGGGGACGGCGATGACAAGACCACCCGGAACAGTTAGTCCCGAGATCAGCGAGGCGTTCACCGTTGCGCCATCGAGAGTGTATTCGCCGACTGTCCCGTCGCCATTGAATTGGCTGCCCCCGTTCGAGACAAAGATTTTGTCGCCGTAGATCGCCAGCCCGCTCGGCGAGTTCAAACCTGAGATGAGCGAGATATTCACGGGCGTGCCGTCCAGGCTGTATTTTCCGATCGAGTTGGAGTTTCGGTTCGCGACAAAGAGGTAATTTCCGGAAATCGCCAAACCTCCTGGGCCGTCCAATCCCGTGATGAGTGACTCGTTAACTGTCGTGCCATCCAGGTTGTATTTTCCGATCGTGCCGGCACCACTGGTAATAAACACCGCATCGGTTGAAATCGCCAGGCCAATAGGCTGATACATTCCCGATATGAGTGAAGAATTCACTGTTGTGCCGGAAGTCGTGTATTGGCCAATAACACCCGTTGGGCCACTTGGTGTTGTCGCAACAATGACATTGCTGCCGGATACAGCCAAGCCACGTGGCGAACCCAATCCCGAGACCAGCGATGGATTTACCGTTGTTCCATCGAGGTTGTATTTTCCGATGCCTCCAGGGTACTCAGGACCTACTGTAACAAAGAGCTCATTGCCAGAGGTCGCAATCCAGCCCGGACCGGACAAACCCGAGATCAACGAATCGTTCACCGTTGATCCATCCAGGTTGTATTTGCCCACAATTCCTGAAGTTCCCTGCCCTGGAAGCCAGCTCACGACATAGAGGTGCTCCTGGGCGGCCGCCGCACCGCACGAAGCAATGAAAACAGCAAGTGCGGAGACGTGCATTTGAATTTTGGCGATCCGGTTCCTGCGGGTGTGGCTGTTCATTCCTTTGCAAATCAGGGACAGCGGCATCCGTTTCTTTCGGCAGGCGTAAAGAAGAATGACAACTCCACCGAGGGCGAGCAGGGCGCAGGTGGAGGGTTCGGGGACGGCCCCGAACTCGCTATTGTGGTCGATGACGGCCCAGACCTGGTTGTTCGTGGCATCCACGCCGTAGGCCCCGAGCATGTCCGTTGCATTCCACCCACCATTGGAGCTCAGGAACTGCTGGTAGGATTCCGCGTAACCTCCCGCCAAGGCCAGGCTGCCGTTGGCCGCGTGGTTGCCGAGGACGGCATTTTTCCACGTGCTGTCGCCGGTGTCGAACCAGCCGAGGTAAAAGTCCTCAAGGGTGGCGTTGGCCGGGATGTCGATGGCGGAATTCATTACCAGAAGGAATGTCGTGCCATCGAGGCCGTCGATCGACAACCGGTCGCTGGCGAGAAGGTCGCCGGGCTGGATCGACCCGAATTGCGTGGTCACCGTCGCGCCTGCCACGGCGTTTCCCGCCGCGAAGATGGCCGTCGTGTTCCGTCCGCCGAGGTTGCTGCTGTAGGACCCGTAATTCGCCAGGTCTTCCGAGTCCACGAAGAGTTTTTGGTAAGTCGCGGCCGTGCTCTCGGAGACGACGCTTCCCGCCGCCACGGAGCTCATGGCCTGGAACTTCCCGTTATTCACGAGCCGGATCGGGGCCGATCCGGTGGCGGTGCCCACGGCCGCAACCAGGGTGCCCGCGCTCACGATTGTTCCGCCGCTGTAGCTGTTCGCCGCGTTGAGGGTCAGCGTGCCGGAACCGGTTTTGGTGAGTCCGCCATTGCCGGTGATGGTGCCGGTGAAGTCGCCCTGCTGGGCGACCAGCGAACCCCCGCTGGTATTCACCGTGCCGGAATTCAGGTTGGTCACCGTGGCACCCCAGTTGCCGGTGTTGAGCGTCGAACCATCGAGCGTGCCGACCTGGGCCGTTCCGGCGGCGGTATCGATGGTTCCGCCGGTGGCCGATGTCACGTTGAGTTGCTGCCCGCTCGTGGCGCTTGTGGTCCCGGAGGAAACCACCCCGACGGAGGTTTGGTTGGAGAGGGTGACCTGGCCGGTGACTTTGAGGGTGCTTGAAAGTGTGCCGCCGGAGCTGACGCTCACATCGCGGTCCAGCGTGCCCGAGCCGCCAAGCGTAGCTCCTCCGGCCACAGTGACCAGACCGCCCGCGCCGGAGACGGCCCCATCAATGGCGAGCGTTCCAGCATCCACAAACGTCGCGCCGGTATAGGTGTTGATGTTGGAAAAGGTGAGGATGCCAGCGCCGAGTTTGGTCACGTCGCCGGAACCGCTGATGCTCCCTCCAAATGTCAGGTTGTCCGAGCGGTTGAAAACCAAATGGGAGTTGTCCGTGACGTTCCCCGTGATGCTCCCGGAAGTCCCGCCGTTTCCGATTTGGAGGATGCCAGCGGAAATGACGGTTCCACCGGTGTAAGTGCTGTTGCCGGTGAAAATCGTCGTTCCGCCACCCGCTTGGACGACAGATCCGCTCCCGGAGATGACGTTGCTTCCTGTGACAACATCCGAACGATTGAAGACAAGCGAGCCATTGTCCACCACGCTGCCGGCGCCAACCCCGCCGGATGTTCCCCCGTTACCGATCTGGAGTGTGCCCAATTGAATCGTCGTCCCGCCGGTGTATGTATTGTTCCCCGCAAGAGCCAGCGTGCCGGATCCGGACTTGATAAGCTGCCCCGCTCCGGAGACCACTCCGGAGATTGTCGAATCAAATCCCTGGGTATTCAGGGTCGAGTTGCCCGCGATGGTAAACGGCGTCGAGCCAAAATCAACCGGAGCGGTCGTCTTGAGAGTTCCTCCATTAATGGAGACGTAAGGAGATGCTTGCGCCGGGGAAGAGAGAGAGACAGTGCCCGCCCCTACAACAAGCCCGCTCGGAGAGGAGCTAACATTCGAAACATAGCCATAGAATGATCCGTTGAGTGGAGAGGGAGCATACGCTCCGCTGAAATAAGCCACAGTCAGCCTTCGGTTCGTGAAGGCATCCCAGTTGGGATTCTGCGGAATGGCTGTCGAGGTGATGGGGTTGCCGGTGAAGGTCGAAAAATTCAACTGAAGGTATTGGAGAATTGCTCCACTGAAGTTTGGGAAATTCGTTGAGGAAACCTGCCCCAGAGCCGGGGTGTCGTAAGCGTTGAATGCCCGATCCGCGACCTCGAATTGATCCAGCGAGTTATTTTGAATATTCAGGTTCCACCCGGTCCCCGTCCCATAAAAGGGCTGCGATCCACCGGAAAGTGTGAGATGGAAATCGTTTACGGCCCACATGTAGGCGGCATTGGTCGCTGTGCTTGAGGCGAGATAGGCATCCGTGTTATAACGAAAATTGAAGGAGAACCCCCCTCCCACCGGAGCGATGGATGTCATGCTGCCCTGGGAAAAATCAATATTCCCACTTCCCACAACATCATACCAACCCGCCTTCGCCAACGAAGCCAATGCCGTAAAGCACAGAATAGTCAGTGATAAGATGGGAGGGTAAAGCTTCTTCTGTAGTTGGGTTCTTCGCGACCTGTGCGCCCCGTCCGAGGCCGACGGAGTGAAAGCGAGTGGGGCGTTGTCCGAGTCGATGCATGTTTTCGTTTTCATGGGCTTTTTTTATTGGGAATTTAGAGTGAGAAATTGGGGCTCAGACCCATTCACCCTCCGCATTTTTGTCCAACTACCAGTTGCGAGAAGGTGCGTCTATGGGGGGGCACCCCCATTTTGCAGTGTCTGGGATAAGCGGGGCTCATATGAGGGAACCGGCTCCGCCGGACTCCCGGTGGACGAGGGTTTTTGCGGCGAGGTGGAGGGTGCAGGCCGTGCGGAGGCAGAGTTTGGCTTTGATGTTTTCGCGATGGCGCTCGACGGTCTTGGGGCTGATGCCGAGGAGGGCGGCGATGTCTTTGCAGGATTTTTCCTGGCCGAGGAGGCGGAAGACTTCGCGTTCGCGGGAGGTGAGGCCGGAGGGGGCGTCGTAGGCGGTGGCGGGGTCGGCGGACCGGAGGGCGGGGTCGATGAACGACTCCCCGGCGAAGATCTTCTGGAGCGCGGAGGCGAGGGTTTCCGCAGGGGAGGTGCGGGCGAAAATCCCCCGCGCACCTGCGGAGAGGAGGCGTGGGCCGAGCGGCGAGACCGGGACGGGAACGATCACGAGGAGGCGGAGCCGCGCTCTCTGGCGGAGGATGTCGGGGATGATCCCGAGGGCGTCACGCCCGCATTGGAGGGCGAACCCCATGATCAGGAGGTCGGGCTGGCTTGCGGCGAGCAGGGTGAGCAGCTGGTGCCCGGTCATGGCTTCGCCGACGACCTCGTATCCCTGCGGTTCGAGGAGGGTCCGCAGGCCGCTGAGAAAAAGTGGCTCACCGTCGGCGAGGAGGACCCGGCGGAGAGTGCCGGGCCCGGCTGGCGACGGTGTCGACAGGCGGCACAGGTCGTCGGAACAATCGGCTCCGTGGCTCATGACTGGAAAATTTCCTTTCCGACGGGTTGGGATGCCGCCCGCGCGCGCTTGGCGAGGTTGATCAGCGTGGCGGCACCGGACACATGCAAGACCGGGGCCGTCAGCGCGGCGGGTCGCGTGGGGTCCGCGTGACCGCGCCAGCGCACGGTGCCCAGAGGGAACCTCGCACGGCCCGGCTCAGGCAGGATGTTGGTTTTGGAATGGTGCTCTGTCTCCACGAAGCGGATACGCGGAGCATCGATAAACTTGCGGGATTTTTTATGACCGACATCAAAAAACTCCCGCCTGGCCGATTGACTCAGGTGCCCCCCGTATCTTGCATGTGGGGGGTCATAACATTCTTTCGTCGAGAGAAGTCTGCAGGGGTCACCTCGTCTCCCTGCCGTCGTTCCGGGCATTCCTTTCGCTGGTGGCCAAGCCGAGATCCCGAAGCGTCTGATCGAACGCGCGGAGCTTGCTTCCATGCATGAGCCGGGCCGCGTGCAACAGGCTTTCGGCGTCAGGGATTTGGCCGGTTCGAAATGCCTCGACCGCCCTGATGTAGAACCAGGAGGGCGAGTGAAAAGCGAGGTCGGAGGCTCCGATCCGGGATTCTGCTTCCGGGCGGTTCCCCTGCTGGAGCGCGCAGAGATACAGGCGGAATGGGATGATCTCGTTTTCTTTCAAAGCGTATTTCAGCTTCTTGTAGCCGGTCTCGGCCTGGCTGTAGTTGCCCGAGGCAAAATCGGCCTCCGCAAGATCGAACAGGAGTTCCAGGTCGTTTGGGGAAAGCTCGAGCGCGTCCAGGAACGATTCCCGGGCTTTGGTGTAATTTCGGCCGTCCACCATGTGAAGAGCCCCTTCGGCCTGATAGTAACGCGCGTCGCGGGCCCAGACCGGCTTGAGTTCGGCGAGTCTTTCCCGAGCCTTTGGGAAATTGTTCGCCAGGACAAATTCCTCGAGTTCTTTCTGGACTACCTCCGGGTCGCGGCGCGGCGTGCCCGGACCGGGGGAGGCGCGCGAGGCGGTGTGCCGTCCGTTCGCGAAATGGGCGGTGGCACCGATGGAGGCAGCCAGCGTCCCGGCCAGCAGGAGGAGGAATCCGCCCCGGAAAATCGGCTCGCCGTGGCGCTCGATCAGCCTCCGCAGCGGCGCGAGAACCGCATCGAGAAAAGATCCGGCCCGGACGACAAGAATGTCGAGCGGGCCGGGCTCCCAGGGCTTGCCCCCGAAAACGGCTGCGAGACAGGCCCGCCACAGGTCTCTCAAAAATTGAATCAAGCCCATAAAAACACGAAAATCCCCCCACCCCTGCTCTTGCAAGGATGGGAAGACTCGCGGCTGCCGCATCAACGAAGGAACCTGCGGACTAGCAACTCCTCCGTCGGCGGAAGATCACGAGAAACATTCCGGACGCAGCGATAAGCGCCCAGGTGCCGGGCTCGGGGACGACGTCCACGGCGAACTGCAGGCTGTTATAAGGCGAAACGCTTTTTGAAGTGGAGGTGACCTGGACCCCATCCAGAGCGAAGTTTGGGGTGAGATGGAACGCGGTGTAGGGAGTGCCTGTGATCGTTGGCGTGAAGGTGATGATCTCGTTGTTCGTGCCAGAGAGCGCGTATGTGCCGTTGGTCAGACCGGTCAGGGTCCAGCTAAACCCTGTCAATTCAGCCTTGAGCGCGCGGAAACTCACGGACACATCACCCGAGGTGTTGAGATTGGAGTTTGTCGGCGCAGCCACGATCGTGAAATTGCTGATGGTGGCAAATGTCAGGGATGTCACCATCGTGTCCGTCGAAGGAACTGCAGGAGTCTCATCTTGCAGCCGGAACAACGACCCCGCCGGAAATCCTGCGGAGACCGGCGTGCCGGCACTCTGCGAAATCAGATTGCCTGTCCCACCGAGGGCGCTGACGGTGACTGTTGGAATGGTGCCCCCGTCGACATCCGTGCTGAAGCTCCCCCCGGAGTTGGTGAGGCCGGTGAAGTTGACGTAGGCCGCCGGGGCGAGCGGCGAAGAGAGCGCCAGCAGTGCCAGAGCCAAGAGATGAGGGTGTGGATTTTTTGTTTTCATAATGGTTTCTTTTCAGAACTGGTTTTGTTTTTTCGCTTGGGTGCTCTGGCGGGATGCTCGAAATCTAACCGGTTGCGAGATCCCCGCCTATCGGGGGGTTCCCTATTTTCCGGCGAAGGATTTGAGCGGGAATTCGCTGGGGACTTTTGTTCCGGAGCCCGGCCGGGAGATGATCCGCAGGGAGCCATCCGCGTTCATATCAGCCGGGCACCGCTTCGAGGCCCGGCTCGGAATCCCTGGAAACCGAGGATGCCCGCCAGCGCGACGCATCGCTGATGAGCTTGTCGATGCGGGGGATCCCGAGCTTGCGCTTGATGTTTTCGCGGTGCGATTCCACGGTCTTCGGGCTGATCCCGAGGGTTGCCGCGATTTCTTTTGTCCCGCATCCGTCGCCGATGAGCCCGAAAACCGCCAGCTCCCGGTCCGTGAGTCCCTCCACCCCGGTTGCCAGATCCCCGGAGCATGGCTCGCGCCGCTGCTCCCGCATTTCCTGGCTCAAGAAAATCTCCCCGGCCAGAACGCCCCGGATGGCCGCGATGAGCTTTTCGGGGGCATGGTCTTTCATCAGGTATCCCCGGGCACCATTCCGCACCGCCCGCAGGGCATACATGCGTTCGTCGCACATCGAAAAAACCAGGACCGGAAGGCGCGGGTGGCAACGGGTGACATCGCGCAGCAGGGCGAGCGCATCCCGGTTCCCGAGCATCGGATCCATGACCAGCAGATCCGCGCCAAGCGCCTCTTCGCTCCGCAACAACGCCTCGGGCCTGGAAAGCGAGGCCACCACGCACAAGTCCTCCTGCGCATTGATGATCTGCTCGAGCCCGGACAGCATCACGGGATGGTCATCTAAAAGGACGATTTTTGTGGCACTCGGATGCATGCGATCAGTTTCTTTGTCGGTTCCCGGATTTCCCCTCACGGGGCGAGCGTGCTAACGGTTGCGTGGCAAGGCGTCCATAGGGCCTCCCCCCATTTGGGGGTTCGATTTGATCTTGATCAACGGTTTCATTCCTCGGGCGGAATACCGCCGCGCCCGGTCAGTCGGTGTCCGGACGCGCTGAAACTCTTCGGGGATGCCTCCAAAAACAAAAAGAGCAGCGACAGCAACAAGACGAAAAACGTGACGGCAAAAAGCAGCGGGGCGATCAAAACCAGAAGGCAGAAATCCCTGAGCGGGCGGGGGCGGGGCCTCGTTCGGTGCATCTCTTCACTGCGGGAATTTCGGGAAAAAGCAATGGGCGAGGCACCAGGCGAAGTTGTGAATGGCCGCGACGTGGCGATCCTCGATGGCCGAGGCAAGGCCGACAAATCCAAAAGCGGCGGCGGCGGTCAGAAAGATCATCGGGTATCGGGGCGGGCGGGCTTGTTGGTTCTCCTTGCCGGAATGGGAAGGGCTTTCACCACTCGCACTGCGATTGCCGAATGGCGCAGACTCGGAGTTTCGGGCGAGCGGGAGCGGTTGACCGTGGAGTTGTCTCGGCCCATGCCGCCTTGTGCCGGGTTGTGGAAAGCCGATGGCCCGGTTTGATGTCGCGGTGTGGTTTCATGGGCTTGTTTGGTTGGAATGTGGAATTGATGAAGTCGGCGCTTTCGGCGAAAGCGCCCTACCGCGGTAGGGACGGATCGCCGAGCCGTCCGTGTATTCGCGCGGAGATTTTTTTGGTGTTCCTCACACGGCGGATACGCAGGGCAGCGGAAAACTTGCGGGATTTTTATGGGGGGCCTCAAAAAAAAAACAGACGCATCCCCGAAGACAGATTGTTGTAGAGGCCCTTGTGTCAAGGGCCTGTGGGATTCGACAGGCGGTTGGCACAACCGCCTCCACAACAACAAGAGGCCGGACTTTGAGGCCCTCGCGGATGCCTGGAGTGCAAATCTCCGATCAAGGTTTTCTGCGCGGGGCAAAAAAATCTTTGAGCAGGCCGGCGCAGTCGTGGGCGAGGACTCCGGGGGTGATTTCGCTGCGGTGGTTGAGACCGGGCATCTGCAGGAGGTTGATCAGGCCGCCCGCAGCGCCGCCCTTCGGGTCCGCGCAGCCGAAGATCACCCGTCGGACCCGGGCATGGACGATTGCCCCGGCACACATCGGGCAGGGTTCCTTCGTCACGTAGAGGTCGCAGCCGGTGAGCCTCCAGTCGCCGACTTCGGCTTCCGCCTGGGTGATGGCCAGCATCTCCGCGTGGGCGGTGGCGTCCTTGAGCATCTCGACCTGGTTCCATGCCCGGGCAATGATCGTTCCTTCGCGCACGATGACCGCCCCGACCGGCACCTCTTCGGCGGCAAAGGCTTTCCGCGCCTGCCGCAGGGCCTCCCCCATGAAATATTCCTCGCCCGCAAGTTCCATATTGGGCAGCTTATGCCGGATCCATGCCCGCACGCAAAACCATCGTTGCCCCGTCGATTCTCGCCTGCGATTTTTCATGCCTCGCTGCCGAGGTCGGGCGCGTCGGCAGTGCCGGTGCCGACTGGATCCACTGCGATGTGATGGACGGGCACTTCGTGGGCAACATTTCCTTCGGCCCCGCAGTGGTCGAAGCCGCTTCGCGCGGCACGAGCCTCCCGCTCGATGTCCACCTGATGATCGAACGCCCGGACATCTACGTGCCGCGGTTCGCCGCCGCCGCCTCGATCACCTGTCATGTCGAGGCGCCCCACGATGTCTCGAAAACCCTCCTCGCGATCCGCGATGCCGGTTGCCTCGCGGGGCTGGCCGTCAGCCCGCCGACGCCGCTGGAAATGATCCGGCCCTACCTCGGACGGTTCGACATCCTGCTTGTGATGACCGTGAACCCCGGCTTCGGCGGCCAGCCATTCCTGCCGGAGATGCTCGAAAAAGTTTCCGCAGCTGCGGGGTGGCGCGAGCGGGACGGGCTGGATTTCCACATCGAGGTCGATGGCGGGATCACCGTTGCCACCGCCGCGTTGTCCGTGGCGGCAGGGGCGGATGTTCTCGTGGCGGGAACGTCGGTTTTCAAGGCCGCCGATGCCGCCGCAGAAATCGCGGCGCTCCGGGCCGCACACTGATTTTCCGCAACTTTTTTGCCCGCGCGGTTTTTCATCCCTGTCATGAAAACTCTGCACTGTCTCCCACTGGTCCTCCTCGCTGCAGCGGCCCCCCTGCTCCAGGCCTCCGACTCCAAGCGCACGGCGGAATACATTCTCACCTCACCCGCAGACTTCGAGGGGAAGGAGGTGACCGTCGACGTCTCGTTCGTCAAACCGGTCCACTGGAAGAGCCCCGATCCCGAACTGGCATTCTTCCACGCCATGACGCTCGACCGCAGGGACCATAAACCCGGTGGCGGAATCCTCGTGGTGGTCCCCTCTGCGGATGCGGCCAAGTTCGCGAAGAAATACGGGACGGATTTCGAGGGCCGCAACGAGTCCAATGTCTTTCAAGCCACTCTTCTGGCCGCCCCCGGCAGGAGGATGCACGCCAAAGTCTGGCTCCTCGACAGCACGGGAAAAATCGCCGACCTGCTCAAAGAAAACAAGCTGGCCATCGAGGAAGAAGAGGGTGGCGACGGGCCGGGCCGGGGCCCCGGCGGACAAGGTCCGCACCGTCCGGCTCTCAACTGAGAGCCGAGGAAGTTTCATGGCACCGGGGGATCTTTCCTCCGGTGCCTTTTTTCTGCCACTCTCGGCTTCCAGCGGGTAGCATCCTGGCATGACGACATGGCATTGGCTGGCGATGGCCGGCGTTTTGATGTTCGGGGTTCTCGCTGGCTGGCTGGCCGCCTCGATCCGCGCGGCAAGGCTGAACGCCCGGGCTTCCGCGCTCGAGGCACGGGGGGCGGAGCTGGAAACCCAGATCGCCAAACTCGACGGGGCACTCTCCGCCGAGCGGGGGCAACATGCCGCGACCGCCTCCTCGCTGGCCACGGTCCGCGCGGAAAATTCCCATCTCGCGCAACGCCTGGAGGACGACGGCAAAAGGCTGGCCGAAATCCAAGATCGGATGAAACTGGAGTTCGAGAACCTCGCCTCGCGCCTGCTCGAAGAAAAAAGCGTCCGCTTTCTCGAGCAAAACCAGCAGCACCTCGGGACGCTCCTGAACCCGCTGCGCGAACGCCTGGGAGAATTCCGCGAGCGCATGGAGAAGATCCACACCGAGGAGGAAAAATCCGCGGCGGCGCTCGGGTTCCAGTTGAAGAGCCTCCACGATCTCAACCGTCAGATGGCGGAAGAGGCTGGGAACCTGACCAACGCGCTCAAAGGGCAATCCAAGACCCAGGGCTCGTGGGGGGAGCTCGTGCTCGGGCGCATCCTCGAGAAATGCGGACTCACGAAGGGGGTCGAGTATGAAACCCAGTCCTCCTACCAGGATGACGACGGCTCCCGCCGCATGCCCGACGTCGTGATCCACCTCCCCGAGGGGAAAAACCTCATCATCGACGCGAAGGTCTCCCTCACCGCCTACGAAAAGGCCGTGAACGCCGCTGCGGAAAGCGGGCGGGCAGCGTCCCTCCGCGAGCATGTGACCTCGGTGCGGCGGCACGTGGAGGAACTCGCAAAGAAGGACTACCCCGGACTCAAAAGCCTGCAGTCTCCGGATTTCGTGCTCATGTTCGTGCCGGTCGAGCCCGCCCTCCATCTCGCCCTCCAGGAGGACCCGGCGCTCTACGGGGATGCCTTCGAAAAAAATGTCGTCCTGGTTTCTTCCTCGACCCTCCTTGTCGCGCTCCGTGCGGTCGAGAGCGTCTGGCGGCACCACAAGCAGACCGTCAACGCGCAGGAAATCGCCAGGCAGGCCGGAAATCTCCACGACGCTTTCGTCCTCTTCACGCAATCGCTCGAAGAGATCGGCTCGCGCCTCGACCAGGCCAAGAGTTCCTACGACGCCGCGATCTCCCGCCTCACCACCGGGCGCGGCAACCTCGTCAAACGCACGCTCGAACTCCAAAAACTCGGGGCCCGCGGCGACAAACAACTCCCTCCCGGCATCGCGGCACTGGCAGAGGAATAGCCTAATCCGCATCCTCGACGCGCAGGAGGTCCGGCACCGGAGGCAGGGATTTGGGGAGCGGAAGCCATGCGATCAATGGCAGGCCGAGAAGCAGGATGACCCCGGCAAAAACCAGGGCATGGGGAATCCCGACATGGGTGGCGACCCATCCGTTCCACGCGCTCCCGATCCCCATGCTTCCCTGGAAGAAAACGAGATAGAATGAAAGCGCGCGTCCCCGGATGGCCTCGGGCACAGAGACCTGCACCGCCACGTTATACTGGATCAGCACGGCAACCCATGCCAAACCGCCGACAAAAAGGGCGACGAGTGCGACCGGATAATTCCGGACGGCACCCAGACAGATGAACACCAGCGACAGCAGGACGGTGCCCGGCCCGGCAATCCGGTCGGGATGCCACCTGTTCCGAAGACCCGGGACAAGACCGCCGGTGATGATGGAGCCCAGGCCGAAGGCACCGAGGAGAATTCCGTATCCGAGGGCGTTGGTCTTCAGCCCTTCCCTGGCCAAAAGCGGCAGCACCGCCCAGATGGCGCTTGCGGCAAACGCAAATGCTGAGACGCGCAGGAGCGGGGCGCGCATCACGGGCGAGAAAAATGCGAACACGAATCCCTCCCTCAATGTTTTGAGGACCGCTTTCTGCGGGCGTCGGAAGCGGGGCCGCTTCCAGGCCGCCAGAACAAGCACGGTTCCGAGAAAGGAGGCGGCATTCAGGAAAAAGACGACTGCGGGTCCCTGCGCCGCAACCAGCAACCCCCCCATCGCCGGCCCGATCGAACGGGCGCTGTTGAAGCTCATGCTGTTGAGCGAGACCGCTGCGGCAACCTGGTCGTGGGGCACCATCTCCTGAATCTGCGACTGCCAGGCCGGCAGGTTCAGCGAACTGAAAAACCCGAGGCAGAGCGTCAGCCAAAGGAGCGTCGCGGGAGAAATATGGTGGGTGGCAGTGAAGATCCCAAGCGTCGCGGCGGCGGCCATCATGCCGGTCTGGGTGGCGATCAGGATGCGGCGCCTCTCGACCATGTCGGCGAGCACGCCGCCCAGGATTCCCGCGAAGAAGGTCGGGAGGAAAATGCAGGCCGGGACCAGCCCCACGAGGAACGGCGAAGAGGTCATCGAGGTCATCAGCCAAGCCGCCCCAACGCCGTGCATGAGCGTGCCAACGTTCGAGAACACGGTGGCGATCCAGAGCGCGCGGAACACCGGGTTGGCGAGCGGGGCGACCAGGGTTTGGAAATAGCCCGCCTTCACCAGAAAAAACTGATGGCGAGCACCGTGAACACCACCGCGCTGATCCACACATACAGCCGGTTCTTTTCCAAAACGTATCCCGCGCCGGCGAGGAGAACCCGGACCGGCGGGTTGAGAAGCAGCAGAAATATCCCGATCATCGCGACGCTCCGGCGTTCCCCGACCTCGCGCAGGTCGAACGCCCGCCGGACCATCCCGATGGGGTTGCTGAAATATTTCGGCTCGCCGGAGAAAATGTGGTCGCCGGGATTCTCCCCCACGTGGGCGGAGAGGAACCAGACCAGCCCCACGGCAATGAGAAACGCGGAAATCATGGTGCCCGTGACCATGACCCGCGCGAGGAGGAGGGTCATCCTGTTCATCGCAGGCCCTGGCGGATCATTTGCACCGCGATCACGCAGACCGCCGTCAGGAAAATCACGCGCAGGAGCCTGACGGGGGCAACCGCGAGAAGTTTGGCTCCGACAAAGGCTCCGGCGAGAACTCCCAGCGCCACGGGCGAGACGAGCGCGGGGTCGAGGTAGCCTTTCTTCAGGTATACCCCCACGCTCGCGGCGGCGGTCACCCCGATCATGAAATTGCTGGTGGCCGTCGTCACCTTGAACGGCAGCCGCATGATCTGATCCATGGCCAGCACCTTGAACGCGCCGGACCCGATCCCCAGCAACCCGGACAGGACGCCCGCCACCCACATGACACAAAATCCTGGGACGATCCCCGCCACCCCGTAGGCGGATTTCGTCCCATCCTGCCCCGGGAACTCGCCCGGGAGGTCGAGCTTGATGGCGAGAGGATCCGAGTCTTCGGGCAGGATCCGGGGTCCGGGCTTTTTGGCCAGGGAGAGAAACACCGTGGCCAGCAACGCCACACCAAAAATGACGGCCAGCACGGATTGGTCGAGCACGGTGGCGAGGAGCGCGCCGCAGACCGCTCCGACCGTCGTGGCGACACAGAGGAACAACCCGACCTTCATGTTGGAAATCCCATCGCGCAGGTAGGCGGCGGCCGCCCCGGACGACGTGGCGATCACCGAGCAAAGCGCGGCACCCATCGCATAGCGCAGATCGATCCCGAATCCCAGGACCAGCAGGGGCGTGATGATGATCCCGCCCCCGAGCCCGATCAGCGACCCGAAGACCCCCGCGCAAAACGAGGCCCCGCCGACCGCGATGTCAAAAATGGGCTCCGTCATCACCCGGTGGCTTCACCTTGCGGACCGGCGGTGGATCCAGATGCTCTGCAGGAGCCCGAAACCGAAAAGCGTGATCATCACAAACGACCCGCCATAGCTGATCAGCGGCAGCGGGAGGCCGGTGATCGGCGTGACGGAGATCGTCATGCCGACGTTCATGAAGATATGCGTGAAGATCAGCATGACAAATCCCACCGCGAGCAGTCGGCCCAGATCATCCTCCGCCTCCATGGCGATTTGCAGGATGAGCACGCACAGCAGCGCGAAGGCCCCGAGGAGCGCCACTCCCCCCACGAAACCGTGCTGCTCCCCGAGGACCGAAAAAATAAAGTCGTTGTGGACGATGGTCGAGGGGAGGAAGCCGAGTTCGAGCTGCGTGTTCTGGGCCTTGAAGCCCTTGCCGGAAAATCCCCCCGAGCCGATGGCGATCAGCGATTGCGTGATGTTCCACCCGTCGCCCTGGGGGTCGGCCTCGGGATTCAGGAATGTCGTGATGCGCGAATACTGGTAGGGCTTGAGCCCGAACTGGACGACGACGGGGATCATCGCGACCCCGACGATCAGCATCGAGAGCAGCCACCTTTTCGGGATGCCGCCGACGAACATCATCGCCAGCAGGACCGGGACCCAGACGATGCAGGACCCGAGATCCGGCTGGATCAGGATGAGTATCCACGGTGCCCCGACAAGCGCGCCGCAACACAGGATCCTCAGGATGGCCGGCATGTTGCGGTAATTTTGAAGGAAGATCGCCAGCGCCAGAATGCCGGCCACGATCGCCATCTGGGATGGCTGGAAGTTCATGGGGCCGAGGTTCAGCCAGCTCCTCGCCCCGTATCTCTTTTCGCCGAACCGCATCGTCGCGACGAGGAAAAGGATGCTGAGGACATAGATCGGGATCGCCCCGAACCTCACCCAGCGGTAATCCGCGAGCGACACCACGAAAAACATCGGCAGGCAAATCAGGATCCAGACCAGTTGGGAAGACCAGAAATTCGCCTCGCGCATCCATGTCGCGCTGTAGATCGCGTAGACGCCATACCCGAGAAGCGCCATCATCAGCGCGAACAACGGCCAGTTCATCCGCAGGAAATTTCTGAGGATCGGGTGCATCAGGCGAGTTGTGGGATCGCGGCCAACAGCGACTTGGTGTAGTCGGCCCGGGGGTTGTTGTAAATCTCGTCCGCCGACGCGGACTCAACGATTTTCCCGCGGTGCATGACGAGCACGTGGTCGCTGATGTGCTCGACCACCGCGAGGTCGTGGGCGATGAACAGGTAGGCGATGCCGAATTGTTCCTGGAGGTCCTGGAGCAGGTTGACGATCTGGGCCTGCACGCTGACATCGAGGGCGCTGACCGGCTCGTCGCAGACGATGAAGCGGGGCTCGACGGCCAGGGCGCGCGCGATGCCGATCCTCTGGCGCTGCCCGCCGCTGAACTCGTGGGGGTAGCGCCCCATCATTTCCGGTTGGAGTCCCACGAGCCGCAGGAGCCCGGCCACGCGATCCCGGCGATCGGCCCGGGATTTCTCCGGAAAGTGGATTTCCAGGGCCTCGGAAACGATCTCGGCGATGCTGGACCGGGGGTTCAGCGAGCCGAACGGATCCTGGAAAATCATCTGCATCTCGCGCCGGAACGGGCGGAATTCCTTTTCGCGAAGCGGGAGGATTTCGCGCCCGTCGAACACGACGCTTCCCGAGGTGGGTGGGATCAGCTTGAGGAGGGTTCTCCCGACGGTCGTCTTCCCGCTTCCGCTCTCGCCGACAAGGCCCACGGTCTGCCCCGGCCCGACGGAAAAACTGACATCGTCAACCGCCTTGATCACCCCCGTTTGGCGGCGGAGCAACCCGCCGTGGACGGGAAACCAAGTCTTGAGGTTGCTGACTTCGAGGAGCGGCATGGAGAGAACCACTACCTCCTGCGAGGGGTGTTGTCACCCGTCATCATGCCGCTTTTGCGAGGGCCGGAATCAACCCTTCTTGAGAAGAGGGAGCCCGGTGCGCTCGTTCTCGGATACGACGTAACCGGCGGGCAGGGCGTCGATGGCCGCTTCACCGGCCACGCCGGCAAAATAATAAAGGGTCACTTCCCTGCCGCCTTTGAGCTGCTGGAGCCGACGGTGAAGGAAATACGTTTTACCGGATTTTTTGCTTTGGACACTGAAGGCCATGACTTGGGATTTTTGCTTGGTGTTTGTTCTTGTCGGGCGGGAAACTATTTGGCGAGACCCGCGTCACGCAGGGTCTTGTAGGCACCGTTTTTCGAGAGGGTCTTGAACGCCCTCGCGGTGGCTTTCACGGTGACGAACTTTTTCAGTTCGGGCACCCAAACGCGCTTGGTCTTCAAATTCGGCTGGAAGAAACGCGGGGTGACGGCGGTGACATGCATGCCGATGCCGCCCTTCTTTTTAGCCAGACCCCGGCGGTGGATTTTTGATCCGCGGACGGGTTTGGCTCCTGTGATGCTGCACTTTCTGGACATAATGAGAGTGGCTGAAGCTAACGGGTCAGCCAGGGGAGTCAAGAGTTTGATTTCAGAGTTTGATCTCTTGGAACTTCTCGACGTTTTCCCCCGAGATGCTCGGCCTCCTGACACCGGAATCCCGTCCGCCGCCAGCACCTGACCGCGCGAGGGAGGGTTCAAGCGGGCGGATTCCCGAATTTCCCGAGCGCTTCCCGCGAAAGCCCGTCCGCCTCCACGATTTTCCTGCGCGAGGAAAATCCGGACGTGATCCTGACCGCGCGGGTCGGCAGCGAAAATTCCGCGGCCAGGAATTCGCAGAGGGCGTCATTGGCCTTGCCGTCGGTTGCGGGAGCCTGGATCCGGACCTTCAAGTCCCCGCCCAGCCAGCCGACAATGCCGCTGCGCGAAGCGCGCGGGACGACTTTGACGGAGATTTTCACGGCGCGGCTACTTGTGCTTCGCCGCGAGCTGCGCCCAGAGCTTCTTTTCTTCGGCGTCGAGCGCCGCGGGCACCGTGACGGCGACGACCGCGTAGAGGTCTCCGCGCCTGCCGTCGCCGAGCGGGAGGCCCATGCCGGGAAGGCGAAGCTTTTTTCCGGACTGAGTGCCGGGTGCCAGCTTCAGCTTCGCCCGGCCCTCGAGCGTCGGGACATGCACGTTGCATCCGAGCGCGGCATCCCAGGCGGGAACCTCGAGGTCGTAGATCAAATCGGCCCCTTCGATCTCAAAGTCCGGGTGTCGCTGGAATTTGACGCGCAAATAAAGATCGCCCGAGCCCGCAGCCCCGCTCTCCCCTTGGCCGACCAGCCGGATTTTCTGGCCTTCCCGGATCCCTTTCGGGATTTTGACCGTGTAAGTTTCGATCTTTCCGGACTCCCCTCTCCGGAAAGAAATCTGGCGGGTTGAGCCGTGGAAGGCCTCTTCGAGCGTGACCATGATGTCGGCTTCGACATCCCCGCCGCGCTGAGGCGCCTCCTCGTAACCGCCGAACCCCCGGCCGCCGCCCCGGCGCGCCCCACCGAACATCTGCTCGAAAAAGTCGCTGAACCCGGTGCCCCCGAACTCGAATTCGACGCCCCCGCCGGGACGCGCCCTGCCGCCGCGGAATCCTCCCCCCGCCTGTTGCCAGCCCGGAGGCGGCCCGCCGGACTGCTGCCAGCCGGCCCCGTATTCGTCGTATTGCTTCCGCTTCTCCGGATCGCCGAGAACCTCGTAAGCCTCGTTGATCTCCTTGAATTTCTCCTCGGCCTCCTTTTTGTTCTTGGCGGTGTCGGGATGGAATTTGCGGGCGAGCTTGCGGAATGCGCCCTTGATTTCGTCGGCCCCGGCGGTTTTTGAAACCCCGAGCGTTTGGTAGTAATCGCGGAATTGCGCGGCCATGTGAGAATTTGCTTATCCCATTGTGCCAAATTTGTTCATTCTGTCCAACCCATGCTCGATATCCGACTCATCCGCGAAAACCCCGACACCGTCAAAGCCCGTCTCGCCACCCGCGGGCCCGGCCACGGATCCGCCGTCGACGCCGTCCTCGCCATCGACGTGGAACGCCGGGCCGCAGACACCGGCCTCCAGGGCCTCCAGGCCGAACGCAACCGCCTCAGCAAGGAGATCGGAAAGCTCCGCGCCTCGAAGCAGGACAGTTCCGCGCTCGAAGCGGAAGTGAAATCGTTCGGGAGCCGCATGGAGGAGATGAACGCAGCCGTCACCGTGCTCGACGCCCGGCAGCGTGAGCTTCTCCTCAACATCCCGAACCTTCCGTCCGAAACCACGCCGGTCGGAAATGACGCCGCCGCCAATCCGGTGCTGCGCGAGTGGGGAGCCAAGCCGACGCTCGAACGCCTGGAGGATCACGTCGCCATCGGGGAACGGCTCCGACTTTTTGATTTCGGGCGGGCCGGCAAACTGAGCGGAAGCGCGTTCGTCTGTTACACCGGGGCCGGCGCGAAACTCGAGCGCGCGCTCATCAATTTCCTTCTTGACCTGCACACCACGAAGCACGGCTACACGGAAATCCTGCCTCCGCTGGTCGTGAAACCCGAGGCGCTTTTCGGCACGGCCCAACTCCCGAAATTTGCGGACCAGCAATACCGCTGCGCCAACGACGACCTTTATCTCGTTCCCACCGCCGAGGTCCCGGTCACCAACCTCCATCGCGAGGAAATTCTTCCGTCGGCCTCGCTGCCCGTCAAATACGTCGCCTACACGCCGTGCTTCCGCCGCGAGGCCGGCTCGGCGGGCCTCGGCACGCGCGGGCTCATCCGCATGCACCAGTTCGACAAGGTCGAACTCGTCAAGATCACCACGCCGGAACATTCCGCCGCGGAGCTGGAGTCGCTCACCGCCGACGCCGAGCGCGTCCTCCAGATCCTCGGCCTGCACTACCGGGTCATCGAACTCTGCACCGGCGACCTCGGCTTCGGGTCCGCAAAAACCTACGACATCGAAGTCTGGGCACCCGGCCAGAACGCGTATCTCGAGGTTTCGAGCTGCTCGAATTTTGGCGACTACCAGGCGCGCCGCATGAATCTTCGCTTCAAGGGCGAGGACGGGAAAAACCGCTTCTGCCACACCCTCAACGGCTCCGGCACGGCGCTCGCCCGCCTCTACGTCGCGCTTCTCGAGTCCGGACTCCAGCCCGACGGCTCCGTGGCCCTCCCCCCGGCCCTCCACCCTTATTTCGGTGCCGAAGCGATCTGAGAAAACGGAGCGCGGGCGTCCCGCCCGCGTTGGTGCCGCTCGCGGGCAAGATGCCCGCGCTCCTGTTTGCGGCAAAGTGAACAGGGCGGTCTCCCGTCCCGGCGCGTTGGATGCCGCGGTGGCCGCCGCCCTCGCCGCATACCCGCGCAGCCGGACGTTCCTCGTCGGCGTCTCGGGGGGGCGGGATTCGATGGCCCTCCTCCATGCCCTGAAGCGCCTTGGATTTCGCAAACTGGTCGTCTGCCACCTCGATCATGGCCTGCGGGGAAAATTGTCCCGCGCGGATGCGAGATTTGTCACCCGGCAGGCCGGACTGCTCGGGTTCGATGTCGAATCCGCCCGCGCCCGGACCAGGGAGTTTGCAAAAGCCACTGGCCGGTCGCTCGAGACCGCCGCCCGGGAACTCCGCCGCGCATTCTTCCTGGAATGCTCGAGGCGCAGGCGCTGCCGCCTCCTTCTCCTTGCCCACCATGCCGACGACCAGGTCGAGACCTGTCTTTTCAATTTCCTGCGCGGCTCCGGAGCAGCCGGTCTGGCGGGCATGAAGCCGGAAAGCACCCGGAACGGACTGCGCATCATTCGCCCGATGCTGGAAATCTCCCGCGACGAAATCAGCGCCGAGGTCGCCGCAAACAGGATTCCGTTCCGCGAGGACCACACCAACGCGGAAATCGAACACACCCGGAACCGGATCCGGAATCTGGTGATCCCCGCCATCACGCGGGCATTCGGCGAAAGTTTCCGCCAAGCCGTTCTCCGGGCCTCGCAGATTTTCCGGCACGAGGATGACTGGCTGGAATCCCAGACGCCGGATGTTTCAAAAAAACTTTCCTGCGCGGCTCTCCGCGCGATGCCCGGGGCCCTGCGCCATCGCACCGTCCTGCGCTGGCTCCGGCGGAGCGCGGTGCCGGAGCCGGGATTTTTTGAAACCCGCCGCGTGCTCTCCCTTCTGGATCCCGCGAAGGGACCGGCGAAGGTGAGCCTCCCGGGAAATTATCACGCCCGCCGCCGCGCCGGAGAAATTTTCCTTGGCCGGGAGAACCGGTGAAAAGCGTCCGCGAATCCCTTCGCATGGCGGGCGCCGCCGCGAAGGCCAACCTGCTTCCCGGCCTTCTGCTCCAGGGCCTGATGCTCGTGTTTTTCGCGCTTTATACCGCCCATGAGGGAACGCGGCAGTTTCTCGGCGAGGTGGCTGGGATGAAGCAGGAAGCCGGGCTTGGGTTTTCCTTCTTCTCGTATGTGATTGCCGCGGCTTTGCTGCCCGAGCTTCTCCGGATCGCGTTTTTTCAATCCGGAAAACCCACGGCCGGAAACCTCTGGCTTTTCCTCACCGCCGCGCCCTTGTGGGGAAGCATTGGCATGCTGGTCGATCAGTTTTACCGTTTGCAGTCGCTCTGGTTCGGCAACGGACACGATGGGCTGACTCTCCTCTCCAAAGTGCTCGTCGATCAGTTTCTCTTCAGCCCGTTTCTCTCCGCCCCTGTCACTGTCGGATGGTTCCTGCTGCGGGATGAGGGATTCCGCCGTTCGGCGTGGCCGAAGATTTTTTGCGCGGATTTCATCTTTGAAAAAGTGTTCCCCGTGGCCGTGGCCAGTTGGTGCGTGTGGATTCCGGGAGTGATCCTCGTCTATTCCATGCCGCCCCTGCTCCAGATCCCCGTGGCCGTGTTCATCCAGGTCTTCTGGGTCCTCATCTTCACGACCGTCGAAGAGTCCCTGCGGCGAAAAATTTGAATCGCAGTTCGCTTGGGGAATGGAGCGCGGGCATCCTGCCCGCCATCGTCAACCCACGGAAATATCCGGCGGATTTTTCTTGCCAGATGAAATCAAAATGATATCACATCGGGTTTCGAACCAATTACCATATGACTAGACCAAATGAGTTCTCTTCGGCCAATCGTGAGCGCCGCGTCAACGCGCTCAATGGATGGATGGCACTGACCGTCACACTGATCTTCATTCTTGGAAGCGTTGCGGTGTTCGCCGCGGGGATCGCGTCGGACAAGTTTCTGTTCATCGTTCCCGCCATTTTGCTCTTCATTTTCACGATGGTTTGCACCGGCGGATATTTCACCCTGCAGCCGAACGAGGCAGCGGTCCTGATTCTCTTCGGTGCATACAAAGGCACCGTGCGTTCGAGCGGTTTTTTTTGGACGAACCCGTTTAACAGGAAGGTCAAGATCTCCCTCCGCGCCCGCAATCTCAACGGCGAAAAGCTCAAAGTGAACGACAAACGCGGCAATCCCGTCGAAATTGCGGCTGTGGTGGTTTGGCGTGTCGAGGATTCGGCGCAGGCCTCCTTCGACGTGGACAACTACGAGCAATATGTGCGCGTGCAGAGCGAATCCGCCGTGCGCCACCTTGCGACCGGTTACGCATATGACGACGATGACGGCACCGGTGAGCAAATCACCTTGCGGGCGTCCGGAGAGGCTGTCAGTGCGGCGCTCCGCGTCGAATTGCAGGAGCGGCTTGGCAAGGCTGGCGTGACCGTCGAGGAGGCGCGTTTGACGCATCTGGCCTATGCGCCGGAAATTGCCCAGGCCATGCTCCGCAGACAGCAGGCAGAGGCGGTTATTGCCGCGCGCCAGAAGATCGTCCAAGGGGCCGTCAGCATGGTTGAGATGGCTCTGAACGAACTTGCCGCCAAGAAAGTTGTCGAACTCGATGGCGAGAGGAAAGCAGCCATGGTCAGCAACCTTTTGGTGGTTCTCTGCGGTGAGTCGGAGGTTCACCCCGTGATCAACACCGGAACGTTGTATCAATAGGCACGGCCTCGTCCGGAACGACTTGAGCGGATGACCAACCCCGGCCGGAAGCCCTTTCTGCTCCGAATCGACCCGCATCTCTGGGCCGATCTGGAAACATGGGCGCAACAGGATCTCCGAAGCGTAAACGGCCAGATCGAATTTCTCCTTCGGGAAGCGGTTCAGCGACGAAAGAAAACCATGGGAAACCGCCCCGTCGGCGAGGAAGACATGGATCAATCGTCGCGATGCTCCCCTTGAAGTCAAAACGGGTGGCCAATTCTTTGATCGCCTGGTTCACCGCGTTGTCGATCTCCTGCTTGTCGATTTCCGAAACAATGTCGAACGATGGCATGCGCAAGAAATAATCGGAACCGGCCAACCGGTCAATTTTCCCTTTGCATGGGAATCCGGGCCCCCTCCCGACAGAAGGTTTTTTGAGCTGAATCATGATCTTCCCGCATAAAAAGGGAATTCCCCTTGACCCATTTTAGGCCGCTAATATAAGTTTATCTTATGAACAACCCGCTGCCATCGATTCCCTCGGGCGGTCCTTCATTTCCGTATCCTGGCTATCCAACTGTGGAAGGCCTTTCATTTTCCATCCCAATCCATCCAACAATCCACCTATCATGAAATTAACGCGCCTTATTCCACTGACAATGCTTCTTTGTCCCGCGATTCTCCGGGCGGGGGAATCCGACCTTGCCCTGCCGACCGATCGTTCGGCCGTTTTCCAGTTCCCGGGATTTTCGCTCCCGAGCGAGATGATTTTGTGGATCGGTCTCGGCGTCGCGCTTCTGGGCATGCTTTTCGGCTGGCTGGAATGCGGGAAGCTCCGGAAACTGCCGGCGCACAAGAGCATGTTGGATATCTCATCCCTCATCTACGGCACCTGCAAGACCTACCTGCTCCAGCAGGGTCGGCTGCTTCTCTTGCTCGAACTCTTCATCGGGGCCACGATGGTCTATTACTTCGGATTCCTGAAGCATAACCCGGCCTCGACCGTGGCGCTCATCATCGGCTGGTCGCTGATCGGCATCGGCGGATCGTTTGCGGTTGCCTGGTTCGGCATGCTGATCAACAACATCGCGAACAGCCGGATGGCATTCTCCGCGCTACGCGGACGGGCTCTGCCGGTCTCGGAAATCCCGACCCGCTCGGGCATGAGCATCGGCGTTCTTCTGATCAGCACCGAATTGCTGATGATGATCGCGATCCTCCTCTTCGTCCCCCCGGCTCTCGCCGGGTCCTGCTTCATCGGCTTCGCGATCGGCGAGTCCCTCGGCGCGAGCGTGCTCCGGATCTGCGGCGGCATCTTCACGAAGATTGCCGACATCGGCAGCGATCTCATGAAAATCGTCTTCAAAATCAAGGAAGACGACGCGCGGAATCCCGGCGTGATCGCCGATTGCGCGGGTGACAATGCCGGCGACAGCGTGGGCCCGACGGCCGACGGGTTCGAGACCTACGGGGTCACGGGCGTGGCGCTGATCACGTTCATTCTCCTCGCCGTGGCGCCCCAGTTCATGTGGACGTTCATCGTGTGGATCTTCGCGATGCGGATCGTGATGATTCCGACCTCGATCCTCTCGTGGAAAATCAACACCTGGATCACGAAGGGAGTCTTCGGAAAACACAGTCATTTCGATTTCGAACATCCGCTGACCATCCTCGTCTGGCTGACCTCGTTGATGTGTGTCGCGGTGAGTTACATCGTGAGCTACTTCATGCTGGCCGCGGAATTCCCGACCCTGTGGTGGAAGCTGGC
>JBAYTU010000002.1:0-94333 GCA_041675465.1 Terrimicrobiaceae bacterium | reverse complement strand
GAGCGTTCACCCGTTTGAGAAAATACCTATGCATGAGCTACTTACAGAAAGTGACTTCAGACATTTGGAACAATTAAATTCTAACCAATTGACTTTGTGGAACTTATAACCGGACACCCGTGTCAAATGATAAACAAAGTGTCGTCCAGATAATACCAGAACCACCCGAGTCAATTATGAGCGTGCCTACTATTTCTGTTATAGTTCCCGTATATAATCACGAGAGATATATCGGACGCTGCTTGCGTTCATTAATTGCGCAAGAGTATCCCCGAAATGATTTTGAGATTATTGTTATTGATGATGGCAGCAGCGACAAGACCCCATATGCTTTGGATCTCTTCAATG
The DNA here is from genome assembly GCA_041675465.1 of Terrimicrobiaceae bacterium. Lineage (GTDB taxonomy): Bacteria > Verrucomicrobiota > Verrucomicrobiia > Chthoniobacterales > Terrimicrobiaceae > QYQL01. The sequence goes on along the minus strand of JBAYTU010000002.1, from coordinate 93,985 downwards.
GAGAGATCACAGTTATCAAGAATAATACAAATCTTGGTTTGCCAGCCTCACTAAATCTCGGGATTTTAGCCTCCCACTCACCCTATATTGTCAGAGTTGATTCAGACGATTATGTAAATCGATTTTTTCTAAGGGTGCTTAGCCTCCATCTATCAACAAATCGCTACATGGATGCTGTAGCTTGCGATTATGTCGTTATTGATGAACGAGAAGAGTTTATCGGCAGAGGAAACTGCCTTGAGGCACCGATCGCCTGCGGCATCATGTTCCGCACGGAGCAGCTCATCGACATCGGTCTCTACGACGAGAACTTTTTACTGCACGAGGAGCGGGACCTCCGGTTCCGTTTTCTGCAAAAATACAGCATCCACCGGATCGAGCTTCCGTTGTATCGCTACCGGAGGCACGAGAACAACATCACCAACAATGCCGAAGCCATGGATCTCCACATGGCCAACCTCATCGAAAAGCACGGCGAAGGCGCACGTGGCTGACACCCTATGAATTCCCTGAAACTCGGCAGCCGACTGGTCGAACCGGATGGAAGACCCTACGTGATCGCAGAGATAGGGGTGAACCACGAGGGCTCGCTCGACCAGGCCAAACGCCTCATCGATCTCGTGAAACAAGGGGGCGGGGATGCCGCGAAATTTCAGAGCTACAAGGCATCCACCCTGGCGTCGAAGAATTCCCCAGCCTACTGGGACATCACGAAAGAGCCGACGCCGAGCCAGTTCACGCTGTTTCGGAAATACGACCGGTTCGGTCTGGACGACTATGTCGCCCTTGCGGAACATTGCCGGCAGGTCGGCGTGGATTTTGTTTCGACACCATTCGACGACGCCTCGGTTGATTTTTTGGATCCGCTGATGCCGTTCTTCAAAATTGCATCCGCCGACCTCACGAACATCCCGTTCCTGCGGAAAATCGCGGCCAAGGGAAAACCGGTGCTCCTCTCGACAGGTGCTTCGACCCTGGGCGAGATCGACATCGCGGTCGACACGCTGGAAACCGCTGGGTGCAAAGACATCGCCCTGCTCCACTGCATCTTGAACTACCCAACGGAAAATGCGAATGCCCGCCTCCGGATGATCCGGGGACTTCATCGCGCGTTCCCGAACTACCTTGTCGGATATTCGGATCACACCCTCCCCGACGAACCGATGACGTCCCTGATCACGGCCTGGCAGCTTGGTGCGGTGATCCTGGAAAAGCACTTCACGCATGACAAATCCCTTCCGGGGAATGACCACTACCACGCCATGGAAGCGGACGACCTCAGACGATTCCTCGACCGGATGGAGGATGTGGCGGAATTGCTGGGACCGTCGGACCACAAGTGTCCGATTCCCACCGAGACCATCTCCCGCCGGAATGCCCGGCGAAGCATTGTCATCACCCGGGATCTGCCCGCCGGACATGTGATCGGCGCGGATGATTTGACCTACAAGCGCCCGGGAACGGGCGTGAGCCCTCTGCACTGGGATGAGATCCTCGGACGACGACTCGGCGTCGCCTTGAAGGAAGATGATGTTCTGAGGTGGGAGGATCTCGCCACGGACGGCTGATGAGGACTGTTGCGATCGTCCAGGCCCGCATGGGGTCATCAAGGTTCCCGGGGAAGATGGTTGCGAAACTGGGTGGGCGTCCGCTTCTGCAGTGGGTTCTTGAGCGGGTCCGGCGGACGGAGGGCCTCGACGGTGTTGTTCTCGCGACTTCGAGCCATCCGCGCGACGAGGAGTTGGGCAAGCTTGCGAGGAGCCTCGGGGTCGAGGTGTTCCGCGGCGACGAGGAGGACGTGCTGGGAAGATTCGATGAGGCGGCGAGGCAGGCCAATGCCGAGGTCATTGTGCGCGTTTGTGCTGACAACCCGTTTGTGGCTCCGGAGGAGATCCAGCGGCTCATCCGGTTTTTTGCCGCCGAAAATCCCGACTATGCGTGCAACCACATGGACCGGCTGGGGAGCAAATATGCCGACGGGTTCGGTGCCGAGATCCTGCGAAGGAATGTCCTGGAGGATGTGGCCGGGAAAGCGAGGGATCCACGTCACCGGGAACATGTCACCCTGTATCTCTGGGATCACACCGCGCAATATCGCATGGCGGTTGTTCCGGCTCCGCCGGAGCTGGCCCATCCGGAACTGCGCTTCGATGTGGACTCCACGGATGATCTGGCTTTTTTGGAAAGCCTGGTCGCCTCCGGAGTCTCGCTCCAAAGTCCCGCGATGGAAATCATACGACGGACGCTCGTCGCTTCCAAAAACAAACGCACGGCGTAATGGGTAAATATCACGGCGGTTTCGGCGAAACCGCCCTACCCTGCATCGGTAGGGACGGATCGCCGAGCCGTCCGTCGACTCAACCCGTTTCGATGTCAAAACGGTATAAAACCACCGGTAATCCTGCAGAGGAAACCACGGATAGACACGGATTTTGAAGAAGACTTTGATAGCATTTTTGATCAGTGTTCATGCCTGTCCATCCGTGGTTCCGAGTCTCTTTCCAGGGAAATGAGTGAGTTGAAGGACGACCTCGATGCATGCCTGCGGCAGCTCTTTCCGCTCTGCAGAAGCCTCACCGGGGAAGCCAACCGGCAGACGTTGCTCGCCCTGAAAAGCATCGCGCCGGTGACGCTTCATGAAGTTCCCACGGGCAAGGCGGTTTACGATTGGGTGATTCCCGACGAGTGGAATATCCGCGATGCCTGGATCGCCGATTCCGCAGGGCGGCGTGTGGTTGACTTCCAGTCCTCCAACCTTCATTTGGTCGGCTACAGTGAGCCGGTCAACCTTCGCCTGAACTGGGAGCAGATCCGACCCCGCCTTCACATCCATCCAGATCTTCCGGAAGCCATTCCTTATCGCACCACATATTACCGGCGGGACTGGGGGTTTTGCCTGACGCATGCGCAGTATGCCGAGCTGGAGGAAATGCAGGGGCCTTTTGAAGTCGTCATCGACGCGGATCTCGAACCCGGGTCCCTCACCTACGGGGAGATTCTTCTTCCCGGCGAATCCACAAAGGAAATTTTGATTTCCTGCTACATTTGCCATCCCAGCATGGCGAACGACAGCCTGAGCGGCGTGGTTCTGGCTGCTTTTCTCGCCCGGCACCTCGCGGGCCGCGGGCACCTCCGCTATTCCTACCGCATCGTCTTTGTTCCTGAGACACTGGGCGCGATCGCCTACTGTGCCGAAAACGAGCAGGCCATGAAAAACATCGACGTGGGCCTTGTCATCACGACCGCAGGAGGGCCCGGGAGGTTCGGCTACAAGCAGAGTTGGAATTCCGCCCACCCGATCAACCGGATGGTGGAAGAGGTGTTTCGCGAAGCAGGAGAAGACTTCATCACCTATCCCTTCGACATCCACGGGAGTGATGAGCGACAATACTCGTCCCAGGGGTTCCGCATCAATTGCACCACCATTTCCAAGGACAGGTATTACGAATATCCGGAATACCACAGCTCACTGGACAATCTGGACTTTGTGACGGCGGACCACCTCGAGAAATCCTTTTCTCTCTATGTCCGGTTGATTGACAAACTGGAGGCCCGGCGGATCCATCGCAGCCTGATTCCGAATGGCGAGGCCATGTTGTCCCGCCGCGATCTCTATCCGACCCTTGGAGGAGCCCAGCGACCGCAGCTGGGGGGGCGTTCGGAGCTTGACCTCATTCTCTGGGTTTTGTTCCTCTCCGATGGACGTCAGTCCACACAGGATATCGCCGGCTTCCTTGGAATTGCCGTGGAGGAGATCGATCTCATCACCGGAAAGCTGGTTCAAGCCGGCACCCTTGCGCATGTCTAACCCGACGCTGTTCGCCTTCCAGACAAATTTGGAACCACGGATGGACACTGATAGACACGGATTTTGAAGAAGTCATTGATAGCATTTTTGATCAGTGTTCATCCGTGTCCATCTGTGGTTCGGCTTTCCTCATTAGGTTGACATGTCTAGCCCGAAGCTCACCCTCGAACCCATCGAAGACCGGGAATCCTGGCGGGAAATCGTCGATTCCTCGCCGCAGGGCACGTTGTTTTCCGAGTCGTTTTTCCTGGAGGCAACCGGGCGGAACCACCAGTTGTTCGGAGTGAAGCAGGGGCAGGAAATCAAGGCCGGCATCGCATTGATTCTGTCGGAGGATTTGCGCCGGTGCGAATTGGACGATCTGGTCATCTACGGAGGCGTCCTCTTCCGCCTCGACCACGCGAGGCAAATGGTGAAGCGTAGGCACGACGAGTTTCAAATCACGGAGTTTGTGATCAGCCAGCTTGCCCATCTGTTCGAGACCGTCGAATTTCAGGTCCCTCCGGCGTTTTCCGACATGCGTCCATTCCTGTGGTTTCGATATCACGAGGTTCCCGCCAACAAATATACTGTCGCCCTACGCTACACCTCCCTTGTCGATATCTCCTGGCTCCGGGAATATGCCGGAAGAGAACAGGAGTCCCCGTGCTTCCAACAAATGGAAACCGTCAGGCGCTACAGTGTGCGCGAAGCTGCAAAAAAAGGAGGGACCGTGGTGCGGGCCGACAACGGCGACACACTCGTCGGATACTACAAGGCGCTCATGGAGAGCCAGAACGACCCCCAATCTTCCTCCAAGCTGGCGAACATCAAGTCGGTCATCAACGCCTTGCTGCGCGAGGACCGCGGCCGCGTGTATCACGCCATGAATGCAGCGGGGACTGTGGTTTATTCCGCATGCTACGGGTGGGACTCGAAGCGGGCCTATTATCTTTTCGGCGGAGGCCATCCGGAGGTAAGCGAACCCTGGCAGGGGACGCTGATCCACTGGGAAGCCTTCAAGGACATCGCTCAGACGCTCGCGATCAACGAGGTGGACCTGGAGGGCGTGAACAGCCCCCAGCGCGGATGGTTCAAACTCGGCTTCGGCGGGGATCTTCGCCCCTACTACCATGTCCGCTGCGCCGGAAACCATGTCCGGCCTTGATGCCGACAAAATATCTTTTAACGATCCAGGACAGAAAACCAGTACATTCCAGAAACCATGAATCCCGAGACAAAATCAAAATCCGTCGGCAGCAGTCTTTTCCACCAGCAAATGACAGGTGCCGCCGGGCAGGTTATACAATTCAACAAAGGCCACTACTGCCTTGATACCGAGGAACGTCTCCAGGCTTTCAGCGACAAGCTGGCTTCTGGCTGGGAGGAGGAATACAAGGAATACCGTCGCCTGTGGACGGAACTCCCCCTCGGCAAAACCATCCGGGAATACCCGCTGCTCCTCGACATCGAACTGGCCTCCGCCTGCAACCTGAAGTGTCCGATGTGCTACACCATCACGGAGGAGTTCAAGCAGAAGGTGACGAAGGGTCTCATCGACTGGGATCTATTCCGGAAAATCATCGACGAGGTTCAGGGGAAAGTCTTTGCGGTCAGGCTCAGCCTCCGCGGGGAATCCACCCTGCACCGGAAGTTCATCGACTGCATCCGCTACTGCAAGGATGCGGGAATCCGGGAAATTTCGACACTCACGAACGGATCGAAACTCAACGGCGATTATCTGAAGCAGGTGATCGAGGCGGGGATCGACTGGATCACGATCTCCATCGACGGGACCGGAGAAACCTACGAAAAAATCCGCAAGCCCATCACGTTCGCTCAGATCTGCGAAAACCTCCGGCAGATCAAGGAATACAAGGAGAAGAACAACCTTATCAAGCCGGTCATCAAAGTCCAGGGCATCTGGCCGGCCGTGCGGGAAAACCCCGAACTCTACTACAACACGTTCGTCGGTCTGGCCGACCTGGTGGCATTCAACCCGCTGATCGATTACTTGAGAAAAGACAACGAGATCGTCTACGAGGACAGTTTCTCCTGTCCCCAACTCTACCAGCGGCTGGTCATCGGCAGCGACGGCCGCGTGATGATGTGCAGCAACGACGAGGATTCGGCAGCGACGATCGGCGACGTGAATAAGCAGACCATCCACGAAATCTGGCACGGCGAAAAGCTCAACCTCGTCCGGAAAATCCACTCGATGCCGGACGGATATCAGGGCATCGAGGTTTGCAAAAAATGTTACTACCCGAGAAAATCTCAGGTTGATGAAAGGGCTGAGGTCGGCGGGAGAACAATTCTCGTAGAAAACTACATCAATCGTGCTCAGCAAGTTGGAACATAAACAGAGCAAGTATTATTGCGAGTTGCGCCATCTTAAGTTGGATCTTTTTGCTTCCTTTGACACAAGTTTCCAAATCGTTGAACGCTCGTGAACAAGGGATTCGATGGGACAAGCACGAAGTGTGCGATGCTTTGGATATTTTGGGCGAGGAGCAGAATGTCCAGCTCATGTTTTTGACCAATTTACTCAATAGATACCATCACCTTGAGCATGATATCTCCTACTACGATCTTCTCTGCGGCGAGTGGTTGCTGATGTTTTCGCATGTGGTTTACGCCGCATTTCTCCATGTTCAAAGAGATCTTCCCCATGGAAAGTGGGAGGGGCATATTCCAGTTTTCTCTGATTTTTCACACTTTGAATCGGAGATTTTAGGGGAGCCGCAGTTGACCCAGAAAATCGTGGCGCACGTTGCCGTGCTTCTAGAGGGTGCAGAAGGAAATAAAATAACATTTGATAAAAGCTCTATTCAAGTCGGAGAGATTTTACGCCCTTCTGTGCGTCGAGGCTTGCGGGAAGTAAAAACTCGCCTGCATGGCAGTTTCACGAAAAAAGAGGCCCCCTTTCTGTTCTGCAGACCTCATCTCAACCGATGCACAAGATATGAGTGGAGCAAAGCTCTTTGGAGCTGGAGAAAATGGGCGCGGGAGGAGAACTTTGACTATCCGATATATACTGAGGTCGATATTGATTTTGCATGGAGAAAGAAATCATATGGTAATGGTGTCCCGAACAGTTTCACGGAAGTCCTCGGGACATTGATCAGGCTCTATATTCCAGTGGCTTTTCTAGAAGCGTTTAGCAATATCCGGGCAGAAGCTCACTCTTTAAATCTCCCCCCCCCAAAAGTCGTCTACACGGCTAATAGTCTTCACGGACACATGCTCTTCAAAGCTCTGGCAGCCGATTGGAAGCTTGATGGCATGAAGATACTAAATCATCAGCACGGAGGAAACTATGGGTTGGATAAAATTCATGCCGTCGAAGCTTACGAGACACGGGTTTCTGATCAATTTTACACTCTTGGCTGGAGGGGTTCATCTCCAAAACAAACCATTCTTTCTGGTGCAATTTCCCCGCGTTATTCTGTAAAGCAATCAAAAAGTGATATAGTGCTGCTCAATTGCATTGCATATCCTGCTAATGTGTTTCGAATGCATTTTCAGCCGATGCCGGGCACAATTAATGATATGATGGAGCAAACAGCTATGTTTGTCCGTAGAATCAATGGACGTATAAAGATTACTCTGCGCCCTCCCCCGGTTGAATTCGGGTTGAAGACAATTCAATTATTACGCAAAATTGATATTGGGCTCGCTATTGATAACATGCGAAAGTCAGGCATAGCCTCCTACCTGCAATCTGATTTAGTGATACATTCTTATCTTGGGACCTCGTGGCTGGAAACTCTCGCATTAAATATACCTACAGTGTGTTTTTACGATTCGGACATTTATGCCTTTCGCGACGACTCGCTCGCGCTAATCGATTCGCTGAAACACGTTGGCATCCTTCACGAGAGCGGCGAGAGAGCTGCAACATTCGTTCTGTCTGTGAAGGATCGCCTTCAGGGCTGGTGGAGCAAGCCAGATGTTCAAGAAGCCCGGACCAGCTTTGTGCAACGATATGCATCTTTCTCAACACATTGGCCGACGTTATGGGAAGACGAGTTCACAAAATGGACATAATAATTTCGGATGAACTAATGATTGCAGAGCACGGATTCCTGGCGAGATGGGTTGCGGAGTATCACCCCTGGAAAAAATGAAAGCTGTCATTCTTGCAGGGGGGCTCGGGACCCGCATCAGCGAGGAGACGAACCTCAAGCCGAAGCCGATGGTGGAAATCGGCGGCCGCCCGATTCTGTGGCATGTGATGAAGATCTATTCCGCGCACGGGATCAACGAGTTCATCATCTGCGTGGGTTACAAGGGCTACGTCATCAAGGAATATTTTGCGAACTACTTCCTCCACATGTCCGATGTGACGTTCGACATGGAAAACAACAGCATGGAGGTCCACCATCGGTCCGCAGAGCCGTGGAAAGTGACCGTTGTGGATACCGGGGAAAGCTCCATGACAGGCGGTCGGCTACGCCGGGTCCAAAAGTTTCTGAATTCCGAACCGTTCTGCTTCACCTATGGGGACGGTGTGGCCGATGTGGATATTCAAGCCCTGGTTGCAAACCACATTCAATCGAAGAAGCGTGTCACACTGACCGCCGTTCAGCCCCCCGGTCGCTATGGCGCGCTGGAATTGGCGGGATCGGACATTCTCAGTTTCAAAGAAAAGCCCGGGGGTGATGGCGGGTGGATCAACGGCGGATTCTTTGTCGTCAATCCCGATGTGGTGGATTTGATTCCAGATGACTCCTGCATTTGGGAAGGCGATGTTCTGCCGCAGATCGCGGCCGAGAGCGGTTTGAATTCCTATTTTCACAAAGGGTTTTGGCAGCCGATGGATACGCTTCGTGAGAAAAATCATCTTGAAGAGCTCTGGCAGTCTGAAAAAGCTCCTTGGAAAATCTGGTGAAATGAACCCTGACTCACACCAAACGCAGTTCGAAGTTGCGACCCAATGATTTGCCGCCACTGTGCAGCCGACCTGGAGTTGACCATGGCGGATCTTGGGACCTGCCCTCCGTCGAACGCCTATCTTCCGCCCGAAAAGCTGGATGCTCCGGAGAAGTGGTATCCCCTCCGGGTTTTGGTCTGCACCGAGTGCTGGCTCGTGCAGACGGCCGATTTTATCAACCGCGAGGAATGCTTTTCCTCCTCGTATGGCTATTTCAGTTCCTGCTCGGATTCCTGGGTCGGGCATGCGCGGCGGTATGCCGATGCGATGATCGGGCGGTTTTCACTGGGAGCGAACAGCCGTGTCCTTGAGGTGGCGGCCAACGACGGGTATCTGCTCCAGCATTTTCAGGCGCGCGGGATTCCCTGCTACGGCATCGAGCCGACCGAAAGCACGGCGGAGGTGGCCCGCCGAAAAGGGATCGATATCGTCGGTCAGTTTTTCGGAGTGGCCCTGGCGAGGCGTCTGGTTCACGAGCGCGGCCACGTGAACCTGCTTGCCGCGAACAACGTTTTAGCACATGTCCCCGGGATCAATGACTTCGCGGCGGGCATCTTTGAAATGCTGGGGCCGGCGGGAGTTGCCACGATCGAATTCCCCCATGTCCTCCAGCTGATCCAAAAAAACTATTTCGACACCATCTACCACGAGCATTTTTCCTACCTCTCGCTCCATGCGGCCCGGTCGGTGCTATCGGATGCCGGGCTGGAGGTCTTTGACATCGAGGAGATGACGACCCACGGGGGCAGCCTCAGGGTTTACGCCCGCCGGAAGCAGGAGGCCCAGGCGGAGCCGACCGAACGTGTCGGGAAATTCCTCGAAAGGGAAATGTCGGCCGGGCTTCTGGATCAGGGGGTCTATGCGTCCTTCTCCAGGCGCGTCGAAAAGGTGAAAGACGATTTTCTGGCATTTCTTCTGAAGCTGAAGCGGGAGGGAAAATCCATCGTGGCCTATGGAGCCGCCGCAAAAGGGAACACCCTGCTCAACTACGCCGGAGTCCGCCGGGATTTGCTCCCGTTTGTCGTGGACCGCAGTCCCGGGAAAATCGGCTTGTTCATGCCGGGCAGCAGGATCCCGATCCTCGACGAGAGCGCGCTCGCCGAGAGGAAACCGGAGATCATTGTCATCCTCCCATGGAATCTTCGGGAGGAGATCGTCTCGCAGCTGGCCTACACGAGGGAGTGGGGAGCGCAGTTTGCCGTGGCGGTTCCCGAACTCGAGATCTTTTAGAAGAACCACGGATGGAAGAGGATCAACACGGATTGGGGAGAAGACAGGAAAAAGGATCCTTCGGGATCTGTGTCCATGCCTGTATCAACCGCAGTTCCTTTTTGAATCATGAAATTTACTGAAGCCCCCCTTCCCGGAGCGTATCTCGTCGAAATGGAATCCGCCCACGACGAAAGAGGGTTCTTCGGCCGCGCATTTTCCGCCAGGGAATTCCGCGAGCGGGGCCTTGAGGCGGATCTGTCCGAGATCTCCATTTGCCACAACCGGGTTGCCGGAACGCTTCGCGGCATGCACTTCCAGGAGGGGACGCACGCGGAAACCAAGTTTGTCCGCGTCATTCAAGGCTCGGTTTTCGACGTGATCGTTGATATCCGCCCCGCCTCCACGACATTTGGAAAGTGGTTTGGAATGGACCTGACATCGGCGAACAGGCTGGCCCTCCATGTCCCGGAGGGGTTTGCACACGGCTACCTGACATTGGAGGACAAGACGGAGGTGCTCTACCAGATCAGCGACACTTACAACGCCCGGGCTGCCACCGGTTTTGCGTGGAACGATCCGTCCGTCGCGATCACGTGGCCTGGTGAGCCGGTCGTCATTTCGCAGAGGGATGCCACCCTGCCGCTATTCAGCCAGAGAATGTCAATCCTGCCGCAAAAATGAGTGGAGAGAGATTGAGAATCGCCGTCACGGGTGCCACGGGCTTTCTGGGCAGGCATGCCGTGGGCGAATTGATTCGAAGGGGCGTGGAGCCGGTCATCCTGGTCCGTCCGACATGGACGGCGACGGATGAGTTCCGCAACATTCCGGCAGCCAGGTTTGACGTGGCGGCCCCGCCGGACGACGCCTTCGAGCAGCTCGGCAGGCCGGATACCCTTCTGCATCTCGCCTGGGGGGGGCTTCCGAACTACAAGTCGCCGCATCATTTTGAAACCGAGCTGCCGACTCAATACCGCTTTTTGAAAAACCTCGTCCAAGCAGGGCTCTCCCATCTTGTCATCAGCGGAACCTGTTTTGAATACGGGATGCAATCCGGCTGCCTCGCAGAAACTGCCGAAGCGGTCCCGGCCAACCCTTACGGCTTCGCAAAAAACGCCCTGCATCGTCAGCTGGAGTTTCTCGCGGAGACAACAGGCTGCAAGCTGACGTGGACCCGCCTGTTCTATCTCTATGGCAAAGGCCAGCATCCGACTTCGCTGTTCATGCAGCTTTCCTCCGCCGCAGCCCGCGGAGACAAACGCTTTGACATGTCCTGGGGTGAGCAGCTCAGGGATTACCTGCCCGTGGAGGAGGCGGCTCGGTGCCTGACCGAGTTGGCGCTCGGGGGTGCCCGCGCGGGCACGGTCAACATCTGCTCGGGCAGGGCGATTTCCATCCGTCGGCTCGTCGAGCAATGGGTTGAGGAAAACGGTTGGCAGATCCATTTGAATCCGGGGGCCTGCGCCTATCCCGATTACGAGCCGATGGCCTTTTGGGGAGACCGAACAAAGCTTGATGAGGCCCTTCAGCAGAACAAGGGTGCCGGGGATCTCCCAAACCAGATCCGCACAGGCCCGCTGCGGGCGGAGGAAAGATGAAGAATGGATAGCAAACCCCTGATCTCAATCGTCTGCCCGGTCTATAACGAGGAGCAGGCCATCCCCATTTTTTACGGGCGCTTGAAGAGCGCCATCGCGCCCCTGGCGGACAGATATGACTTCGAGTTGATCTTCACCAACAACCGCTCGACGGACGGCACTCTGGATGTCATTCGGGCACTTCGCGAAAAAGATCCTTCCGTCCAGGTCATCACACTCTCCCGCAACTTCGGCTACCAGGCATCTGTTCTTGCGGGGATATCCTACTCCGCCGGGAACGTCACGATTGTCATTGATGTGGATTGCGAGGATCCGCCCGAAATGATCCCGAAGTTTGTCGCGAAGTGGGAGGAGGGCTACGACATCGTTTACGGGCTGCGGGCCAACCGGCCGGAGCCGCGCGCGCTGGTCTGGCTGCGCAAGCTGTTCTACCGTCTGCTTCGGCTGATGGCGGACACCGACATCGTTCTGGACATGGCGGAATTCGCGCTGGTTTCCTCGCGCGTGCGCGATGTCATGCGCGACAACAGGAACACCTACCCGTTCCTCCGCGCGGAAATAGGCTACTCCGGATTTCTGAGGCATGGCATCACCTACGACAGGGAGCAGAGGGTTACCGGCCGATCCTATTACAACCTGTGGGGAATGACCCTCTTCGCTGCGGCCGGGATCCTCAGCGTCTCGACGTTTCCCATACGGATCGCTCTTTATGCCCTTCCGCTGGTGGCCCTCGCCAATTTTGTGCTGCTGGCCTGTGATCTGCTCGGTGCGTCATCCAGCTGCTTCAATATTCTTGTGGTCATGGATCTGCTTTATGGCATCACCCTCCTGACGACGCACGGGCTGTATCTTGCGAGGATCTACAAAAACGATATCGGGCGCCCCGTCTTCATCATCGACTGGAGCCTGAGCTTCACGAGCCGTTCAAAGTTGCAGGTGCGGACATCATGCTGAGTCCGAACGACTACAAGGCGTTTCTCCGGGCCGACTACAGCCTCCCGGAGCTCGGGTTCGCCTTTGTCCGGCTGAAAATCGTTTCGTGGCTGTGGACGCGCCTGAAATATCCGCTGCGCCGCCGGGGCGCGCGCGCCTGCATTGATTACACCGTCGATATCGCGGGGGCGCGCTTTATAGAAATCGGCGAGGACACATGGATCCAGCGTCACACATGGCTCACCGTTCCGCTGATTGATATGCGACGGACGGAAGATCGGGCGTATCTCTCGATCGGGAAGCGGGTGCAGATCGGACGAAATTGTTTTATCGGGGCAAGCAACCGGGTCATCCTTTCGGACGATGTCCTGCTCGGCCCCCACGTGACGATCGTGGACCACAGCCACCGCTATGCGGACCCTGCGCAACCGGTCAAAGAGCAGGGCATCACGCAGGAAGGCAGCATCACGGTCGGCGCGGGGGCATGGATCGGTGCGGGAGCGATCATTCTGGGACAACGGGGCCTGTCCATCGGGGAAAATGCCGTGGTGGCCGCGCACGCGGTTCTCACCAAGGATTTGCCCGCACGGTGCCTGGCGGTCGGCCATCCCGCGCGGATTACGGAAATACATAACAAATGAAAATCGACGAGACACCCACGGCGGAAATTTTTCGGGACGCGCCGGAAATCTATCTTCCGTCCCCGTTCTGGGAGTCGCTGGCCGCGACCAACATCGCGCAGCTCCGGGAGGGCGGGTTTGAGAACTTCAAGCGCACGGTGAACATGAAGTATTTCAATTGGAATATCCTGGGCATCGTCAGGCATCAATTGCTGCCCGTGTTCCGTTACTGGCTCAAAGTGAGGGATTGGTCCGTGTTCGGTGCCGGGTTTCCAAAGCCTCATGACCCGCTTCACGAGGGGATCAAGAGTTTCAATCCCCTGTCCGCATTCATTTACCGGGTGTATGTCGCCATGCTCTGGCATTACGTCTCCGGGGAGGACTCGATGGGGCTTCTCAAGAAGCTTGAGGAGCCGGTCATCGGAAACCCCTTCGCCATTGATTACAAAGGGATCAAAATATCGCAGGATGTGTGCAATTCCATCCATGAGTTTTACATGGCTGACGGCCACGCCGCAGCCGACGGGCGTCCCTGGAACGTTGCGGAGCTGGGAGCTGGATACGGACGGGTCGGGTATGTCTTTTTGAAGGCCCTGCCGGCATGCACATACACCATCATAGATATTCCCCCGGCGCTCAATCTGGCGCAGGAGTATCTGAGCGCGGTTTTCCCGGAGGAAAAAGTTTTCCAGTTCCGCCGCTTCGAGAGGTTCGAGGACGTGAGGGAGGAGTTCGAGTCGGCGCGCATCAGATTCGTTGCTGCGCACCAGATCGAGCTGCTCCCCGCCAAGTGCTTTGACCGCATCCTCAACATCAGCTCCCTGCATGAGATGACCCTTGGGCAGATCACGAACTACCTGAAGCAGATCGACAGGATTTGCCGCGGCAAGTTCTATACCAAGCAATGGAGGGTGTCTCGCGCGAAAACCAACGGCTTTGTCATCCGGGAACGGGAGTATCCCATTCCCGCATCCTGGAAATGCCTGTATCACAGGAAGCATCCGATTCAGCGGATGTTTTTTGAAGCCCTCTATTCGATTTGACAAAATGTCAACGCGGCTTTTCACCAAACGGTATGTTGCAGGATTGGCGGTATTCTCCGGCCTGTTCTTTGCGGTGATGCTGTCGTTTTTCTTTTACGACCTTGCCACGACCACTTCGGAATACTCGGTGGGAGGCGTCGCCGCACCGCACCAGTTCTTTTACAACTTCCTGCACGGGCGGGTGTTCCAGACCTCGCTCTACGCCTCAAAACTGGCGGGCGCATCGGTGGGGTTCAGTTCCAATCCCCACGCCTACATACACACGTATGTGATCCATGTGTATTTGACCCCTTTTCTCTTTGCTCCATTGTGGAATTTGTGGCCCAATCTTTACTGGCTTTATGGGCTGGTCTTTGTTGTGAACTATATTGCGATGGGGGTGTTTGCCTGGAAGGCTTTGGCCTTTCTTTCGCCGAAGACGTTTCCGGTTAAGACGGTGGCGGCATTGGGCTTGTTGTTCGCCAGTGGATTTCTTTTCACGTTTCAGCAAAATGCTCAGCTCATGCTATTTGGTGGCCCGTTCATCATGGCGGCGTACTACTTCCTGCTGACAAAACGGAAGCTGCTGTTCTTTGCCTCGACGGTCCTCGTCTGCCTGACATCCGAGGATCTCGCCATGGTAATGCTGACCTTTTCTGTTTATATCATACTCTTTGAGCAGAAGGCAAAATCCTATGCTGTTATAGCAGGATCCTTTGCGCTGGCGTATCTTGCTCTCGTGCTGTTGGTTGTCCAACCTGCAGCAAGAAGCGAGCTTGTTTTATCAACCTCTTCTACGACGCAATTCGTTCTCGCTGAGATTTTGCAGTTCTTCCCTGCGAACATTCCGCAGTTGGTGATCGGTTTTGCTCCAGCGCTATTCTTTTTCCCCTCATTTGGCATCGTTTGGCTGCTTTTTGGAAAACCCGACGTTTTTTGGCCTCAGGTGGCGGGCCTCATGTTCCTTGCTCCTCTCCCGCACTGGGGGCAGAGCGCAGTCGTTGGTGCCTCACACCACATGATGCCGCCAATCGTGTTTGTATTCGCCGCCCTAGTATTGGTATTGGGTCGAACCCCAGATGTCCAGTTGGCGGGAGCAACCTTCCCTAAGAAAAAAGCTTTTCTCCTCTTCGGGGTTTCAGCCATGTTTCTGTCTGGAAGTCTCCGGATCATGGCCAGCAACCTGCCGGATCATCTGCTCGAACCGGTCTATCGGCTTGTTGGAAAACAGAAGAAAGCGGAGGCCATCGCGTTGGGGGCATCCGAGCAGGCCAACAACCGTCGAATCCTCGAGGTTGTAGACCGCCTTCCCAAAGAAGGCAGCCTCGTCTTTCTGACCAATAGCAGTCTCGAGGGATTTATCGCTGGGCGTTCGGATCTTTGGAAGTTTCCCGACTACTATGACGCAGCAGACTTCCTGATCATCCAGCCAAATGCCAAGCAGTCGTTCTTCTCATTTTCAATGGATGGGCACCAGAGTCTCAAAGAGGCACTGTCCGCAGGCAAGAATGCAGGCGCCGACGATGCTTTGGTATATGAGGATTCGGCGCGGGCGATCATGCGCGATCTCGTCGTGGAAAAAAAGACGCACCGAGTTGTCATGAACGAGCCAAGCGTCCTCCTCTTGGAGAGAGTCGAAAAAATACCCGTCCATACACCACCCTCCACAGTTGAGTTTGGTTGGGCAAAAAAACTACTGAAATAGATGAAATGATTCCTGACCCTAAGCAGGATTTTCACATAGGCGACAGATCGTTGAATCGCCGCACTCCCCCACCACGATGCGAGTATCATATTAACAGTGACAAGTAGCGAAACGCTACCAGACTCAACTAAACGAAGGCTGATAGGGTAAGCCGCAATCAAAAACACATATGCCAAAAAGAAAAGCAAATATACCTAACAAACCACAGAAATCCGTTAACGGTCAACTGTTCGGCTTTAATGCCGATCAGCAGTGGGATTACGAGAATGGTTTTTATCTGACAAGTCATACTACAAGACTCGGGAAGCTTCTGGCTCAATTTGAGCTTTACAAATCGATAATTCATCTGCCAGGCCATATTGTTGAATGTGGGGTTTACAAAGGAGCGTCACTTGTCAGGTTCAGTACTTTTCGGGAAATTCTCGAAAGCCCATACTCGAGAAAAATTATCGGGTTTGATGCATTTGGAAAATTTCCAGAACAATCAAATGCTCTGGATAAGAAATTTATCGAAAGCTTTGAAGGCGAGGGTGGATACGGCATCTCTGTCAAAGAAATGAAAAAGGTTCTCCGACACAAATCTTTTGTGAACGTTGAACTGATCCAGGGTGATGTCTGTGAGACAATTCCGAAGTATCTCTCTGAATATCCGGAGGTTAAGATTTCTTTGCTTCATATTGATGTTGATGTCTACCAACCATCAATTTCTATTCTAAGTAACCTATATGAAAGGGTAGTGGCCGGCGGGTTGATCGTCTTCGATGATTACGGGACAGTTGCTGGCGAAACGAAGGCGGTAGATGAGTTTTTTGAAGGAAAAGATGTTCTCATCGAAAAGCTGCCAATCTCCCATATTCCAGCATATATAAGGAAAAAGAGTTCCTCGTTGAGTTGAGTGAAAGAAAATGAATGTCGCTGATGAAATCTGCGCCGGAAAAGCTGTGTGTCAAATCAGGGGATGCATTCGTGTGGGAGTGAGGGCAGAATAAAAACAACAGTAACAAACTTATTATGTGTGGATTTGTTGGATATTTTTGTGAAAGTAAACGTGATCTAGTGGAGGCACTGGGGTCGATAGAGCATCGTGGGCCCGATATGCGTGGAATAACTCATGAACCTGGGTGGGGTGTTGGGTTTAGTCGCCTTTCCATTCTCGACTTGAGTCTAGCCGGCATGCAACCGTTTCGCGACGACAAGGTCACCATATATTTAAATGGCGAAATCTATAACTATATTGAATTAATTATAGAGCACCAAAACGAGTTTATTCCGAAGACAACTTGCGATGTTGAAATTCTCCCGTTTTTATATAAAAAATACGGCATTGCCTTCCTATCCCGTATCAACGGGATGTTCTCGATGGTAATTATTGATGAGAGAACATCGCAAAAATATCTGATTCGTGATCGGTACGGAAAAAAGCCTCTCTTCTATCACAAGGCATCGAAAGAGATTGTTTTTGCCTCAGAAATCAAAGCGCTTGAGAGGCTAATTGAATGCCGGGCAAATCACACGAGTCTAGCTATCAACCTGTATGCTTGGTTGCTGGTTGATCCCATTACGTTGTTTGAAGGGATATTCAGCATTAAGCCGGGTTCTTATATTCATATAAATCAAGAGATGGAGATTAAGGAGCAGCGCTGGTACACTCCAACTTTTGTTCAAACGGACTCCCAAAGCTTGATTAGCCGCATCGATCAAACATTTAGCGATGCGATCAATAAACGATTGCGGAGCGATGTGCCAGTTGGAGTATTCCTGAGCGGAGGACTAGACTCTGTTCTTATTGCTCATTATGCATTGAAATCCAACAACGACATTTTTGCCATAACCGCAAACATCGTCGGCAAGGAAAGCTTTGAAAATAACTCTACCGATGTAGCAATTCCACCAAGATTCTCCCGAGAGCGTGGAATGATCAATTCTGCTGTGGTCGTGGATTTTGACTATTGGAATGCTAACATTCTGGGCATTGCCAATAATTTTGAAGAGATCTGTGTTGATTCTGGAAACCTGGTGTTTTATGCACTAGCCCAACGAGCTGCCGCAGAGGGGATCAAAGTTATTTACACGGGAGTGGGAGGCGATGAATCTTTTGGTGGTTACCCCTGGCAAAAAACCTTCAACCGAATCCCCGGCATTTTGCAATGTAAGCAAAGCCGATTCACTTCGTGGGGTGAGGATCTCATCTATTTTCTCTCAAACCAAATGCCGCATGGACGCGTTTCCAGAAGGCTGAAAATGACCGGGGATTTATATTTCAATCCTTACATGAGTCATGCCTCCTCGGTCGGGGGTGCATTTTTTGATGTGATGCGCGACGTAGAGCGCAAAGTAGTTTGCGATTTGACCAGCTTGGCGAACGACTATTTCTCACACATCAACACTTTCGGAATTGGCGATTGGATGAATCAAATCAACTATGCCAATATTTACACGGCAACCAAGAACCAGAATACGAAGGCAGATATGGGGTGCATGGCATCGTCCGTTGAAAATCGGTCTCCGTTCCTTGATTATCGTTTGGTTGAGCTAATGCTGGGTGTTCCACACTTTGAAAAAACTAAGAACGGCCCGAAAGGACTCCTTCGTGAGCTCGCAAAGAGTATTTTGCCTGATTATGTGGTAACAGCCCCTAAAAGCGGACCCACGATGCCTCTCCACATCTGGTTTTCAGACTGTGACATTCGCTGCCTGATTATCGGATTTATTCAAAGAAACAAAGAAATTATCGGTGACATCATCAGCTCTGATCTGGTGGACCATATTGTTAAAAACAAACAGTTCTTCGAGGGGAAAAGCGGCAGCGTGCGGCTGTTTGCTTTGACCAGCTATATTCTATGGGCGCATATTCACATTGCCAAAAAAGCATTAAATTCAGACATCATGTTTACGGATTACGCTAGAGCGTAATGCCCAGCAGTTCGACTTAGGCAAGATGAAAAACCCAAGATAAATGAAAAAAAACCTTATCGTAATTCTTCAGCGTATTTTTGAGACTTTCCTGCGGTTCTATTTGATTGAACGGGTGGCCGATGTTTTGCTGAAGGTGTGCTTGAACCGGAATATGTCAGTCCGGCACGGAAATATCGACCTGCGGTTTTCCATTCCGAATCTGTTGAACAAATCCCGTGCCGCCACGTTTTCCTCAAAAGAACCGGAAACACTGCGCTGGATTGATTCACTTTCACGCCGCTCGACTTTTTGGGATATCGGAGCCAATGTCGGCCTGTATTCTTGCTATGCGGCCAAAGCACGAGATTGCCGTGTATATGCCTTCGAACCATCGGTATTTAATCTGGAAATCTTGGCCAGAAACGTAAACCTCAACGGCCTTTCCGACCAGGTGACTCTTTTCCCGTTGCCGCTTTGCCGGAAAATGGAGGTCCAAAGTCTCAATATGACATCGATGGAGTGGGGGGGGGCGCTGTCCACTTTCGGGGAAGATTTTGGTCATGATGGAAAGCGGATGAACAAAATCTTCTCGTTTCAAACACTGGGAGTTTCCATGGATGATGCCGCCAGCAATTTGGCGATTCCGCTTCCAGACTATGTGAAGATGGATGTGGATGGGCTGGAGCATCTCATTCTCCAGGGCGGGATCGATGTTCTCAACCACGTCAAGGGGATACTCATCGAGATCAACGATGGATTTTTGGAACAGGCGGAGGTCTCTGCCGCATCCCTAAAGCAGGCCGGTTTCCGCCTTGTCGAAAAGGCGCATTCCGAGCTGGTTCATAACAGCGCTTTTTCAAGCGCCTTCAATCAAATCTGGGAAAAATAACAGGGGAATAGTATTCAAATAAAAATGCAGGCCTATCCATCCAACGAAGAGCGCACGGCAGAATACCTCGCAAAGTTTTCTCGTGAAAAAACACTCCAGTTTCTGATTCCCTTCCCCAAGCCGGTTGTCTTTGATGTCGGCGCCAATGTTGGGGGGACGATCCGCGAATTCAAGGGGTTCTGGCCGGAGGCGAAAATCCATGCATTCGAGCCCCAGGAGGAATGCTGGAGCGATCTGGAGGCCGCCAAAAACGCTTTTCCCGAAGGTGATATTGTCATCAATCCCAGCGCGGCCGGGAACGCCGCCAGCGAAGGCGCGTTATTTTTCACCCACGACATCAGCAAGGGGATTTCCGGATTTCACAAAATCAATCTTCGAAGCCTGGATTCTGTCCGCCTAAAAGAGATTGAAGAGGAGTCCGCCGACCGGCTCCCGGAGTATGAGAAGGCGCTCAATCACGAGCGCGTGGTGCCCGTGCTCCGGCTGGACGATTATCTGGCCCACCACGACATCGCGCGGATCAACCTGCTGAAAATCGACACCCAGGGATACGAGCCGGAGGTTCTTGAAGGTTTTGGCGCCAGGCTCCGGGATGTCGATGTCGTCCTGACGGAATTGATGTTTTACGACTACTACGAGAGATCCCTTTCCTTTTCCGACATCGAACGGTTTCTGATCCCTGCGGGGCTCCGTCTCTACGACATCAGCCACATTGCAAAAAACCCCATGAATGGCAGGACCGATTGGGTGGATGTCATCTATGTCAACAAGCGGCTGAGGGGGGCGAAGTAACATGCTGAAGTCCAAACTGCGCGACCGGGAATTGAGCCTGGGGTCCTGGATTAGCATCGGGAATCCGAGCACGGCGGAAATCATGGCCCGTGCCGGATTCGAGTGGCTTGTCGTGGATTTGGAACACACGGCAATCGGTATTGAGATCGCCTGCGAGATGATCCGGATCATCGACCTTTGCGGGGTGACTCCGCTTGTCCGGCTGACTTCGAACGATGCAAACCAGATCAAGAGGGTGATGGATGCCGGGGCACACGGCATCGTGGTTCCGATGGTCAACAACGCCGAGCAGGCCAGGCTCGCCGTGTCAGCCACCCGCTACGCTCCCAAGGGAACGCGCGGGGTCGGGCTTTCCCGCGCCCAGGGCTACGGCGCGAAGTTCGCCGAGTATTTGACGTGGCAGTCCGACGGTCCGATCGTGATTGTTCAAATCGAGCACATCTCGGCCATCGACCATCTTGGCGAAATTATCAGCGTTCCCGGAGTTGATGGCGTGATCATCGGCCCATACGATCTTGCTTGCTCGATGGAAATTCCCGGCCAGTTTGCAAATCCCGGATTCCTGGACGCGATGGCACGCATCCGGACAATTGCCGGCGAGCATGGGACCCCGGTGGGAACACACATCGTCGAGCCCGGCTTGTCGGCGCTGGCGAAAGCGGTCTCGGAAGGATACACTTTCATTGCCTACAGCGTCGATCAGCGCATGCTGGATGTATGCGCCAGGGCCGGAAGTGCCAAATTCATGGAGCTCAAAAAGTGAAAGCCATCGGAAAACTCCCGCCAACGATGATTCAAGTGATGTGTAGAACTCTTTTATGATCCGTGTTCATCCGTGTCCATCCGTGGTTCTACTTTCTTCTTTGCACCAACAATGAAAGCGATCGGCATCATCCCCGCGCGCCTGAGCGCATCCCGTTTTCCGAACAAGCCGATGGCGCTGATTCACGGCATGCCCATGGTCGGTCACTGTTATCACCGGACGCGCCTCGCCCGGGGACTCGATGCCGCCTATGTGGCCACCTGCGACGAGCCGATCGCGGAGTATGTCCGGAGCATCGGCGGAAGCGCGGTCATGACGGCCACCTCCCACACCCGCGCCACGACCCGGACTGCTGAAGCTTTTCAGCACATCGAACGGGAGACCGGAGAGGCTGTGGACATCATTGTGATGGTGCAGGGCGACGAGCCACTGATCCGCCCGGAAACCATCGCCGAGACGCTGCTTCATTTTAAGGATCCGGCGGTGGAGATTGTCAATGTCATGTCCCGGCTGCGCACGCTGGAGGAATTCCGCGACGTGAACAACGTCAAGGTGGTCGTGAACAAGTGGGGGGACGCACTCTACTTTTCCCGCGAGCCAATTCCATCCCCGTGGAAAGGTTCCACCGGGGTGCCGATGTTCATGCAGACCGGGATCATCGCCTTCCGCCGCGACACGCTCCTGAGCTTCAACCGCATGGAGGAGACGCAATTGGAGCAGATCGAATCCGTGGATATGAACAGGATCCTTGAGAATGGGGGGCGGATCCGGATGGTCCTTACGGAATTTGAAACGATCGGGGTGGATACGCCTGAGGAGTTGGCATTCGCCGAAAGCCGCTTGCAGGGGGACGAGACTCTCGCCCTCTATCTCAACTCCCCCGTCGTGCAGTAGCAACTCCGGATAATGGCAGCCAGCCGGATCGAAAATCAGAACACCTTGACCATGAAACCATTAATGGTTGGCATTGCCGGATATGGCGTAGTCGGAAAGCGGCGCCACGAGTGCATCGTGCGGCATGGCGGCATGAAAGTCGTCGCCGTGTGCGACCGGACGTTCGATGGCGAGGGGACATTGCCGGACGGGACCCGGTATCACACAAACTACCACCGCCTTCTCGAACAGCCGCTCGATGCCCTGATTGTTTGTCTGACCAATGATATTGCGGCGGAGGTTGTCATGGCCGGCTTGAACAAGGGGCTCCATGTTTTTTGCGAAAAGCCGCCGGGCCGGAGCGTGCGGGAAATTCTTGATGTGATCGCCTGCGAGCAGAAAAGCCCCGGGCTCAAGCTCATGTATGGTTTCAACCACCGCTACCACGAGTCCGTCGTGGATGCGGTGAAGATTCTTCGCGGAGGAGAATTGGGAAACATCATCAATATCCGCGGCGTCTATGGGAAAGCGAAGCTGATCACGTTCAACCAGCCCGACTGGAGGACGAGGCGGGAAGTCGCCGGGGGGGGGGTCCTGCTGGACCAGGGAATTCACATGGTCGATCTCATGCGGCTTTTTGCGGGCGATTTCACCGAGGTGCATAGTTTTATTTCCAACGGCCACTGGGGATACGACGTGGAGGACAACGCCTACGCGCTCATGCGGACGCCAACCGGCATCGTTGGGATGCTGAATTCTTCGGCCACCCAGTGGAGGCACCGGTTCCATCTCGACATCAACCTGGAGCGGGGAAGCTTGATTTTGGGCGGCATCCTCACCGGGACAAAAAGTTACGGGGCCGAGACGTTGACGGTTGTTCAAGCGGACCCGGACAACGACAGGGGCGACCCTCGTGAGACCGTGACCCGCTACAACCGCGATCCCTCATGGGACGCCGAGATCCGTGCATTCGCGGACTGCATTCTCCAGGATCTTCCGGTGAACCAGGGCAGTTCGGACGATGCCCTCCGCACCATGCGTCTCGTGTTTCAGATTTACTATGCCGACCCGCAGTGGAGGCGGGCCTACAACATCCCAGATCCCAATGAGCAAAAGCAATAATATCGACGCCATTTACACCAGCGACCCGGAAGCCTTTGCCGACGGTTATCTCGAATATCTCCGGTTGCTCCTGGGGAAAGTGGATGCCGGGGAGGTTGCGGGATTCATCCGGGTCTTGCTGGAGGCCAGGGAGTGTGGAGCGACGGTGTTTTTCATTGGAAACGGGGGTAGTGCCGCCACGGCGAGCCACTTTGCGAACGATCTCGCCATCGGCACGAACGACTATGAAAAGCCGTTCCGGGCTGTGAGTCTCGCGGACAATGCCGCCATCATGACGGCGATAGGAAACGACCACGGGTTCGAGGAAATTTTCGTCCGCCAGTTGAAGGTTCTGGGAAAAAAGGGCGATGTCGTTGTCGCGATTTCCGCCTCCGGGAACTCACCCAACCTGGTCCGGGCATTCGAACATTCCTCATCGGCTGGCATCCGGACCGTTGCCATCACGGCATTCGATGGCGGGCGATTGAAGCAAATGGCCGATTCGGGGATTCATATTCCCACGGGTCAGAAGGAATACGGTCCGGCAGAGGATATTCATCTGATCCTGGACCATCTGGTCGGGGCCTACCTGATGCGTCTTGTGAAAAATGGTTGATATTCCGGCGTTGCTGGAGCTGGCAAAATCCACGGCGGCACGGGCCGGGGAGCGGTTGGAGAAGGGGGGGCACCTTGAAGATTTCTCCTTCAGCGAGGAGTTTCCCCGTGAAGTCAAGTCGCTGGCCGATGCCGTGCTGGAAGATGTCATTCTCGGTGCCTTGTCGGGAACCGGTTTGGAAATCTTGAGCGAGGAGCGTGGGCTTGTCCCGGGCGCGCGACCGGGCGGGCACCGGTTCATTGTCGATCCCCTGGACGGGACGTTCAACCATTTAAGGAATCTGGGGCCGTGTGCGGTCTCCATCGCCTTATGGGAAGCGGACCGCCCGGTTTTCGGGGTCATTTTCGATATCGTGAAAAAATCGCTTTGTTGGGGAGGAAAGCCATTGGGGGCATGGAGGGATGGGCGGGAAATCCGGGTGAGCAGGATTGGCGACGTTTCCCGTGCGGCCATCTGCACCGGGTTCCCGGTCCGCTTCGATTTTTCGGCGGAGAAAGCGTGGGGGAGCTTCCGGGACCGGGTTTCTCCTTTCGCGAAAGTCCGCATGCTCGGTTCTGCGGCCTCGTCCCTCGCGTGCGTTGCCGACGGGCGGGCGGAGGCTTATTTCGAAGAAAACATCATGCTGTGGGATGTGGCTGCGGGGATCGCGATCGTCGAAGGGGCCGGCGGCCGGGTTTGCTGGAGGGAAAAGGAGGGCTCCCTGGATGTGCTGGCCGACAACGGATGCCTGGAGACGAATCTGTGAATACCGAAGACCGTGTCGCGGTTTGCTCCCGATCGTTTTCAAAGAACCCCGTGCTTCGGGCGGAGCTGCTCGCCCGATACTCCAGGGTGACATTCAATGACGGTGGGGCACAACTGGAGAACGAGTCGCTCGTGCGGTTTTTGAGCGGACATGACAAGGCGATCACGGCATTGGAAACCATCAGCGGGGAAGTTCTCCGGCAGTTGCCGCAACTGAAGGTCGTCAGCAAATATGGCGTCGGGCTCGACATGATCGACAGGGAGGCCATGCGGAAATTCGGGAAGGCTCTCGGTTGGACGCCAGGCGTGAACCGCCGCTCCGTGTCCGAGCTGGTCATCGCTTTCGCCATCGCGCTCCTCCGGCATATCCCTGCCTCGAACCGGGAGGTTCTCTCGGGCACTTGGCGCCAGCATGTGGGACGCCAGTTGACGGGAAAGACCGTCGGCATCGTCGGATGCGGGCATATCGGCAAAGACTTGGTGCCGCTTCTGAGGGCCTTCGATTGCCGGGTAATGGCGAACGACATCCTGAAGTTCCCCGGCTTTTATCATCAGCACTCCGTCGAGGAGTCGTCGCTGGAGGAGCTTCTCCGGGAGGCGGACATCGTCACGCTCCACGTGCCGCTTGACGACACAACCCGCGGGATGCTGGATGCCCGACGTTTGGCCCTGATGAAATCTTCCGCGATCTTGATCAACTGCGCCAGAGGAGGGTTGGTTGATGAAAAGGCTTTGGAAGAAATGCTCGGCACGGGAAAACTCGCCGGTGCCGGATTCGACGTTCTGGCAGACGAACCTCCCCGCGACTTGCGGTTGCTGGAATTGCCCAATTTTTTGGTGACCCCACACATTGGGGGAAGTTCCTATGAGGCGATCCTGGCGATGGGCCGGGCTGCCATCGGTGGTCTGGACGACAATTGCATCCCTTGAATCCCGACCAAAGGATCGTGTCTGCCGGGGATACAGTGATCCTCTGGGACGGGCCGGATGCCCCGCCCGCAATGGGCGACGGTTTCGTCTGCACGTGGAACCGCCACCCCGGGAGCTGCGAACTTTCCCTGCTGGATTACGTCGAGCAAAACGGCGGACGGCTCAGGCAAATGTTTCTGGCGTGGGCGGAAGACTTCGGGGAGGCCGTGATTTTCGGGAAGAGCCTGATCGAGCATCTGTCCTTGGGAGATGGTTTCAGTTACTGGTGGATGACGCCCTTCGTGGAAAAAAGCCCGTGGAAATCCCCATGGATCAAAGATGTCCTGCGCCTGTTCGCTTTGGAGGAAATCCTTTCCGAGAAAAAAGCCCGGAAGGTCGTGCTCGTCAGCCACGACGGGCGGCTCCGGAAAATCCTGGGCGGATTTTGCAAAAAACGACACCTGGAATTCCAACAGATTCCCCCGGCGAATCAGGGTGGAGAGTCACAGAGCAAAACCAGCCTTCGTGATAAATTGCCGCATATATTGCACGGGTTGGCAACTCTGATCCGCCAAGTGTGGATCCGCCGGAAGTTTTTAAGCCGGGTTTCGTCGCCGTGGAAAGGCGGAGAAAAGGCCACAACGATTTTCTCCTATTTTTTCCATTTGGAACCCGGGACCGGGGAGTTTCGCTCCCGCTACTGGGGAGAAGTCACGGACCTTGTCAGGAATCTCGAAACCCCGGTGAATTGGGTGCATCTTTTCTACCCGCACCCTGCCGTCCCTGGAGCGGGAGACGCATTGACCCTGTTGGAGAATTTTAACACCGGGGCGGTCGGCCACGAACGACATGCGTTCATTGACGACTTTCTCTCCTGGGATGTCGTGATGAGAACGCTCCGAAACTGGATCCGTCTGGTTCTTGTTTCCTGGCGACTCGGCCCTGCCTTGCGAACGACCCGCGAAGGCTCGCTTGGCCTTTGGCCACTGATATCAACCGATTGGAATTCGACCCTGCGAGGCAGCCGGGCTGTGATGAATCTTTTCTGGAAAGAGCTTTTCGACGCTGCCCTCTCGGTCGTCCCGCACCAATCGCTCGGACTTTTTCTGTGGGAAAACCAACCGTGGGAACAGGCATGTGTCCATGCTTGGCGCAGGCACGGACATGGGAAGATGGTCGGGGTCGCGCACTCCACAATCAGATTCTGGGATCTCCGGTATTTCGGATTTGGAAGCGACCCTTCCTCCTCATATCCCAGGCCAATGCCCGATGTTGTGGCCGTCAACGGCAAGGGGATGCGCGAGGCTATCGCAGGGGCCGGAATTCCCTTTGAGGTTTGCGAGTGCGAGGCTTTGCGATTCGGTTACCTGCAGCCATTTTGCAAATCGCGCAAATTTGAACCAAAACTTAAAGACGACGTTTTTCGAGTCCTGGTCCTCGGAGACTACCTCCCTGCTGAAACCGCCCGTATGCTGGATCTCCTGGCCTCCTCCGCGCTTGCACTGGCCCCGGACATCGAATTCACGCTCAAGCCTCATCCCAACTATCTGCCGGATCTTTCCCGATACAGTGGGTTGAAAATGAACATTACAACGGAGCCTATCGGGGAGCTTCTTGCTTCCCATGACGCGGCTTATTCCAGCAATATCACCTCTGCGGCCTTGGATGCCTATCTGGCCCGGCTACCGGTGATCGTTTTGTATCCAAACCACGATCTGAACTACAGTCCTCTCCGCAACCGGAAAGGTGCCCATTTCGTAACCGACAGCACGGAGTTCTCGAAAGCGATCCATGCTGTCAGGTTTGGAGCGCATGAGTTTGACGGCGAGGATTATTTCCATTTCGATCCGGCAATGCGCGGCTGGCGGAATATTTTGGACGGGCCCCCTACGGCGGCGGACTCCGCCGCCAAACCGACATCTCCAGGAGTTTATTCATGAAAACCGTTATCCTGTGCGGCGGGCTCGGCACACGCCTGAGCGAAGAAACACAACTCAAACCGAAGCCGATGGTCGAAATCGGAAATCGCCCGATCCTCTGGCACATCATGAAAATCTACGAGCGTTTCGGGTTCGGAGATTTCGTGCTGGCGCTCGGCTACAAAGGCGATGTGATCAAGGATTACTTCCTGAATTACCACGCGAGGAAAAGCGACCTGACAGTCGCTCTCGCATCGAATTCCGTGAGCTACAGGAACCCCATGGTTGAAGACTGGACGGTGGCCATGGCGGACACGGGAGCCGATACCATGACCGGCGGGCGCCTTCTGCGGCTGAAAGAGCTTTTGCGGCCAACGGGGACATTTCTCCTCACTTACGGAGACGGTGTTTCAGACATCGATCTTTCGCGGCTCGTGGAGTTTCACAAATCCCACGGACGGCTGGCGACAGTCACCGCCGTGCGGCCACCCGTGAGGTTCGGGGAATTGGCGGTAGAGGGGGACCGGGTTCTGTCTTTTGAGGAAAAGCCCCAGGCGCGAGAAGGCTGGATCAACGGCGGGTTTTTTGTTTTCGAACCGCAAATCTTCGATTGTATCGAAGGGGATCACACCATGCTGGAGCGGCAGCCGCTTGAACGGCTCGCGAGGAGGGGCGAATTGATGGCGTATTGTCATGACGGGTTCTGGCAGTGCATGGATACCCTGAGGGACAAGCATGCCCTCGAGGAAATGTGGGCTTCGGGACGCGCTCCTTGGACCGGATAACCCGCCCGTGTCCCGCTGTTTCCCCCGCCCACAACCTCTGGCGCTCTTCTATCGGTTTCGCCGGGTATTGCCCGTGCATCACCGCCACCAAAATGAAGCGTAAAGCAGTCTTCATCCTCATCAACCTCGGCGCGGCTCTTTTTGCGCTGTGTGTGTTTTTTCGATTTTCCTATCTCGTCCTGCCTTTCGAGAAGGTGCCGGGCTACGAACTTCCCGTGGCCCAATTTGACGGGTATTTCAAATTTCGACCGGGCACCTACAAACGGGGAGACATCACCTACAAGATAGGGCCGGAAGGGTTCCGTGGAGAGGGGTGCAACCCCGATATTATCGCGCTTGGAGAATCCTCCACAATGGGTCTCGAGGTTGACGACGACCATACCTGGCCCGCACAGCTCGCCAGGCTCCGGGGCGTCAGCGTCCTCAATGTCGGCTTATCCGGCGCGACGTCGCAAAACCATGTCGCCCTGATCGAGAGAGAAAAACTTTCCGCGCCCGTGCTTGTCTACTACGCGGGCCGCAACGATCACGGGCTTGGTTACAATATCAACCGGTACCCCGGACCGGAACGTCACGCGGGAGGTTTCCGGGATTTCATGAAATTGTGGCTGATCTTGAAGAAGGCCGAATATCGCTTTCTTCAAGTCAAGCTGTTCGGCCACGAGATTCACGATCCATTTCCCTCAGTGAATCCCTGGGAGTCCTTGTATGAGCAAAACCTGCGCAACATCCCCGCCACGTTGATGGTCCAGCAACTCTGGCCATTCAAAAAGGAGACTGTGGGGTTGTTGGGCAAAGGGGACTACGACGGTGCGAAAAGGACGATCTCCTGGTCTGACCCGAGGTGGCCCGAGGCCGTCAGGCAGATCGACCTTTACCGGATCCAGGAACGTGTCGCACGCGAACGGCACATCCCTTATATCTGCACGCTGGACGGCATAGAGCCGGGATTCTTTGTCGATACCATCCATCTGACTGTAGAGGGAAACGCCTATCTGGCTGCCCGGATCCATGCTGCTCTGGAATCCGTGTCGGCTGGAGCCGGTTTTTCATCAGACGGATCCCCGAAACCAACAATGGAAAAAAACGATGTTCAATAGGATTTACTCCGGCAAGCGTGTTTTGGTGACCGGCCACACCGGCTTCAAGGGCTCCTGGCTTTCCCTGTGGCTCAGGGAGCTCGGTGCCGAAGTGGCGGGATATTCCCTGGGAAGCGTGGGCTCCCACTCGCACTTCGATTTGATCGGCCTCCAAGGCCAGATGGAACATTTCACCGGAGATGTCCGCGATCGCACCCGCCTGTTCGAGGTTTTTCAGAGATTCCAGCCGGAGTTTGTTTTTCACATGGCCGCCCAGGCGTTGGTGAAAAAATCCTACAATGACCCGGCGTCGACATTCGAAGTCAATGCGATGGGAATGGTGAACGTGATGGAATGTTTGCGCAATTCTCCATCCGTGCGCTCCGCGCTGATGATCACCAGCGACAAGGCCTATCGCAACGACGAGTGGTGCTGGGGTTATCGCGAATGTGATGCGTTGGCGGGGCATGACCCGTATAGCGCGTCGAAAAGCTGTGCAGATCTTATCGCGCAGTCCTACTGGCACTCATTTTTCAAAACGAGCCCCATCCGCGTTGCCATCGCGCGGGCGGGAAACGTCATCGGGGGAGGAGATTGGGCCGAAGACCGGATTGTTCCCGACTGCATGCGGGCGTTGGCGCGCGGGGAACAGGCGGTCGTCCGTAATCCCGGCGCGACGCGTCCATGGCAACATGTGCTCGAACCGCTCAGCGGATATCTCCACTTGGCCGCCCGCTTGGCGGAGTCCGAAAAAGATCTGCATGGAGAGGCATTTAATTTTGGGCCCGACGCCACAGTCAACCATTCGGTTGGAGAGTTGCTTGCAGCCATGGCCCAACGCTGGCCCGAATTGCGCTGGGATGCACCCCCGGGAACCGGGAAGCGCGAACACGAGGCCACGCTCCTGAAGCTCAACTGCGACAAGGCGCTCTTTTATCTCCAATGGAAACCCGTGCTGGAGTTTTTCCAGACGGTCGAACTGACGGTTGACTGGTATCGGGAGTGGTCGCGGAACCGCATCTCCGACACTTCGTTTTCCTCGGGGCAAATCCGTCAATATTGTGCGTTGGCCAAAGATCGGGATGCCGTCTGGATGAAAACATGAAAAGTGAAACCGAGATAGACGGGGTGATCCTGACGCCGCTCCGACTGATTGAAAACCACCAGGGGACTTTGTTGCGCATGCTCCGCTGCGACGAGCCCGGGTTTTCCCGCTTCGGCGAGGTTTACTTTTCCGAAGTGCTGCCCGGCGTGCTGAAAGCCTGGAAACGACACAAACTCCAGACGCAAAACTTTGTCGTGCCGGCGGGGAGGATCCGGGTGGCCGTATTCGATTCGCGCGAAAACTCTCCGACGCGGGGATTGGTCGAGCATTTTGATCTCGGGCGTCCGGACGGATATTTTCGCCTGACCATTCCCCAGATGCTTCACTACGGTTTCCAATGCCTGGGTGCTGATCCGGCGCTGTTGGCAAACTGCACGGATCTTCCGCATGATCCGGCGGAAGGGGAACTCGTTTCCGAAGACAGCGTTGGCGTCCGGTTTCCGGCAGCCTGGTGATTCTCCGAAATGGAATGACCTATCTTGTCACCGGCGGGTTCGGGTTTTTGGGCGGGAGAATGGCCCACTATTTGCATGAGGCAGGCCATCGGGTTGTCCTTGGCTCCAGGAGCGCTCGCCCGCATCCGGCATGGCTTCCCCGGGCGGAGGTGAGAAAGACGGTCTGGGACGATGATGTTTCGCTTTCCGACGCCTGCAGGGAAACCGACGTGGTCATCCATGCGGCCGGGATGGATGCCGCCGACTGCGCGGCGGATCCTGGCGGCGCTTTTGAAATGAACCGACTCGGAACGGCGAGGCTTGTCCGAGCGGCCTGCAGGAACCGGGTCAAGATGTTTGTCTTTCTCTCCACGGCGCACGTTTATTCTGCTCCGCTCGAAGGGGTCGTTACCGAGGACTCGATCCCAAGAAACCCCCATCCTTATGCAGCCAGCAACTCTGCCGGCGAAAAGGAAGTCATCCAGGGGACAAAGAACCGCGAGATGCGGGGAATTGTCGTCCGGCTATCGAACGGTTTTGGTGTGCCGGCGAGCGATGAGACCAAGTGCGGGAGGTTGGCCATCAACGACCTCTGCCGCCAGGCAGTTGAAACACGCAAGATGGTATTGAAAACGAGCGG
The DNA here is from genome assembly GCA_041675465.1 of Terrimicrobiaceae bacterium. GTDB lineage: Bacteria > Verrucomicrobiota > Verrucomicrobiia > Chthoniobacterales > Terrimicrobiaceae > QYQL01. The sequence continues at coordinate 62,631 of JBAYTU010000002.1, read as the reverse complement.
TGCTCAGAGGCGGGACTTCATCTCCATTTCCGGTGCTGTCGAGGCGATCCATCGGCTGACCGGATTACCGGAGCCTGTTCCCTCGGGTAGCGTTTTCAATCTCGGGGGAGGATGGGCCCCCACCATCTGGGAAGTCGCTGTCACGGTCCAAGAACGCTGCCACCGGATTTTCGGGTTTAGCCCTGAAATCGAGAGGCCCTGCCAGGTCGTTCAAGATGTGAGCCCCGCTCTCGATTTTCGTTCGGATGCTCTCCTCCGGGCGGGGATCGCCGTGCCCCGGCGGCAGGAGGAAGAAATTGACCGGCTCCTCGAATACTATCAGATGTCCGCTCTTTCGCGCTCATGAGGGACGATTCCGACGAACCGTTGGTTTCGGTCGTGATCCCCACGTATAATCACGCCCATTTTCTGGGGAAGGCGCTGCGGTCCGTCATCGGGCAAACCTACACAAGATGGGAGGCCCTCGTGGTGGACAACCACTCCGGCGACAACACTGCGGAGGTGGTTGCAGGGCTCAACGACCCCAGAATCAGCCTGTTGCAGATCAACAACCACGGGGTGATAGCCGCATCCCGCAACCTCGGGATATCCGAATCCCAAGGTGAGTGGGTCGCCTTTCTCGACTCCGACGACCGCTGGTATCCCGAGAAATTGGAGCGGTGCGCGGGGCTGCTTCGTGAGGAGTTCGACCTCGTGTGCCACGGGGAGAGGTGGCTCGGAAATGAAAGGGACCGCCAGGTTTTCTACGGCCCGGAGCAGCGCGCGACCTACCGCTCCCTGCTTCTAGACGGAAATTGTCTGTCCACTTCGGCCGTCGTGATGAAGGCGGAAACGGCGAGGGCGGTCGGGGGGTTTTCGGAGGATGCGGAAATCGTGACTGCGGAGGATTATGATTTTTGGCTCCGGCTGGCGAAGGCGGGAGCCCGGATCGGATTCGTGCGCGAAATTCTTGGAGAATATGCCATCCACTCGGGAAACCAGACGCGCGGGGTCATCCGTCACACCGATGCCGTGCTGGCCGTGCTCGACCGCCACTTCTCATCCGGCCCGGAAAACCTCGCAGGTTGGCAGGTCAGAAAAAGGCGGGCGATCGCATATTACGGCGGGGCCAGGGGTCTTCAGGACGATGGCCACCACCGTGAGGCTTGGCGGTATTTCTGGAAGGCAGTTTCCACCTGGCCGTTCTTCGCCAGGACCTATGCGGCCATCCTGATGAATCTCTTCAGGAAAAAAATTCTCGTGAGCTGATGGAATACCCGCTGGGAGCCGAATGGGGGGAGAACGTGTTCGTGTTCGGCCTGGCGCGCCACGCGCTGCTGCGCGGGTTGAAGCTGGCGGGCGTGCGTCCGGGCGATGCCGTGATGTTGCCGGAGTTCATCTGCCGGGAGCTGCTCGCGCCGGTCCACCTCGCGGGGGCGCACCCGGTCTTTTATCCTGTGGACGAGCAGTTGGAGCCGGTTTCGTTTCCGGCCGCAGCCAACGTCAAGGCCGTTCTGGCTGTGGACTATTTCGGGTTCCCGCAGGATCTCGCACCATTCCACGAGTATTGCGACGCGTGTCACGCCGTCTTGATCGAAGACAACGCGCACGGGTTCCTGAGCCGGGATGCGCAAGGAGAACTTCTCGGTCGCCGGGGAGACATGGGAATCCTGAGCCTCCGAAAAACATTCCCGTTGCCGGATGGAGGGGCCCTCGTCCTGAATCGGGACGGACTTCAGGATGATCACAGTCCGTCGCCCGATTTTCGGGATGACCCGCTGCCGCTGGGATACAGGATCAAAGCAGCCTTCCGCCGCATCCAAAAAACAACCGGAGTCCCGCTGAAAACATTTGGCGAGACGGCGGCCCGTGCGGTCAGAACATTTCGCACGGGAAGCCCGTTTCCCGAGACCGGGCCGGATTGCGAGCGGGTGATCCCCGGGCCGCCGGGGATGCACCGGGAATCATTCCGGCAACTCTGCAGGCAGGACAGGACCGGCGAAGAGGAAAGGCGCAAACGACTCTATTTCGAGGTGGCGGAATGCCTCAAGGGAACGGACATCAGCCCGGTATTTTCCGAACTTCCCGATGGAACCGTTCCCTACGGGTTTCCGTTTCGCGCGGAGAGCCACACGGCAAGCATTGTGGCAGCGCGCATGCGTAGGATGGGTTTCGATTGCGCGTTCTGGCCCGAATTACCCGAGGCGGTCGCTGCGGATGCTCCCCGGCATTACCGGGATGTTCATTGGGTGAATTTTTTATGCTGACTTGGAAAACATGGGATGGGATCGGGGACGAGTGGGACGAAAACCTGCTGAAGTTTCCAGACTACACCGTCTATCAAAGCTTCTCCTGGGGTGAACACCGGGGGGCGTTCGGATGGTGCCCGGTCCGCATGGTCGGCGAGGAAAATGGCAGCGTGGTCTGCGCGGCTCAGGTGCTCGTCCGCCACCTCCCGCTCGGAATCAAATTTGCGTGGATCCCCGGCGGGCCGGTCGGAGCGCCGGCGATTTGGGCGGGCGAATTCCCGAAAGCCCTGCAGGCAGCTCTTGGCTGCCGGTTGCTGTATTGCCGCGCCAACAACATGCGACCCGATGATCCGCTTGAAGTGCAGGAAATGTCCGCGTATTGGCGCAGGCCGGAATCCTGCCTGCACACGGGTCTCTCCGCGGCATACATCCCGGCAGGCAGCGAGGCCGAGCGGGTCGGGCGGACGAGCAAGAATTGGGGAAGAAACCTGCGGCGCGCCCAGAAGCAGGGAAATACCGTGCGGCTCTGGGAATCCCCGGAGCCGGAGACAATGCATCGCGTCTATCTCGAGATGCAGGAATACAAATCGCTCGGGGAGCAATTTTCGCGGGAAGCCCTGGCTTCGATCCTGAACAGATTTGGAAAACAATGTGTGGTCGTTCGCTGCGACGACGGCGACGGGAATTTACTGGCGTTTCGGGGGGCGCTTCTTTTCGGCGACCGGGGGTGGGACATTTTCGCCGCGACATCGACTGTCGGCCGCAAAGTTTATGCGTCCCACGCGGCGTTCTGGGAATTAATGAACCGCTGCATCGGCCTCGGCGTGAAATGGTATGACATGAGCGGGGTCGATCCCGAGCGGGGCAAGGGGGTTTACGATTTCAAAAAAGGAACCGGCGCGGAGGATCTGAAATTTCTCGGCGAATGGGATACAGCGAGCTTCCCGCTTCTCCGGAGGTTCGCGAATTTTGCCGTGAAGTGGCGGATCCGTTCGATGTGAGAAAGGGACCCGCCATTTTTTCCGCAATGGCAAACCGCTGCCTGACCACCTGCTACAGGGCAGCCCGCCCTCTGGTGAGTGGAGGAACCGGTCACAGAATCCTCATGTATCACGCGGTTGGAACTCCTGTCCCGGGTGATCTGCGCGGTTTATACAATATCGCGCCGGCCCTCTTTGAATCTCACATGCGCATCCTCGCTGCGAAATACCGCGAACACATCATGCCGCTCGACGAGGACGCGCTCCACGGCACGAAACCGGGGATTATGCTGACGTTCGATGATGGATACAGGGACAACCTCACCTGTGCGCAGCCCGTTCTTGCCCGGTTGGGCATCCCGTTCACAGTTTTTGTGACGACCGGGCCGGTCGTGCGGAAGGAGGCCGGATACTTGAGCGAAAAGGATCTCCGTGATCTCGACAGCTTGGACGGGGTGACCATCGGCGCGCATGGAGTCACGCATGTTCCGCTGGCCGAATGCGGGGCACGGCGGCTGAAGGAAGAATTGACGGGAAGCAAATCCTGCCTGGAGGATCTCCTGGGGCACGAGGTCGATTCGCTGTCGTATCCCCACGGCAGCGTCAACAGGAGCGTCCGGGATGCGGCGGCGGAGGCCGGGTTCCGGATTGGCGCGACCAGCCGCTTCGACATTAACACGTTTGGCCGTGATCCGCTGCTGTTGAGCCGCACGGACATTTGGTCCGGCGATTTGGGATCCGTTTTTTCGGAAAAACTTGCGGGCGACTGGGATTGGAGGCGGTGGTGCCATCCGGACCCGGCGAGGAAGCAGAACCCCGGTTCACGCGACAGAAGTTGATGCGGCAAGACCTCAGGGGGATTTTCGAATGAGCGAAACCGGTGTTGCCATTTCGGTGGTCATTCCAACCAAAGGTCGGGCGGAGGCTATTGGGGACGCCCTGAGATCCGTCGGTTCCCAGACGGTGAAAGTCCGGGAGGTCGTCGTTGTCGATGGTTCGGCGCAACGCTCGGACGTCGGCTTGCTGGAGAAAGCGTTCGAGGGTTGCCCCAATAAACCGCATCTGATCTACCGCCACGCCCCGGAAGACAGAGGGCTCACTGCGGCGCGCAACCGCAGTGTCCGCATTTCGAGCGGGGAACTGATCCAGTTTTTGGACGATGATGCCGTGCTCGCGCCGGATTATTTCGAGCACCTGCTGCCGGTTTTTCATTCGCCGGACGTGGGGGGGGCATCCGGTCTGGTCATTGAGCCGACGAGGAGGGTCAGCGCGCTCAAGCGGGTCTTTTTCCGGTTTTTCTATCTTGGGCCGTTCCGGCAAATCCGCGAGGAGGCATTCCTTCGCCCCGGGGTCGGTTTAAGGCGCACCAACACATTGCCGGGGGTCAGCGCCTACCGGCGGGAAGTCTTCGGGTCCTTCCATTTTGACGAAAACCTCACCGGCCCGTGTGTTGGCGAGGATGTTGATTTTTCCTACAGGCTCGGGAAGCGCTGGCAAATGGTGATCGAGCCGTCAGCAAAAGTTTTCCACTACCCCTCTCCGGCGGAGCGTCAAAGCGTCCGCCGAAACTTCGCGGGAAAGGTGGCTTTCTACAATTATCACTACCGCAAAAATATCGCCCGGACGGCCCTGTCCCGGGCCGCCTACGTCTGGCTGAATTTCGGGTTTGTCCTCCATTCCTTGACGAGCCGGAGCGGCGGCGCATTTCTGGGGGTTTGTGATGGGATGCGGGACGTTCTCCAACGTCGTCCGGCCCGGAGGGATGTTCCGGGCCTTTGAAAAGCGCGCGACCGGCCCGGCACGCTCTCTCTTGCATTTGACCCGGGACCGCGCAGACTTCGAGGAAAGGTCCGCCAACTTCAAGAATCCGACACATGCGAATCTCAGGAAAAAAAGTTTTGGTTACTGGAGCGGATGGGTTTATCGGAAGCCACCTTGTGGAGGCGCTTTTGGCGCACGGTGCGGACGTGCGTCCGTTCGTCTTCTACAATTCGTTCAACTCCTGGGGCTGGTTGGAGCACCTGCCAGGCGGGATTGCTTCCAAGCTCGATGTTTTTTCGGGGGACATCCGGGATCCGCACGGTGTGGCGGAAGCCATGAAGGGGTGCGATGTGGTTTTTCATTTGGCCGCCTTGATTGCCATTCCCTTTTCGTACCACTCGCCCGATTCGTATGTGGATACGAACATCAAAGGGACGCTGAACGTCCTTCAAGCGGTGCGAAACCACGGGGCCGAAAAGCTGGTCGTTACGTCCACCTCGGAGGTTTATGGGACCGCCCGATACGTCCCGATCGATGAAAGCCACCCCTTTCAGGGGCAGAGCCCTTACAGCGCGACAAAAATTGCGGCGGACCGCCTGGCCGAGTCATTTTTCAGGTCGTTCGACCTGCCCGTCACGATCTTCCGTCCGTTCAACACCTATGGCCCAAGACAGTCCGCGAGAGCGTTCATCCCGACGGTCATCACCCAGCTTCTTTCCGGGCAATCCGAGATCCGCCTGGGGAACCTTTCGCCGACAAGGGACCTGAATTATGTCAAGGACACGGCCGCCGGGTTCATTGCCGCGATGGAGTCCGATGCCACGGTCGGCGAAGAAATCAACCTGGCCAGCGGCGAGGAGCACTCGGTCGGGGACGTCGCGCGCGAGCTGGTTTCCCAGATCAATCCCCGGGCCCGGATCATCACGGAACCCAGCCGGTTGCGCCCCGAAAAGTCGGAAGTCGAGCGGCTTCTTGGATGCAATAAAAAGATCCGTGAGCTCACCGGATGGGCTCCCCGGGTTTCGCTCCGGCAGGGGCTCGAAGAGACGGTTGCCTGGTTCCGGGTCCCGGAGAACCTCGCCCGCTACAAAGCCGGGATTTATAATTTGTGATCCGATAGTTTCACCATGAGAGCCATCATTCTTGCGGGCGGCAAGGGAACCCGCCTCCGGCCATACACCATCACACTCCCGAAGCCGCTCGTGCCGGTTGGCGGCGAGATGCCGATCATTGAAGTGATCATCCGCCAGTTGGCGAAAGCCGGTTTTTCGCGACTGACCTTCGCTGTCAATCACAAGGCCAATCTGATTCGGGCCTACTGTGGAGACGGGTCGCAGTGGGGGCTGAAAATTGACTATTCTTTCGAAGAGACCCCGCTGAGCACAATCGGCCCGCTGACCCTGATCGAGGATCTGCCGGAAAACTTTCTCGTGATGAATGGCGACCTGCTGTGCGATCTGGACTGCCGGGCGCTGCTCGAGCACCACATAAAGAACGGAAACATGGTCACGGTCGCCGCATACAAGCGTTCGGTGAACAGTGATTTCGGGGTTCTGCATATCGACGGAAATGGTGCTGTGTCGGGCTTTGAGGAAAAGCCGGTTTTTCACTTTGACGTCAGCATGGGGGTTTACTGCATCAACCGTTCCGTGATTTCAGCACTCGAGCGCGGGGTGCCTTACGGTTTCGACAACCTCATGCTGGACGGCATCCGCGATGGCATGCGGATCGAGGCGGTCCCGTTCAGCGGCTACTGGCTCGATATCGGGCGCCCGGAGGATTACGATCTCGCGAACCAGGAATTCGCCCGTCTCAAAGAGTTGTGGAAGCTGTGACGCCGGAAATGCGCGGCACGGGGAACCGGAGACACAGATTTCTTGTCGCCGGAGCAGCCGGGTTTACCGGACGTCACCTTTGCGGGCTCCTCCGCGAGCGGGGTGGATGCGATGTGGTTGCGGCAGGACGGGGGCCGGGGATCGTGGATTGCGATTTTTCCGATCCCAACATGGTCGGAGGCCTGCTCAAAAAGGTTCTGCCGACGGGGATTTTTCACTGCATCGGCAGCTTTACGAATTCTTGGGAAACGGACTTTCATTCGAATGTCACCACCACCCGCAGCCTGCTCGACTCACTCCGTGCGCTGGGGATTGAATGCCGCGTTTTGCTCGTCGGGAGCGCTGCGGAATACGGGTTTGCTCCTGGCGGGCCGGTCTCTGAAACCTGCCCGCTTCGACCGGCTTCCATCTACGGCCTGACAAAGGTCATGCAGTCCGTGCTCATGGACTATTATGTCAGGAATCACGGTGTGGACATCGTGATGGCGAGGACCTTCAATCTGTTTGGGCCCGGATGCCCGCCTTCGCTCTTTCCAGGCCGCGTCTCCCAACAGATCGAGCGTGTCCGGCAGGGCCTGCAGGAAACCATCCGCGTGCGTTCCTTGGCGTCGCTCAGGGACTACCTTCACGTCAGCGATGCCGTGAAGGCTTACGTCCGGATCATGGAGCACGGGAAAAGGGGGGAGGTCTACAATGTGGGGAGCGGAAGCGGCGTGGTGCTCTCCGATCTCATGCAGGACCTGCTCGTGCCATCCGGACTCTCCATGAGCCATGTCGAAATCCTGCCCGGGGATGAAGACGCGAAGCCTGATATTCCCGCGATCTGCGCGGACACCGCCAAACTCGATGCCCTGCCAGCGGGCCGCTGAAAGATGCCGGTGAAGTCCCTGTGCATCACGCTGACGAGCCCGTTCGTCTTGAACGCATTTTTGCTCGGGCATATCAAGCGGCTCGCCCGGGACATGCGCGTGGTCGTCTGCGTGAACAGGAAAGAGTCGGACATTTCCATCTCGCTCCCGGACGATGTGGAATTGCTCGGCGTGGAAATCCGCCGCGCGATTTCCCCCTGCCATGACATGCTGGCGTGTTGGAGGCTTTGGAGAATCTACGTGAACCGGCGATTCGAAGTCGTATTGACCGTCACGCCAAAAGGCGGGTTGCTGGGCATGGCGGCCGCGCTTGCAGCTGGCGTCCCCGTGAGAGTTCATTGTTTTACCGGGCAGGTCTGGGCAAACAAAAAAGGGCTCCCCCGGACGGTCCTCAAAGCGGTTGATCGGGTGATCGCCAGCTGCGCGACGCATGTGCTCGCCGACAGTCCCTCGCAAAGGGATTTCCTTGTCGCGGAGGGGATCGCGAAAACAGGTTGCATCGAGGTTCTCGGGCATGGCTCGATTTCGGGGGTGGACGTGGAAAAGTTTCGCCCGGATTCCGATGCGCGGAAGAACATTCGCGCGGGACTGGGAATCGACCCGGACCGCCCCTGCCTTTTATATGCGGGTCGCATGAAGCGGGAAAAAGGCGTCCTCGATTTGCTCGAAGCGTTTTCTTCCCTCCAATCCGGCTATCGCGGGCTCCAAATGATTTTAGTGGGGCCGGATGAAGAAAACCTCCTGGCCGATCACAAATCCCCGGGCATCCATGCGGTGGGCTATTCCAACCACGTGGAGCATTACATGGCCGCCGCCGACATTTTTTGCCTTCCGAGTTATCGCGAGGGATTCGGGTCTGTTCTCATCGAAGCTGCAGCGGCGGGATTACCGTCCGTCGCATCGCGGATCTATGGCATCACCGATGCGGTTCTGGATGGCGAGACCGGCCTTCTTCACGCTCCCGGCGATGCGGAAGAAATCAGAAAATGCCTCGTCCAACTGCTTGAAGACCCGGGCTTGTGCAGAAAAATGGGGCAGGCGGGAAGACGGCGAGCCATCGGGGATTTTGCCTCGGCAAGGCTGGAAACCCTGCTGGCGGACTATTTGCACAAATGCATGGGAGGCCACTGCGGGAATCCCGCATAAGCATTGATAGAAAAGCACGCGCTGGAAGCCTGCAAACAGACTAATGAACCGCATCCTCCATCTCCTTCGACCACTTGGCGAAGCGAAAGAATTCGAAAGGAGTTTTCCTGTTCTTTCCTGGATCATCATGCGGCCGCAGATGACGGTATTGGCCGCAGTCTGCGCCGGGATTTCGCTCTGGCCGCTCTCGCCGGTCGTCGCGCTTGCCCCGCTCTGCATTTCCACCGCATTCGTCGCATTTTTTTTGGAACGGCGGCTCATCGACCGGATGTTGTTTCCTCCGTTCACGGCCGTGACATGCTGGGCTGCGCTCGGTGTCGGGATCGGCATCCCGATCATGGACTGGCAGGTGCCCAACGCGCTGAGGATGACGATTTACGGCGTGGCGGACTGGCACCCCTCCCTGAGGACGATCCAGTTTGTTTTTCTCGCGTCCTTTCCGTTGACGTGGATCGGGTATTATTACGGCGGCTTCAGGATGGTCCCGCGGCTGACGGGCGATTCGTTGTTCGGAGGCATGCGGCCAAATTTGCGACGCGAAATCGACGTGATGGGCTGGGTGCTCCTTCTGATCAGCGCGGGAATGGTCCTGATCCGGATCGGTGTCGGGCTCGAAGACAAAGGCCAGTTCAACGCGGCTCTCCACGAGCCTGACGCCTTGCAGACCTGCGTGCGGTTGCTGTTCGCCATCGCGCCCAAATGGGGGATGCTCGGTTTTGTTTTCGTGCCGCGGCTGTGGGCCAAAAAACGGGCGGGGAGAACGGTTGTCGCCATTCTCGTGGGCGCGTATTTCTGCGCCGCGCTCGTGACCGGATCCAGGGGATACCTCCTCTACCCGTGCTGTTTCATGTTGGCCGGATATTACTTTTTCAGATCCTCCAGCACGTGGAAAACCGAGATGGTTCTCGCGTCGCTCGCCGCAGCCGGGTTTGTCGTTGTTTTTGCGGTTTATGTTTATCGCCAGTCGGACGAATACAACCGGTCCAGGGCAAGCGATGTCTCGGCGAGGTATCGGGCATTCGGCAGCTCCGTCATCCACTGGGACAGCTCGAAGTGGAGGCCCGAAACGGTTTTCGATTTCGGGTATTCGTTTTTGGGGGTCGAAGACGCATTGGTGTTCGCCAAGACACCGGTGCCGGTGGCCCACGCCGGCTTTTCCGGCTTCGGGGCCATCCCACTCACGTGGATCCCCACGACACTCGCGAGGAACAAACCGAGGCTGCTGGATGCGGAGGCGATCATCCTTACCTACGGGACTCCTCCGACACAGGTGGTCGGCATGAGCATTTCGCTGACAGCCGATGCTTACAGGAGGTTTGGATGGGCGGGCATTCCCCTCGTTGTTCTGGCCGCCTATGGCATCTACGGGGCACTCGTACGGTGGATGTTGACCTGGTGGCGGCGCGGGACCCTCTGGGGTTGGGTCTTGCTTCTCTTCACGCTGACTTTTTTTTGGAGTAGGCCGTTTGGGACTGTCCTCGGAACCTGGTGGACGTTTTTTTACGACACGCCGAAGCAACTGCTGGCCACGGCGGTTTTATGCTTGCTCGTTTCAAAATATCTCGATTTCACATGGTCCCGGAACCGGGCGCGTTACGATGACAGAGAAAGCGTTTGATATCGCCTGATTTCGACATCACATGAACAACAAGAACAGACAAATACGGGTATGATCCCGCCGGACAAAATCTTGCAACATCTCTACGCCGCCCGGATTATCGGGTTCGGGCCACTTCGCATTCCCACCCACATGTCCTACAGGGAACGAATCAGCCTGTTCCGGACAGCCCGGCTTCTGGCGAAGGGTTCTTCGATCGTGGAAATCGGGAGTTGGATCGGTGCCTCGATCTCGGTTATGGCGGCCGCGACGGAGAATTTCGCCACGCCCCTTATTTGCATCGATACTTGGATGAACGAGGGGATGTGCGAAGATCCCTCCAGCAACTTTCAGGACAGAAAGGCCCCTCACATGGGGGAGAAACTTAGCACATTTGAAGAATTCCAAAAAAACACCGCACGCCTGGCGGGCCGTCTCACAACAATCCGAATGGACAGTGCCAAGCTTTCATCGCGCGACCTTCCGAAAAACATCGGGATTTTTTTCATAGACGGGGACCATTCGTATCATGCCTGCAAAAGCGATCTCGACCTGGCGCTTTCTGTCGCCAGCAAGGACACTCAGATTCTGTGTCATGATTTTGGAATTCATCGGGGGGTGACGGATGCCATTTGCGAGTATCACGCCGCAAAAAAAGTGGTTTTGCACAAACTGGTTGACAGCTTGGCCCACCTGGTAGCGCATCCTTAGCATTTTGCCTGCCTGCTGGTTCTCATCATGACACAATCCCCGCCTGCCTATCTGCATTCCAGCGAGGAGCTGGGCAACGATCTGCGCTCCGCAGAGATTGTCGTCGGGTGTTTGATGGAAATGTTCCGTCCGAAAAGCGTGCTGGATGTCGGTTGCGGGCTCGGTCACTTCTCGCGGAAGTTTTTCGATGCCGGGGTCGAGGATGTCCTCGCGGTGGACGGGGACTACCTCACAACGGACCGGCTTTGCATCCCGCGCGACCGCTTCCGGGCTGCGGATCTCACGAGGCCGTTTGATTTTGGGCGCAGGTTCGATCTCGTCGTGAGCCTGGAAGTGGCGGAACACCTCCCCTTCTCCTGTGCCGGGCAGTTCGTGGATTGTCTGGTCCGCCACGGCGACGCCGTTCTTTTTTCCGCGGCATTTCCCGGACAAGGCGGGCAAAACCATCTGAACGAGCAATGGGCGAACTGGTGGGCGGCACAGTTTCGGAGGCATGGATACGAGCCCCTCGACGCGATCCGTCCCAGGCTGCTCGACCATTCCGACCTGCCGCCTTGGTATCGCTTTAATACGATGCTTTATGCCCGTCCCGGCCTGATTGCCGTCCCGGCCATGCGCGCGGACTTTTTCGAGCATGTCCTCACCGGCGGTCTGGGGATCAAGCTTTCCGCCCGATGTTTGATGAGTGCCATCCGGCGCAAAATCCGCCGTTGATCCGCCCTTGAAAAGCCACGTGTCCACCGGGACGGCCCCGGGAAGAATCCGGGTGGCTGTCTTCAACACCCACCCGATCCAGTATTACGCTCCGCTTTGGCGCAAGCTGGCGGGGTTCGGGGACATGGGCGTGACGGTTTATTACGGGAGCGATTTCAGCGTGCGGGGATACCGCGACAAGGAATTTGAGGAAGACGTTGTCTGGGATGTCCCTCTGCTCGAGGGGTATGACTTCCGGTATCTCGATGGGTTTGGGAAGGTCGACGGGTCCAGTTTTTTTCGGCCCGGGCCCAGGTCGGCCGTGAAAGCGTTGCTGGCCGGGCGGCCGGATGCGGTGGTGATGACCGCCTACCATGCGGCCTTCTGGTATGGGATTGCTGCAGCGGCTGCCGTTGTCGGTTCGCGGGTGGTGATGCGTCACGATGCTTCGGATGAAGCCTATGGGAGCCGTGGCATCAAACGCGCTGTCCGGGCGGTGATCCTGCGGTCGCTCTACCGCTCGGTTTCGCACTTTGCGGTTGTCGGAGAGCGGGCGAAGAGGCATCTCCGGAAATTCGGCGTCGGAGAATCGAGGATGTCCTGGTCGCCATTCTGCGTGAATTCCGACTGGGTGGAATCACAGAGGGTGGAGTGGATGGGTCGGCGGGCCGATCTCCGGGAAGCCCTCGGGATCGGAAAAGACGATGTGGCGCTCTTGTTTTGCGGAAAGTTGATCGAGAAGAAAGACCCGCTGGTTCTTATCGAGGCCATCCGCCGCCTTCCGGACCGGGCGTCGCTGCACCTTGTGGTGGCCGGAAGCGGCCCGCTCGGGACGGAGGTCGAGGATGCCGGGAGATCTGTTCTGGGAGACCGGCTCCACATGCTCGGGTTTTTGAATCAGGCAGAAATCGGTCGGGCCTATGCTGTCGGGGACGTATTCGTCCTGCCTTCGCGAGCCCGGGAAACCTGGGGGCTCGTTGTCAACGAGGCGATGCAGTTTGGCCTGCCAGCCGTCGTCTCCGATGCGGTGGGATGCCACGATGATCTCGTTCCTGACACCGGGACGGGACGGGTTTTTCGTGCCGGGGATGCCGGGGGCCTGGCCTGTGCCCTGGGTTCTCTGATGGCCGAATTTCCAGGCGGCCAAGCGCGTTATGCGGGGGCCTGCCGCGCGCGTGCGGCGCAGTATTCGTTGGATGCGGCTGCCGCAGGAATGAGAGAGGCGATTCTTGCCGCATGCGGACGTCCCGCGAAGCCGATTTGACTTGGTTTTGACCGCGAAGTGGTGAAAATTAAACCATGTATCGAAGATTAATAAGAAATCGTTTGGAGGAAACTTTGGCGGATACGCCTGTTATTTTCGTTAACGGGCCGCGTCAGGCGGGCAAGACGACGATGGTGCGGGAGTTTGGTGGCGGGGCGTATTTCACGATGGATGACGCTGCGGTGATGGGGGCGGTTGCAGCGGATCCTGTTGCAGTGCTGAAATCGGGCGGGCGGCTGATTATTGACGAGGTCCAGCGTGTGCCGACGATGTTTCCCGCCTTGAAGGCGGAGGTGGATCGGGACAGGAGGCCCGGGAGGTTTTTGCTGACTGGTTCCGCGAATATTCTGCTGCTGCCCTCCGTTTCTGAGTCCTTGGCCGGTCGCATGGAGGTTCTGACGCTGTGGCCGTTGGCGCAGGCGGAAATCGTGGGGGCGGGCGGGAATTTGGTTGAAAAGCTGTTTCAAGGGAAACCGTTTTCGAGCGGGCGCATGGAGGCTGCCGGAATGACGATCGAGGAGCGGGTGCTGGCAGGAGGATTTCCCGAGGCATTTTCAAGGAAAGACCCGGGGCGGCGGGCGGCTTGGTTTGCCGCCTACGTGAGCGCAATCCTTCAGCGCGATATCCGGGATTTGTCGCAAATTGCCGGGCTTACCGACATGCCGCGCCTGTTATCGCTTTTGGCGAGCAGGACGGGAGGGATGGTCAACCAGGCGGAGCTTTCACGTGCTCTGGGAGTTCCTCACACCACGCTGGTGCGCTACATGGGGCTCCTGGAGCTTCTTTTTTTATTGGTTCGCCTGCCGGCATGGTCGGAAAATCGCGGGAAACGACTCGTGAAGTCACCGAAATATCTTTTGTCGGACTCCGGGTTGTGCGCCCACCTTGCCGGTCTGGATGCCGGTGCGTTCATGCGGGATCGCTCCCGATTCGGTGCCTTGCTGGAGAATTTCGTGGGGATGGAGCTGCTGAAGCTCGGGGCGGCGGCAACATTCAGAACCGGGCTATACCATTACCGCACCGCAGCCGGAACAGAGGTGGATTTCTTGATGGAAGGCCCCGGGGGGGGGCTTGTCGCAGTTGAGGTAAAAGCCGGTGCGACGATCACCAGCAAGGATTTTCGAGGCTTGCGGTCGTTGGCAGAAGAATTCGGCGAGCGGCTCCGTGCGGGCGTTCTGCTCTACACGGGTGAGGAGGTGGTTTCCTTCGGCGAACGGCTCACCCTTCTGCCCGTGCAGTCGCTTTGGGAATGAAAATTCTTTATTTGGGAGACAGTTGGCCCGACGGCACATGCGCGCAGAGGCGCGAAGCATTGCGGCGTCTGGGGCATGAGGTGACGGCATGGAATCCGGGCAGGCTTATTCCCGGGCAGGGGCGGATCCCGTTTTTCGATTCCTTCAATGTGCGGACAGGATACCGGCTCGTTGCTGGCATTGTGGCGTCCCGGCTACGCGCACGGCTTCTGCATGAATCGTGGGATTTGGTTTGGGTGGATTGCGGCGCGCAGCTTTCGCCCGCGTTTTATCGCTGGTTGAGAAAGTCCCGCGCACCGGTGGTCAACTATATGACCGACAATGCGTTTCAAAGCCGCGACCACAAAAAATGGGACCTTTACCGCCAATGCCTTCCCCTTCACGATCTGACGGTTGTTCCCCGTGTTGGGAATGTGTCCGAAGCACGTCGGGCCGGAGCAAAGGACGTGATGCGCGTCTATTTTTCCTACGATCCCGTCGCGCATGCCCCTTCTCCCGGGGCGGCGGAAGCGAAGAAGGTGCATGACGTGATTTTTGTGGGGAGCTGGATGCCGGAACGCGGCCCGTTTGCGCGGGCAGTTTTACAGCGGGGTTTGTCGCTTTCCATTCTCGGCAATGGCTGGCGGCGTTCGCCGGAGTGGCCGGACTTGAAAGGCCGCTGGCTGGGAGGGTCGGTTTACGGGAGGGCATATGTCGAAGCGATTGAATCTGCGCGGATCGCCATCGGCCTGCTGTCCAAGGGAAACCAGGACCTGCACACCCAGCGATCCGTGGAAATCCCATTCATCGGCTCGGCGGCATTTTGCGCTGAGCGAACGACGGAGCACATGGAGATGTATCGGGAGGGGGTCGAGGCGGTTTTCTGGAATACTCCGGATGAATGTGCGGAGGCTTGCCGCAGGCTGCTGGCCGACCCTGCGGAGTGTGCGCGGATGGCCGTCCGCGCAAAGAAGCGGGTGGTCGGGCTGAAGCTCTCCAATGACGAGGTGATGGCTTCGATCCTGGAGCGCGTCGGAGCGGACAGGCCATGACCGCTCCACGGATCAGCGTCTGCATGACGCACTTCAACCGTCCCGAGAAGCTGGGCGTGACACTGGAGTCTCTGGCGCGTCAGACGCGGGTGCCCGACGAGGTTTTTCTCTGGGACGACTGCTCGCCAAACGACCCCACGGCGGTTGCGATGAAATGGAAGGATGCTTTTCCGCATTTCGTCTACCACCGGAACGAGCGCAACCTGAACATGCCGGGCAACCTCAACGCGGTGATCTCGCAGGCCACAGGCGATTATATCGCCAACCTGCACGACGCGGACGAATTTGATCCCCGGCTCATCGAGCTTTGGGCGGAGGCACTCGCCAGGAACCCGTCGGCTGGCATGGTCTACTGCGGGCTCGAGTCGCCGCGCCCCGGGAATGCCCCGCCACAATTCTGGCTCAACACGGAAATTCCACCGCTCAGCGATGGGGTCGTCTTCTTTGAAAATCATTTTTTGGGCAAGTGGAGTTCGCCGATCTGGGGCACCGTCATGGTGAGAAAGTCCGTGTATGAAAATCTGCTGCCGTTTCGCGAGGAATTCCGGAACTGGGCGGATGTGGACATGTGGATGCGAATTTCGCTGAGCCATGACATGGCGTATGTGGACCTCCCTTTGATCAGGACGGACGAAGGGGACACGCCGCTTCGCGGGTTCGACTGGGGGAAGGTGTTCATCCAGCACAGGATGATGGAGAGTGCGATCCGTCTGTATTGCAGGCGAACCGGCCAGAGTGCCCGGCACTATCTGCTCAGGCAGTATTTCAACCTGCTCCTGCGCTGGACCCGTCACATGGCCAGCGGCTTGAGGGAGCAGGACGGCACGAGACTGAAACTGGGGGTCGCCCATTTCCCCGGCGTTCTTTTCAATGCCGTTGTTCCCAGGGCCCGTCCCGGCATGGAGCCATGATTTACCTGCACAAAATCCTTCCCCTTTTTTTCATGCCGTTCACGCTGGCAGTTCTTCTGCTGGCGGCGGGCCTGCTTCTCAAAAGGAGGGCCGTCGTTTTCGTCGGCTTGTGCGTGTTGTGTTTTTTCAGCGTGCCGCTTGTCGCAAAACACCTGTTCGCTTCCCTCGAAGGAAATCTGGAGCGGCTCACGGCGGATGAAGCGTTGTCTGCGGATGCCATAGTGGTATTGAGTGGGGCCGGGGTGAACGAACAGGGGAAATCCAAGGTGATCGAGTGGAATGACCCGGATCGCTTTTTTGGCGGTGTGCAGTTATACAATGCGGGGAAGGCCCCTTTGCTGATTTTTACCGGGGGATGGCTTCCGTGGGATGCGGCGGCACAACCCGAAGGGGCGGTCCTCGTCGAGCAGGCCCGATTGCTCGGGGTTCCGGCGGCGGCGCTGGCGACGACCCGAAAAGTCTTGAACACTGCGGACGAGGCCGTCGGCGTCTCGCAAGTGCTTCGCGAGCGCTTCCATCCAGCCGAAAACGTCCCGTCCCGGAATCCCCGGGTTTTGCTCGTCACATCGGCTTACCACATGCCGAGAGCCAAGCGCCTTTTCGAGAAGGTCGGCATGGAAGTCATCCCGTTTCCCGTCGATTTCAGGAGTTCGCATCCGACGTCAGTGAGCCTGATGGATCTGGTTCCAAACTCCGGGGCTCTGGAGGTGTCAGAGACGGCGATCCGCGAATTTTACGGGCGCCTGTATTACCGGCTCAAGCCATGACGCCAACGACGATGGGATCGGCGGACAAGAAATCCTACAAGAACGATGGCAACGCCGCCGTTCTCAGGCGCGTTCCCGCGACAGTCGGAACGGTTTTGGATGTGGGGTGCGGGGCGGGAGACAACGCGAGGATTCTGAAGGCTGCGGGAAAAGTTGTGGACGGGATTACGTTGAGCGCATCAGAGCGCGACGAGGCATCGAAGTTTTGTCGCGGCGTTGTGATCCATAATTTGGAGCAGGGCCTTCCTGCGGGCCTTTCCGGTTCCTACGATCTCGTTTTGTGCTCGCACGTGCTCGAACACATCTGCTGGCCGAACAAGCTGCTGCACGACATCCGCGACCGGCTGGTGCCGGGAGGTCTGCTTGTCGTGGCGCTGCCGAACATGCTCTTTTACAAGAACAGGTGGAAATTGTTGGCCGGGCGATTCGAATACGAGGAGTCCGGGCTGATGGACAACACGCATTTCCGGTGGTATACCTTCGCGAGCGCGCAGAGGCTGCTGGCTTCATCCGGTTTTGAGGTGGTGACCGCGGAGGCGGAGGGTTCGTTTCCGATCCCGTTCCGGCGGAGCCTTTTTTCCCGGGCGCTGACCAGGCCGGTCGATGCCTGGGCATCCTCCGCCTTTCCCGGGCTGTTCGGATACCAGATGGTTTTCACGGCGCGGCCCCAGCAGGAAAGCACGGGAATTTGATCCAGAAATCCCTTCCGGTCGAGCGGCGTGTGGCGTCGGGTTCCCTCCTGGCCGGCGTCTCGTTTTTCCTGTCCATGCTGCAGACGCTTGTGCAGGTCCCCATCCTGCTGAGGTTTTGGAGCCCGTCGGAATACGGGATGTGGATGGCGGTCATCGCGGCGACTTCGCTCGTGACCAGGCTCGACATCGGGCATCAGAGCTTCGTGGGCAACCTGTTCAACAGGTATTGGGTTGTCGACCGGCGGCGGCTGAGGTCGGTATTCGCATCGGGGGTGTTGTGTGCGTTCGCCATCGCGATGGTCGAGCTTCTGGCGGGCGTTCTCCTGTTTTTTTTCGGGAGGGTGGAATGGTTGAGCGGGCCGGTGCCGGATGGGGCGGGCAGGGAGGGGTTCCGGATCGCATTTTTTGCCTACCTGCTTTTTTGGGTTGCCCAGGGTTCGGTCGGAGGTGTTCTGGCAAGGCTGTATCAGCCGGCAGGCCTTTTTGCCCGCGCGCAGGCGATCTCCATCTGCTACTACCTCGCGGGGTTTTTGGCGCTGGTGGGAGCTGCGGCTCTGGGCGCTTCCATCGCGGGAGCGATGCTGGCCCAAATCGTGGCATGGGGAATCTGCAACCTCTATATGTTTTGGGATGTCCGGAGGCTGTGGCCGGAGCTGTATCCGTGGTGGAGGGGAGGGGACCTGCCGCTGGCTTGGAAGAACTTTCGGGCCTCGCTGGTTTTGACGGTCAACGGCCTTGTGGAGCAACTGGCATCGAGCGGGCTCGTCCTGCTGGTGATGGCGATCCTCGCTCCGGTCGAAGTGGCCGTATTCACGACAATCCGCACGGTCGCCAACACCGCCCTCCAGGGGGTGTCCGTGATTTTGTATCCGGTGCTGCCCGACGTGGTGCGATACCATTTTCAGCGTGAGCCGTCGAAGCTTGCTGCGGTGTTCGGGTTTGCGTGGTGCGCTGCGGGGACCCTCGTCTGCCTGGGGTTCAGCGCCGGGGCCCCCGTTCTCGAACCGCTCTACACACTTTGGACGCGCGGAGTCCTGCCTTTCGACCCGCTCCTGTTTGCACTGGTGGTGGTGTCGGTTTGTTTCCGTCAATGGGCGACCCCGCTCCAGACGTATTTGCATGGGGTGAACCTCCTTCCGCCCCAGACGATGGCGGTTTTCGCGAGGGCCCTCGCGACTTTGCCCCTGGCTTGGCTGTTTTTGCAAAAGGGCGGAATATCCGTTGCGGGGTTGAGTCTGTTGGCCGGGGAGGGATTGGCTGCGGCGGTCTGTTTTTTTGCGGCCCGCCGTTGCCTTAGAGATTTGGGAGGCGATATTCCGCTGGTGCCGGTTTTCCTTTCCCTCGCCCAAATCGGGGCGATGGGTCTCGGGCTGTTTGTCTGCGCGCGTTTTCCTTCCCTCGCCATCTGGTCGGTATTTTTCGCGGGTTCGGGTATTCTGATCCTGGCATTCTTTCAATGGAAATCGCTCGACAAAGATGTCAGGAAGCGGGTTTTGGGGCTCATCGCCCGACGGGCGGCCTGAAGGGGGGCGGATGAAACGACTGTTTGATCTATTTTTCTCCCTGGCCCTCCTGCTGGCCTTGCTGCCGGTTCTTGCGTTTCTGTGGGCCGCCATCCGGCTTTCTTCTCCCGGGCAGGCACTCCACTGGTCGAAGCGTGTCGGCCGCCACAACAAGATATTTTCGATGCCGAAATTCCGGACGATGCGTGTCGATACCCCGCAGGTGGCAACCCACCTGCTCGCCTCCGCAGAGGTTTTCATCACCCCGGTGGGAAGGTTTTTGCGCAAGACGAGTTTGGATGAGCTTCCCCAGCTTTGGAGCATCCTGAAGGGGGAGATGAGTTTTGTCGGCCCGCGTCCCGCCCTGTTCAACCAGGCTGATTTGATCGCCCTGCGCGCCGAGGCGGGGGTCGATGTTCTGCTTCCCGGGCTGACGGGATGGGCGCAGGTGAACGGCCGGGACGAGTTGCCCATACCGGTCAAGGTCGGGTTTGACGCGGAGTATATGCGGCGCATGTCCCTGGCTTTCGATTTGAAAATCCTTGCCATGACATTTGTGAAGGCTCTCTGCGGCGAGGGGGTTGCGCACTGAGCATGCCGGAACCTGTTTCCAGCGGGAAAGCCCTGACGCTGTATTGCCAGGTCTTCCACCCCGACGGGCAATCCACGGCGCAGCTTTTTGCCGACTGGACGTCCGGGCTGGCTGCCCGGGGCTGGGATATCCGTGTCATCTGCGGTTTTCCGCCGGGTGATGGTGTTGGGCGGGTGCCCGCGCGGGAGCGCTGGCGGGGAGTCGAAATCCGGCGGGTCGGGGTGCGGCTGGATTTCAAGCGCTCGCTGGGGTTCCGCGCGATCCACTACGCCGCGTATATGGGAGGAGCCGCGCTGGAGCTTCTCAAGGATCCCGACAGGCTGGCGCTGGTTGTTACCAATCCTCCCTTCCTGCCGGTTTGGGCATCGTTTTTCCGGAAGCTTTGCCGCGGGCGTTATGCTCTGGAAATCCAGGATCTTTATCCGGATGGACTGGTTGCCCTCGGGGTGATGCGGGAGGGGATGATCGTGAAATTCTGGAGATCCCTGAACGGGTGGGCGTTTCGGAATGCGGAGTTCACTGTCGCGCTCGGACGCGACATGGCCGGACGCCTGCGATCCATTTACGGACTGGACTCCGAAAAAACCCATGTGATTCCCCACTGGAGCCCGGTCGAACCGGCGGACGGAACCCTTGCGGGGGCGACAGCGCTTTTTCGGGAGCTCGGGCTGGAGCATCGGTTTGTCGTCCAATATTCCGGCAACATGGGCCTCTGGCACGATTTGGAGCAAATCGTGGAGGCCGCGGTTTTTTTGCGCGGCAGGGAAGACATTTGTTTTCTGATGGTCGGGGGCGGGAGACGGAGAGCTTCCGCCGAATGCCTGGCGTCCGAACACGATTTGTCCAACATCCGGTGGCTGCCATTTCAGCCAAAGGACCGTCTGGCGGATTCCCTTTCCGCCTGCCATGCCGCCTTGATTTCGCAGCGGAACGGGCTGGAGGGGTTGGCTGTGCCTTGCAAACTCTACGGCATCCTCGCTTCCGGGCGTCCGGTGATCGCGGCGGTGCCCGGGGACTCGGAAATCGCCCGTGTCGTGCTCGAAGAGGATTGCGGTCTTCTAGTGCGGCCCGGGGATGCGATGATGCTTGCCCGCGCCATCGTGGCCTTGGCAGACGATCCAGCCCGGGCGCATGAAATGGGGAGGCGGGCGAGGGAGGCTTATCTCAAAAAATACACCCTTGCCCAGGCATTGGACCGCTTTGAAACTTGTTGCCAGCCCCCCTCGGATCGCCGATAAGAACCTGCCAATTTCATGAAGTCATTCCTCGGGATCTCAGCCTTTTACCACGACAGCGCGGCCGCGCTGGTCGTCGACGGCGAAATTGTCGCCGCCGCGCAGGAGGAGCGGTTTTCGCGCGTGAAGCATGATTTCCGTTTTCCGGCGCACGCGATCGAGTTCTGTCTTCGCGAGGCGGGGCTGACGGCTTCCTCGCTCGACGCGGTGGTGTTTTATGACAAGCCGATCCTGAAATTCGCGCGGATTCTGGAGACGTATCTGGCGTTTGCCCCACGGGGATTGAGATCATTCTTTCTGGCCATGCCGCTCTGGCTCAAGCAAAAGCTGTTTTTGCCAAAAGAGATCGACCGGGGGTTTCACGACGAGTTCCGGGGGCCGATTTACTTCACCTCCCATCACGAGAGCCATGCGGCGAGCGCGTTTTTTCCCTCCCCGTATGAGGAGGCGGCGATCCTCACGCTCGACGGGGTGGGGGAGTGGAGCACGGCGACGTGGGGAGAGGGAAAGGGGAACCGGATCCGCCTCCGCAACGAAATCCGATTTCCGCATTCCCTGGGCCTGCTCTACAGCGCGTTCACCTACTACACGGGGTTCAAGGTCAATTCCGGCGAATACAAGGTGATGGGCCTGGCACCCTACGGGGAGCCGAAGTATACGCGGGCGATCTACGACCACCTGATCGACTTGAAGGAAGACGGGTCGTTTTGGCTCGACCAAAGCTATTTCAACTATTGCCAGGGGCTCACGATGACGAACGGGAAGTTCCACCGGCTGTTCGGGGGCGGGCCCCGCCGCCAGGAGAGTCGGCTCACCCAGCGGGAAATGGATCTTGCCGCCAGCATCCAGGCGGTGGCCGAGGAGGTGATGCTGCGGTGCGGGAGACACGTGCATGCGCAAACCGGGCTGAAAAACCTTTGCCTGGCCGGAGGGGTGGCGCTCAATTGCGTGGCGAACGGGAAGCTGCTCCGGGAAGGCCCCTTCGAATCGATCTGGATCCAGCCGGCTGCGGGCGATGCGGGCGGTGCCTTGGGCGCGGCGCTTTTCGGGTGGCACCAGATTGCCGGGAACCCGCGCAAAACCGGCTCGACGGACAGCATGAAAGGCTCGTTTTTGGGGCCGGCGTTTGGGGACGGGCAAATCGTGGCCGACCTCGCCAAACATCCTTCCGTGTCGCACCTGTGCCCGACCGAATCCGATCTCTGCACAAAAGTGGCGGCCCTCTTGGCGGAAGGCAAAGTGGTCGGGATGTTCCAGGGCCGGGCGGAATTCGGCCCGAGGGCGCTCGGCGGGCGCAGCATTCTCGGGGATCCGCGCAACACGAAAATGCAGTCGATTTTGAACCTGAAAATCAAGTTCCGCGAATCGTTCCGCCCGTTTGCGCCGGCCGTGCTCCGGGAATGCGTCTCGGATTATTTTGATCTCGATGAGGAGAGCCCGTATATGCTCCTCGTTGCACCGGTGAACAAGGCGCGGCGTGTTGTCGGTTCGGATGTCGGCAAGGAAAAATTCGGGATCGACCAGTTGAACGACATCCGGTCGGATATTCCCTCCGTCACGCATGTGGATTATTCCGCCCGCGTGCAGACGGTCGACGAAGCCCGCAATCCGCGGTTTTACCGGCTCATCAAAGAATTCCAAAAGCAGACGGGCTACGCCGTTCTGGTCAACACCAGCTTCAACATCCGCGGCGAGCCGATCGTCGGAACCCCCTCCGATGCCTACCGGTGCTTCATGCTCACGCACATGGACGCGCTCGTGATCGAAAGCCGGATTTTCCTCAAAGAGGAACAGCCCCACATGCCGGGAGCCGAAGAATACAAAGCGCAGTTCCACCTGGATTAGCCCCATCTCTCAACCCCGCACAACCCGTATGGCCAAACGTCAAAAGCTGCATAACGAACTCCTGGGATTCCTCGCCAAACACAAAGCGTATTGGCTTGTCCCGATCCTTGTCATCGCGGTCATTTTCGCCGCGCTCATTGCGCTGGCGGCGATCAGCCCGGCGGCGGCACCTTTCATCTACACGCTGTTCTGATATGGTTGAAATCCGCTGGAATCCCACCGCCAAAGACCTGCGCGGTTTCGGGTTTGTCATCCTGATCGGTTTTGGGCTCATCGGCCTGTCCAAGGCCTTTTGGCCGTTTGCGTGGGGGTTCACGCCGCATCTTCATGCCGGGCTCGGAACGCTCGCGGGAGCGATCCTGATCGGGGTTCCCGCCATCCTCGGCTGGCGAATCGTTCTCCCGGCGTATTGGGCATGGATGGGGTTGGCGTGGGCCGGGAGCAAGATCATGTTCCCGCTCCTTTTTTCCGCGTTCTATTATTTGGCCTTTTTCCCGATTGGGGTGGCGATGCGGCTGTCCGGGCATGACCCCTTGCAGATCAGGCGTCGCGGGGAAGGCACGTATTGGGTCCCATTGGAGCAGGAGGGAGAGCCCGCAGGTTACGAGCGACAGTATTGAATGCGATTTCCATGAAGGGGGTCGCTGCGAGGATCCTTTTGGTTGCCGGGAGCACGATTTTCGCGATCTGCCTGCTGGAGGTCGGCCTGCGTTTTCTCGGTCCTCCACCCGCTTCGGAGCCGCTGATCCCGGACCCGGTTTTGGATCATGTCAAGTTGCGGGATTTCGCGTTCAAGAGCTACAGCCCGGACAACGAATTCGCCCCGTTTGTCGTCTATTGGGATCCGGAGGGCCGCGTGGCCGATCCCGAAAAAAAGATCGCGTGGAATCCCGCGCGGCACACCCGCAATGTTGCCCTGGTTGGAGATTCGTTTGTCGAGGCCTCCCAGGTGCCTTACTCGAAAAGCTTTGCCGGGATGCTGAACCGGGCCGCCGCACCGGACGTGTTTTTTTCCAACTGGGGTGTCTCGAGCTACAGTCCGATGGTCTACGTTCCCCTCTGGAGGAACCGCATTCTCGGGACCCGTCCGACCCATGTTTTCCTCCTGCTCTACGAGAACGATGTCAATGATGACTCCGTCTATTCCACGAAGGCGAAATTCGGGGCGGACGGTCTTCCCCTGTGTGTGGTCGGCAAGCCTGAACCTCCCGTTCTGGCCTGGATCCGGAGGAGTTCGCTTTTCCGCGCCCTCCGCTTCGCCACTGTCAAAATCCGGGCGGGGTTCGCGGCGAAAAACAATCCGAGGGTGGCCGACGCGGGACAATATCAGGAAGTGAGCCCGGACATCTCTCCGCTGACTGCAAGGATGATTCTCGGGCTGAAGAAGGAAGTGGAGGACAACGGATCCCAACTGACCTTGCTTGCCGTTCCTTCACGCCGGGCGGACATCCTGGGCGATCCCCCCGACGGCCCGGTCCCGTTCGCTTCGCGCGCAGGTGCATGGTGCCGGGAGAACCATGTCGATTATATCGATTTGGAGGGACCGTTTCTGGCGAGCCGGAAGGCACATGGAAATTCCACCCTCTTTTTCAAAAAAGACATCCACTTCACTGCGGCGGCACACCGGGTTGTTGCCGGGGCCATCATGGGCAGGTATCCGGAATATTTTGTCGGTCCGCTGCCGGAGGACTCCGCCGCGCCCGTCGGACGTTAAGGTTGTTTTCCCCAGGGTTATGCCAAGGCTTCTCAAATTGCCCCGGGAAATCTGGAATGTGTTCCGCGTGTTGGAAGCGCGGTCATTTTTCAAGTGGCTGTGGCTCCTCCTCGTTCTGTCGCCACGGGCGATGCGCGCGGGGAGCCTGGGGGTTGTCGATGAAGCTTTCGGATCTCCCGTCAGGTTTCGCACGGCGGGCAGGGTCTTCTCGTTCGCCGGGTGCTCGTTGGGGCTCGTGCGGGAAATTATCGGCAACGAATGCTACGCCGGTGCCAAGGATCTCCGCGGATGCCGCACCATTCTGGATTTGGGTTCCAATTGCGGGGTGTTTGCGGTCTTTGGCCTGGCCAACGCTCCGGCGGCCCGGGTGGTCGCCGTCGAGGCGCAGCCGGACCTTGTCGCCGTCGCCAAAGCAAATGTCGAACAGGCCGGATTCGCGTCGCGCGCCGTATTCCTCAATGCCTACGCGGGAGAAGAGAACGCGTTCATCCGCGAGCTGGTGGGCGGAGATCCTCATGTCAGCCGGTTTTCCCCGGAAGCCTATATCGCTCAGGCGGGGGAGTGCGATTTCATGAAATGCGACATCGAGGGAGCCGAGTATCATCTGATCACGCCCTCCGCCACCTGGCTGCGCCGGGTGAAGCGGATCAGCCTGGAATATCATGGCGGCTGGGCCGAAGGTGCGGAGCTGGGAAAAATCCTGGAGGGGCACGGGTTCCAGGTGAGCCAGCGGACGCACGGGAATCTCGGGTATCTCCAGTGCGCGAGACGGGGATAGATCTTTGTGGTTCCCTGCGAACAGACCATTCGGGCACGATGAAAAAAGCCGGTGATCGATGCGTGATGCTGTGCCCCGAGTATTTTGACGGGAGGCTCAACGGGATCGGCCGCGTTTCGGAGATGGCGGGAAGAACATTGGAGGACCTGGGTTTCCGCCTCGATGTCTGGTCGGCCAATGAAACGGGAGGGCCCTGCGGGCCGGTTGGGCGGCGGTTTGGCCGGAATTATCCCCGGATGATGTTTCACGCGTTGAAGGGACCGGCCCGGGATGTGGGAGCCGTTGTCTGCATGCATGCCGGATTGTCGCCTGTCGCGCGTCTGCTGGCCTTCCGTTCGAGATGCCGGTACATCGTTTTTTTCCACGGTGTCGATGTCTGGGGACGGCTGAAAGCCCGGACGCGCTGGGGCATTCGCGGGGCTGATCGCATCGTGTCTGTCTCGGGGTTTACTTTGGGGCAATGCGTGAAAAGTAATCCCGATTTGCGTCTTGTGCCCCGCGAAGTGCTGCCCCTCGGGCTCATGGGAGGGGGAGTTCCGCCGCCCGAACCGGAGGGGGCGCGGATGTCCGGGGGGCGGGTTTTGCTGGTGACGCGATTGACCAAGCACTGCATGGCGAAGAACGCGCGCGAGTTGATTTTGGCGATGCGGCAGGTCGTCGCGCGGGTTCCTGCCGCCACGTTGACCGTCGTGGGAGACGGGGATGACCGTGCCGACTTGGAGCGGTTCGCGGCAACTCGGGCGCCGGCGGCGAAGGTTAATTTTTTGGGCCGGATCCCGGACGATCAACTGGCCGGGATTTACGCGCAAACCGATGTTTTTGCCATGCCCTCGAAGCAGGAGGGGTTCGGGCTTGTTTTCGTTGAGGCCATGGCGAGGGGATTGGCCTGCGTCTGCGGCAACCGGGATGCCTCGCGGGAGGTCGTCGAGGACCATGTCACGGGTTTCGCGGTGGATCCGGACTCTCCGGAAGCGATCGGGAATGCCATCGTCCGGTTGCTCGAGGACGAGCGGTTGCGGGGGCGCATGGGAATGGCGGGTTGGCGCAGATACCGACAGTTGTTTACGCGGGAGGCCGTTTGTCATCGCCTGGCCGCCTCGATGGGCGAATGTTTTGGCGAGGGGGCGGAATGAGGGTTGTTCTGGCCACGCCGCTGTATGCGCCGGACTGGGAGTGGGGAGGGGTTGTCACGTGGGCCGCGCAGCTATTTCCAGCGCTCGCGCGGAGACGGCACCAAGTCACAGTCGTAACGACGCGCGTGGGAGCCGACCGGCTGCCCGAAGAGGAGATGCAAGGGGTTCTGGTCGTCCGCACGGAGGGGGAGATTCTCGGGAGCAGCGGCAGGGTCCGATCCCCGGGATACGAGGCGGCTTGCAGGGAACATTTTTCCCGCGCGGATATCGTCCATATCGCCGGCGTTTGGCAGCCTGCCGGCAACGTGGCGGCACGCGTCGCCAGAGACATGAAAGTGCCCTACGGAATTTCCCCGCACGGGGCGCTCGGGCCCTACGCCTGGACCAGGAACCGCCTTATGAAGTGGGGGTATTATCACTTCCGGGAGAAGGGGCATCTTTCCCGTGCCGCGTGGATTCACGCGACCGCCCCCCTGGAGGAAGAGGAGATGAAGCTTCTGGGATGGAGGAAAAATGTCCGGGTCGTCCCCAATCCTTTGGATACGGATTTTTGGGTGTGGAATCCCGAAGAGGGGAATGCCTGGCGGCGGCGGTTGGGGGTTGGCGAAGATGAGTTTGTCCTGTTGAGCTGCGGGAGGCTGCACCACAAAAAAGGACTGGAATTGCTGCCCGAGGTTCTCGCGCGAGTGGAAGGGAAGTGGAAGTGGATTCTCATCGGGGATGACCGCAACGGCGTTCGCGGCGAGTTGCAGGCGCGGCTCCGGGCGTTTCGCCTCGAGGGCCGTGCCGTGTGGTTGGATTCGTCCCCCCCCGGGGAAG
Organism: Terrimicrobiaceae bacterium; assembly: GCA_041675465.1. Classification (GTDB taxonomy): domain Bacteria; phylum Verrucomicrobiota; class Verrucomicrobiia; order Chthoniobacterales; family Terrimicrobiaceae; genus QYQL01. Next base: position 35,275 of record JBAYTU010000002.1, on the reverse strand, counting down.
TCCGTGCCGCCTACGCGGGAAGCGATTGCCTGTTGATGCCCAGCCTGCACGAGAATTTCGGGAATGTCGCGGTGGAGGCCGCCGCGTGCGGGTGCCGGGCCTTGGTTTCTGATCAGGTGGGTGCGGCGGCGTGGATGGAAGGGGTCGCCCTCCCCCGTGAGATCGGTCTGTGGAGGAGGGAGATCCGGCGTTTTGTGGGAGCAGGCCGGGAGGATCCCGCCGCGAGGCGGTCGCGGTCGGACGTTGTAAGCGGTTTGCTGGGATCGGCGAAGGTGGCGCAGGCATTCGAGCTGGCCATGATGCAAGCGGTGGCGACAATGGCGGGGAAAGGGAACACGTGAGCACATTGATCCATGCGGTTGTCCTGACGCTCGACGAATGCGCCAACATCCGGAGATGCCTTGCCTCGCTCCGTTGGTGCGACCGGATTTGCGTGGTGGATTCCGGGAGTTCCGACGGCACTCCGGAAGCGGCGGCCGTTTTGGGGGCCGAGGTTTTTACCCGTCGGCAGGAGGGGAAATTTCTGATCAGCGAGCAGCGGAACTGGTGCCTGGACCACTGCGGGTTTTCGCGTGGGGATTGGGTGCTTTTCATTGATGCGGACGAGACGATCCCCGACGATCTCGCTCCGGAAATTCGCAAGGCAGCAGCTTCCGACGCCGGGTTTGACGCCTACGAGATGACTCCCAGGTATCTCTTCTGGGGGCGGTGGCTCAAGCGGACCCAGGGCTTTCCGAACTGGCATCCCCGCCTGGTGAGGGCCGGTGACACAAGGTTCGAGGGGGGGGTCTGGGAGCATTTCAGCGGTGGCGGCCGCATCGGGAAAATCGCCGTCCCATACGACCACCATGCCAATTCGAAAGGGTTTTCCGACTGGCTGGCCCGCCACGAGCGGTATTCCGACTGGGATGCGGAAAGGGTTGTGCGGTTCCTCGAATCCGGCAATGCGTCGTCGCTGGCCACTTCCCGAAAACTCCGGCTCCGCGTCGCGGCGGCGCACCTCTGGCCGCTGAGGCCGCCGGCCCGTTTCGCCCACATGTATTTCCTGCGCGGAGGCTGGCTGGAGGGAAAAGAATCGCTCGTCTTTTGCCTCCTTTACGCTTTTTATGAATTCATGATTGCCGTAAAAATCGCCGAGCGGCTCCGGCTCAAAAAAGGGCTTCCGCTCTGAGCGATAGCGGATTTCCTCACCGTGCCTTCCTCAAAAATCCTCGTCACAGGTGCCACCGGTTTCATCGCCTCGGCGCTGATTCCGGCGCTGCGGGAGGCCCGATACGCCGTGCGGGCGGCCAGCCGGGGGCCCGGCGACATTTCCGGGGTGGAGTGGGTTACGCTGCCGAGCAGCGGAATGCTTTGCGACTGGCGCGGGACAGCGGACGGCATCGACACCATTGTCCATCTTGCAGGGCTGGCCCATTTTCATTGGAAGGCCGAGGGGATCGGGGTGATCGGACGGATCAAAAAGTCCGATATCGCTCTGGCACTTGAGACCGCGAATATCACGAACGCGCGACTGCTGGCATCGGAGGCCCGCCGGGTCGGCGTGAGGAGAATGATCTTCGTGAGCAGCATCGGGGCTGTTGCCAGCCACAGCCCGGTCGCCATCAGCGAATCCACCGTCCCGTTTCCCGATACCGACTACGGGCGCAGCAAGCTGATGGCCGAGCTGGTGCTGCGGGAGGAACTCGACCAGTCGGACATCGAGCTGGTCATCATCCGCCCGCCCCTTGTCTACGGCCCGCGGAATGTCGCGAACATGTTCCGGCTGATCCGTTGGGTGGAATCCGGGGCGCCGATCCCATTGAAGTCGATCCGCAACAAGCGGAGCCTTGTGAGCATCGACAATCTCGTTTCCCTGATTTTGAATTGCATCCATGCGCCGGGAGCGGTCGGCCTTCCGCTGCTGATCAGCGATGGAGAGGATCTGTCCACACCGGAGCTCATCCGCAGGATCGCCAAAGTCACGCAGTCGCCCTGCCGTCTGATCCCTTTCCCGAAATCCCTTCTGCTCTCGATGGACTTCATGTTCGGGATGGATGTTTTCCGCAAATTGTGCGGCAACTTGTTTGTGGATTCCGCCCGGACATTCGAGCGGGTTGGCTGGAAGCCGCTCATCGGGGTCGATGAAGGTCTCCGGCGCACAGTTGCGAGGTGACATCCAGCAAATCAAACGAACGGAAATTCATGGCAAAACTGACCGACAGGCTGACACCGCTTACCCCCCCGGCACGGGCGGCGATGCTCTTTTTGATATACGCGGCCATCCTCGCGGGCTCGTTCCTTCTCGGGTATCTGGTCCGGTTTGATTTCGACGTCCCGGCGGACCAGGCCGCAAGGTGGCCGAAGTTGCTCGGCATCCTGCTTCCGCTTCAGTTGGTGTCCCTGTTTTTTTTCGGCCAGTTCCGCAGCCTCCTGACCTATTTCAGCCTCCCGGATTTGAAGCGGCTTTTCTTTGCGGTGGCGGTTCCGGCGGTTTTGATGCTGGCCCTGCGCTACACGCCATACGTGAGGTTCTTTCCGCCCCGGAGCATCATTATCCTCGATGCCATCGTCTGTTTCGTGGGCATCGCCGGCATGAGGACGGGGTTCCGCGTCATCCGCGAGAAGCTCTCCGAAGGAGGCAACGATGGTGCGCACATGAAACGGGTGGCGATCCTCGGGGCCGGAAACAGCGGGGCCAGGCTCCACAGCGAGATCCGTGCGCGTCCCGGGCTGAATTTGAAAGTGGTGTGCTACCTCGATGATGATCCCCGCAAGAGCGGGACTCTTCTTCACGGGGTTCCGGTTGTCGGAAAGCCGGACGACATCGGCCGGGTCAGGCGGGATTTGCAGATCAGCAAGGCGATTATCGCGATGCCGAATGCCCCGGCTGCGAGAATCCGGGAGGTTGTTGCGCTGCTGAACGCGGTCGATCTCGAACACGATATTCTCCCGACGTTGGCGCAGTCCCTGAAGTCAGGCGCGGCGGTTCTCAGCCTCAGGCATGTCCAGATCGAAGACCTTCTCGGAAGAGATGCCGTGGATCTGAATGCCGGAAATATCCGGGCGATGGTCGAGGGCAAAACCTTGCTTGTCACGGGTGCTGGGGGGAGCATCGGCAGTGAAATCTGTCGACAGATCTCATTGTATGACCCGGGGAAAGTGATCCTTCTCGAGCGCTCGGAAGCGGCGCTTTTCCTGATAGAGCAGGAGCTCCTCAAAACCTTTCCTGCGGAAAAAATCATGGCCTTTCCGGCAGACATCAACGATGCCGCGAGGGTGGAAGCCGTGATCTCGAAGCACCGCCCGTCCGTGATTTTCCACGCGGCCGCGCACAAGCATGTGCCGATGATGGAGTCCCACCCCGCTGAAGCCGTCACCAACAACCTGATCGGGACACGCACGATCGCCCGGCTTGCCGCCAGGCACGGCACGGAGCGCTTTGTCCTGATTTCGAGCGACAAGGCGGTGCGCCCCACGAATGTGATGGGGGCCACGAAGAGGCTCGCCGAAATTTACCTTCAGGCGCTCCAGCGCGAACCGGGTGCGGAGACGAGATTCCTGGCGGTCCGCTTCGGGAATGTTCTCGGATCGTCCGGCAGCGTGATCCCGATTTTTCAGAGCCAGATTGCGAAGGGCGGTCCGGTGACCGTCACGCATCCGGAGGTGATGAGGTATTTTATGACGATTCCGGAAGCCGTTGGTCTGGTTCTCCAGTGCGCCGCCGAAGGGGGGGCGGGCGATGTCTTTGTCTTGGATATGGGCCACCCCATGCGCATCGTGGATGTCGCCCGGCAGCTCATAGAGCTTTCCGGTCTGCGCCCCGAAGAAGACATAAAAATCCATTTCACGGGACTGCGGCCCGGGGAGAAGATGTCCGAGGAAGTCACCTACGAAAACGAGATCCTCTCCCCGACCCACCATCCGAAGATTCGGAAGCTGTCCGTCCCGTCGGCGGACTTCCCGGATCTCGACGCGGAATGGGCGAAAGTCGAGCAGGAAATTGTCAAAATGGATCCCGCGGAAGTGAAGGCATGGATCAACCGCCTGGTGCCGGAATATGCCGTGCAGGTGAACTGAGTTGGGCCGACGGCAGTTCGCGCGCGATCCCTCCCCGAACGCCCGCTTCTCCGGACCGCGCACCGAAAACCAACGGTTTTCTCACGAAATGATTTCCCTAAAGAGCGTCGCCAGATTTTTTGTGGGCGGGGAGGCCGGATTTCTTGCGACATGGAGCAGGCGGGCGGCGATGCTTTCGCTTCTTGGCTTTGTGATTCTTTTCGTTTCCCTGGGACGCGCGGGTCTTCAGGGCAGGGCCGAGGACTTCCTCCTCGTTCCTTATGGGGATCCGAACAGGGTGACGATTCCCTTCCAACGGCTCGAATCTCCGGCAGGGCTCCATCATCACGCCATCTTCATGGAAAGTGATGCGGCGGACCGTTTGTTGAATTCGCCGGAAATCGGGCTTCTGATGGTGTGCGATTGGACGCCTGCAGAGGTCGTCTCCGCAGAAATCGTCCTGTCGGAAAAGTCCTCCGGCAAAGTGACTGGAAGATTTGCGGCAAAAAAGGGGGCGGTGATCCGGGAGAACCGGCTGCTTGAATTCGAACGGGGCCCGGTGGCGGCGGGACCGGTGCCGGGAAAGCAAAGTGTCGCCGTCCATGTTGTCAGTCGCGGTTCCCCCAATCTGGCGGTGATCGGGCAATTTTCGGAAGGGATCCCGAAATCGGCGTTTCTCTGGATGCCGACGACTTCGTTGCAGGGGAAGGCCGGTGTGGCAAGCGTGTGCGGGGTTTACGAGAGCGGGCGGAAGGGCGGGGCCTGTTCCAAAGCCGGGCTCCTTGCCTGCACATGGGGGGGTGGCACCGGCGGCGCATGGATCGTACATGGCCTTGTGGCCGCCGCCGCCGTTGTCTGGCTGCTCGGCCTCATCGCGTTGACCCGGGCCGTTCCGGGAGCCGACACTGCACTGCAGGGGGTATGGGCCGCCGTGGGTTCCAGCCTTCTTTTTTTCAGCATCGGGCTCGTCTTCCTCATTCTGGTGCCGCCGTTCCAAACCCCGGATGAACCGGATCATTTCCTGGCCTACTCGGCGCTGAACGGCAGGCCCGGGCTGGCTTCGGATGCGCTTCGATTGGCCAATGCGGCCCATTTTGAGCGCCTGAAATTCCGCACGGATGAAAAGTATTCCGCCCTGGATATCGGCGAGCCCATGCAAGGAGGCTGGGCGGCCCATATCGAGGCGACCGATACGCGGCGGTCGCCGCTCGCACGCCGGATCTGGTCGCTTCTCAGCCCGCTTTTCCAAACGGATCAGCCGGGGGCCATGTTGCTGGGGCTCCGCTTCGCCAACGTGCTTTTTGTCACGCTCTGCCTCCTGGCCTCCCTGACGGTTGCGGCCCGGGCACTGCAACCCGGGGGGGGCTCGGTCTTCATGGCGGCACCCGCCATCCTGACCCCGTGCATCAGTTTTTTTTCGGTGGGGCTTTCCAATTATCCGTTTCTCATCGGGGGGTATCTGATCCAGGCCGTCGCCCTCGCGGTGCAGTGGGCACAGTCCGCGGAAACGGAGAAAAAGCCCGGGGTTCAGGCGGCGGCAGGCGGTTTGTGCGGGACGGGAATTGCCCTGGCGGTTGGAGCAGGCGACAACGGTGTTTTTTGCATGTCGTTCTGGGCGCTGCTGATCCCGCTTTACTGGTATGCCAGGGGGGCGCGGGCTGCGGAACGCCCGGCCGAAATCGGGTGCTGGCGGGCGTTTGTTTTCGCGTTCATCGGAGCCATGACCGTTTGCTGGTTCCTCACGGGGTTGAGCGCCTCGGATTTCGATATCATCCCGATCCTGCTGCCTTCCTTTCTCAAAGCGGTTCTCTCCGGCGTCGGGCTTCCCTGGTTGGGGGTGAAAACATTAATGGGCATCGGTTTTGTGACCGCCGTGACCGTCTTTTCGTTTGTCATGCTCCGCGCGGGGTTCCTGGCCGGTCGTTCGGGAGTCGCGCGATTTGCAAAACCGGCTGTTGGCGTTTTTGGGGTCGGCCTAATTTTGTTCGTGGTTTTCGCGGCAAGTTCCCGGATCCCGGAAGACCACGCGGCGGGGATTTTCGCGTATGTTTTGAAGGTGCTGTATTCGTTTTTTGAGGGGTTCGGTCCCGGCAAATCCGACTGGTTGGTTTCGCAGTCGTTCTGGGGCGTTTTCGGATGGTTGGACACGCCGCTCCCGGAAGTGTTGATCGGGGCGATCAAATACACGGCGTCCGCCGGACTGGTGATCCTTTTTTATTTGTCGCTCAAATCCAACGGATATCCTGAAGGAGCCGGGTTTTTGGCGGCCAACATCGTTGCCTTGTCAGCGTTTGTTGTGTGCGTTGCCGCCGGCTACTACTCCGCGCTCAACGGCATCACGGGACGCTATTTGATCGGTGCGTATTTGCTGATCCTGACCCTCGCCTACGAGGGGTTCCGCCGCCTGTTCGAAAGGATCGAATGGCCGCAGATCGGGCCCGCGCCAGTGAACGCGGGAGTCTGTCTGGCATGCATGGTGATCCAGTGCACCGCATGGCTGGCTGTGGCGCACCGTTATTTCTGAGGGCCTGTTATGGCAAGCGAATCTCCAAGCCAGGTGAAAAGCGCCGCCGTTGTCGTTCCCTTGCACCGCCTTCCCCTCACGGAAGACGAGGAAGTTTCGCTGCGGGTGTTGCGGAAGGTGCTCGGAAAGCACCCCCGCTTTTTCGTTGTTCCTTCGGGGATGGCCGTGCCTGCGGAATTTTTGCAGGGGGAATCGGTCGTCCGTTTTCCCGCCAGGTATTTCACCTATCCCTACGGATACAACCGGCTCCTGATGAGTGCCTGTTTTTACAACGGCTTCCGCCGGTTTTCGCACATGCTTGTTTATCAGTTGGACTGCCTTGTTTTTCGCGACGAACTGGATCTCTGGTGTTCCAGAAACTATGACTATATCGGTGCTCCATGGCTGGAGAACGCGGCCGGGAAGCCGGGGGACGGTCGGGAATGGAAAGTCGGCAATGGCGGGTTTTCACTGCGCAAAGTTTCCACCGCAAGGGCCGTCCTGGCAAAGCGGGTCAAGCGGGGCTCCCTCTTTCCCATTCCCCCGATTCACCTGCCCGGACCGGACTTTTCCGGGTGGCTGATCACGAACTGCCGGAAGCGGATCAAGCAACACCTGGGCCTCTGGACTGTCGCGGAGGAACTCGACAATTACGGGGAAAACGAGGACCGCTTTTGGGCGTTGGATGTGCTGCGCATCGCAAAGGAATATGCCAAGCCACCCGTTGATGAGGCCCTGCGCTTTGCATTCGAAGTCGAGCCGCGGCTTTGCTTTGAAAGAACTCAGGGGCTCCTGCCTTTTGGATGTCATGCATGGGCAAAACATGACCGTGCGTTTTGGGAAACGGTCCCGCAGGATGTGACATGATCCCTCAAATTACCTTTCAGTGGATTGATCCCTGCCCGAATGCCCGCCTTGCCGAATCCCAGGCGCGGCTGAGAGACAGCGTCCATGCTCTCGGGTTGGAAGCGGCGCTTTTTCCGGCGGGCCCGAAGCTTGTGAAATTCGCGGATGTTCTCCGCCATGCCAGGGAGCGATCCCGCGGTGGAAGTTTCGTATGGTGCAATTCCGATGTCGTCCTCACTGCGGATCCTTATTCGATCGACGACGGGTTCACCGTGAGGGGATTTCACCGGCGGGAGATTCCCTCCGGCGAATTCTGCGGCGGGGTGGACATGTATCTGATCCCCGATGCGTTCTGGGACGATATCTTGTCGAAAGACCTGCCCGATCTCTGGTGCGGAGCCACCCATGTGGATTGGTGGCTGACCCGCGCGGCCGTCCTGGCTGGCCGTTACTCCTCGCACTTCGGGTTCATTGACCATGTGTCGCACCCCGAATCCTCCGCATCGAAAAAGCGCAACGACCCGTATTTCCAGCACAATATCCGGCAATACAACCGCTGGGCCCGCCGGAACGGGGTCGGCGTCGTGGAGCGGTTGATCCGGCTTCCGATCATCGGGGAGTCCTTGTCGCCATTGTCCGACTTGCTTCGGCTTCTGCAATTCTGGCGGCGATGATGATGGTTTCGCTCATCGTTTGCGCGTCAGCCGTTTTGACGGCCGCCACCGTGCTTTTCGTCATCGGAAAATTCAACCAGCTTGTGTCGCTGCGGCGCAAGATCGCCACTGAAATGCTCCAGATGGACTTTGCCCTCAGGCTCCAGTGCGAAGAACTGCGGCGAACTTCCCAAAGCGATCCGGAGATCCTGCTGGGGGCCGAGATGCTCTCCCATCAGGCGGTCTCGGAGCCGTTGAGCAGCGAAAGCCTCAAGAAGCTTGACGAGGCAGCGGAGTTGATCTTGCCGCTTTGTGCCGCTGCCGATGTTCGGGGTGGGCCAATCCGTGAAGCATCGCAGAAGATCCGCTCGCTGACCCTTGACGACAACGAAAATCTCCGGACAAGCCCCGTCTGCAGGCTCATCGCGCGCGTCCTCCGGTATGAGGATCCGGGTGCTGCCAAGTCTTAACCCAAGCAGACGGCCCCTGCCTTTTTCTGGCAACAGTCCGCAGCCCGGGCTATCCTCGATACCATGATTCCCGGAGATCGGAGAGCAGGGGTTGCGGGGTTCGGGGATGCGGAGGCAAACGGCCTGCCGGCGCATATTTTTGAGTTCCCGAAGAACCGCTTGCGTGCTGTTTGACGCAGACTGCGCTCTGTGTTACATGTTTCCCAATGAAAACGATTTCATTGACGGAATCGGCCTACCAGCGGCTGCTCTCCTGGAAAAGTGGCGGAACCTTTTCGGATGTGGTCGAGCGGATGGTTCCCTGCAAGGGGACCATCGGGGCGGTGGTGGAAGCGGCGCAATCTCTTCCGGCGTTTTCAGATGCCGATTTTGAGGATTTGGAACGCGCGATTCATTTGACGCGCAAAAGGCTTCCTGCGGCATGGAACTGATTGCCGACACGACGGTGCTGGTCGACCTCTGGCGTTTCCGGAAGAAGCGCCAGCGCATTGCGGATCTTGTGGAAAAAGTCGGGCAGGCGTCACTTGTCGTTCCCTGGATCACGCAGGCCGAGTTTTCCAGGGGCGCGCTTTTCAAGGGAGTTCCTCTGGCGGATCTGGCGACATTTTATAACGGCTTCCTGCACCAGTCGCTGGACCAGAAATCGATGGACCGCTATTGCGAACTTTGGGTGGAAATGTCCGGGAAAGGAAATGCCCCTGACTATCCGGACCTGTGGATCGCGGCCTGCGCCTGTGCCAGGGGGGCGGCGCTCGTCACCAGAAATCCCAAACACTTCAAAAACGTCCCGCATCTCCAGGTGATCAGTTACGAGCTTGTTTAGAGAAACCTCCGAAATGAAATCCTGTCTGGTCATCGGCGGAGCCGGCTTCATCGGGAGGCATGTCACCCGTCGGCTTTGTGAGTCCGGGCGCGAGGTCGTCGTCCTCGGTCGCCGCGCAAACCCCGGTTGCGAACTTCCCCCGGCCTGTCGGTATGTGACCGGAGATTACAGCGACCGTGCGGTCTTGCGCAGGCTCCTGAAAACCGGATGCGAGGTCATTGATCTGGCCTACTCCACCGTGCCGAAGACGAGCTTCGAGGATCCGGTTTTTGACTTGTTGTCCAACCTCCCAGCCAGCGTGGGGCTCTTCCAGGAGGCGCTCAACGTGGGGGTGAGCCGCGTCCTCATCGTGTCTTCCGGCGGAACCGTGTATGGGCCGGCCGGGCAGCTTCCCATCCCCGAGGATCATCCGACCGTGCCGGTGAGCCCGTATGGGATCACCAAGCTCACCACCGACCGATACGCGATGATGTTTCATCGCACGGCCGGGCTGCCGGTCGTCGTCGTGCGTCCCGCGAACGCCTACGCGGAGGATCAGCGGGCCGACACGGGCCAGGGGTTCATCGCGACGGCCGTGGCGGCGGTTCTCGCCGGTCGCGAGGTCGAGATTTACGGCCCCGAAGGGACGATCCGCGATTACATCCATGTCTCTGATGTCGCTGCGGGGATCGTCGCGGCGCTCGACTGCGGGGCCGACGGGGAGATTTACAATATTGGCACCGGCGTCGGGACCTCGAATGCTGGAATCGTCAAAATGCTCGGCGGGCTTGCGCGCGAGCGGGGAATTCCGCTGCTTTGCAAAACGCTTCCGCCGCGCAGGTTCGATGTCGAGGCCAACATCCTGGACACCCGAAAACTGCGGGAGAAGTCCGGGTGGTCGCCTGCCGTTTCACTTGGCGATGGGCTCAAGCGGATATGGGAGGCTCGGATGGCTGGAAGAAGCTGAGGTTAGGGCGCCTGACGGCTCCTAAAAGGAAAAATCATGGATTTCTGGAATTTCATGATGTATTCTAAAAGCATGATTTCTACGGTCACAACAAAGAATATGGTTTCGATTCCGGTTGAGCTCGCCAAGAGTTATGCATCAAGCCCGGTTTCACCTTTGACTGGAGTCCCGGAGAAAGTCCTGAAAAAATTTCTGTGCGTGTGATACCTGACAGGAAAGCGCTTTCGCTTCGGCTCAAAGGAGCTGGGAAAAAGCATTCGCCCGATCGCGACGCGATGGCCGAGCTTGTTGCCGAGCGTGAAGAGGAATGAGATACCTTTTGGATACGTCTGCGCTGCTTGCACATCACAGAGATGAGGCCGGTGCAGATCGGGTTCAGGAACAATTGTGAGGAGTTGCCAGCTATTCCAAAAAATATGATTTCCGGGAAGGCGGAGCGATTCGACAAGCTCGGGATGTTCCGGCTGATTGCGGAGAAGATCGAGCGGGAGCCGTCGCTCTTGCAGGTCGGATTGGACAACATCGCCCGCTGGATCGCCAACGGCGCGGACCAGCAGCACCGGCTCCGGCAGTGGGAGGAGATGATCCTCGCCGCCCGATCCTCGCCGGAGGGGATGGCCGTGCTGCTCGCCGCGCTGCGCGAGGACTCCGAACGGGCGGAACACCTGAGGGACTTTTGCCCTTTTGACGGAGTGCTGACAACGATGGAAAGACGCCCGTTCATTTTGCAATGCGCATTCACGCACTGAATCATCTGGTGGAATCTGCCCGCGCCCTGGGCGAGAGCCGGAAAGTCATCGTTTTGGGATCATCTTCTGTTCTGGCCTCGTTCCCGGAGATCGGAGAGCAGGGGTTGCTTGACAACACCTACGACGGAGATCTTTTGCTCGATCCGATCAGCAATGAAATCGCATCGTATCTGACGGAATCCCTCGGCCAAGGAAGCCTGTTCCGCACCCAAAAAGGCTACCATGCCGACATCCTCCACCCGTCCATCGTCGAGAGTCTGCCCCCGGGATGGGAAGACCGGCTGGTCCGCATGGAGGGATTCGAGAACGTCTTCGCGCTCGACCCGTATGATCTCGCCACCGTCAAGCTGGTCGTGGGCAGAGAAAAAGACGTGGCCCTCGTGCGCGGGCTCATCGGACTTGGAAAAATCTCTTTGGAAAAACTCCGGGAACGACTCCATGCGATGCCGCTCGGAGAAAAGGAGATGTTCCGCGCCGGCGGCAAGCTCGCCGAAGCCGCCGGGGGCTGAGTCAATCCGATGATCCGGGTTCTGTCGGAGCGGCATTGACATCAGATGTTTCATATATTAACATCAGTTCATCATGAGAACGACTTTGGATATTGAAGGCCCGGTGCTGGAGGAGTTGAAGATTTTGGGGAAACGCGATGGGAGATCGCTTGGGCAGGTGGCGTCGCGACTGCTCGCGGAGGCTCTGGCCGGCAGGAACCTGCACGGCAAACCGGTCGGAAAATTCCATTGGATCTCTCGGCCGATGCGGGCACGGGTGGACCTGGCAGACAAAGAAGCGGTGTTTGCCATTCTTGACGAAAAGTGAGCTGTTCTCTGGACGCCAACATTCTCCTTTATGCGTCGGACGGGAGTTCGCCGCTCAACGGCCCGGCGATGAATTTTCTCAGCCGCCGCCTGGAAGAAGCCGACTTGCTTTGCCTGACATGGCTGACGCTGATGGCCTACCAGCGGATCGCGACCCACGCGCGGATTTTTCAGAATCCGCTCAGCCCGGCGGAGGCGTGGAAGAACATCCGGCAATTGATTCAACTGCCACGGGTGCGAATCATTGGCGAGCAGGCGGGTTTTGAGGAGGAATATGAGGGGGTCACCGGGGCCTTTCCGGTGCGTGGCAACCTGGTTCCAGACGCTCACCTGGCAACGATCCTCCGCCAACACGGGGTAAAAACCCTCTATTCCGCCGATACGGATTTTCGGAAATTCGAATTCCTGGAAGTGGTGAATCCCTTTGCCGGATAATTGCAGGCCGGATTCGAATCGGCGCATGAAAATCACTGTCAGCAGCCCGGATGGATTGGGTGATTTCATCCTGCGCACCCCGATGATCCGGGCACTGGCAGAGTCCGGGCATGAGTTGCAACTGCTCATGCGCCGTCCGGCGCTGGATCTCGCGGCAGCCGTATTTCCGAAGGTTCGGCTGCTTGAAATCGGAGCAGATCCATACCACCCGGACACACGTCGCAAAAGGAACCCCTTCCGCTCCGAGCAGTCGGCCATCCGCAGTTTTCGTCCGGACCTCTATGTCGCCTCGCTCTTCGCGCTGAATTTCTTCGACGAGGTGTGGTTTGAAAACGACCGCTGGCGGTTGCCGGTTGCCGGGTTCTCCACTCGGGACGCCTTCTGGCCGTCCGGCACCATTGCGGATCCGGCTGGGCTGTCGGAAAATTTCCGGATCCGGGTCGAGGTCCCGGTCACGCTCCCGGAGCTTGAAAAGAACCGTCTTCTGGGCTCTGCAATCCTTGGAAACGGTCTGTCAGCGGTTTCGCCAAGCCTTGCGCCCGGAGAGGAATCCCTCGCGGCGGCACGGGAGATCCTCCGGCTCCACGGACTCACCGAGGGAGCTTACTGGATCGCCTGCGTTGGCAGCCGGAGCGGGCTGGCAATGAAAGACTGGGGGGAGGCGAACTGGCGGGCATTCTTTTCGGCGGTGTTGCCGGAGGATGGTCGCCCGGTCGTGTTTTTGGGAAATCCGAAGGAATCGGAATCCATCGAAAGGATCCGCTCGGGCGGATTCCGCTCGGTCAACCTCGCGTCGGATCCGCCGCCGGTGCCGGTTTCGCTCGTGCTGGCTTCGATGTCCTGTGGCTACGCGGGCAGAGATTCGGGTGTGATGCACCTGGCGTCGGCCGCAGGTCGTCCGGTTCTGGCGGTTTATGGCGGGGCGCATTGGGGCCGGTTTCTTCCCTCCAGCGGGCCGGCCGTCGTGACCACCTGTTCCGTGACCTGTTGCGGCTGCGATTTTGCATGTCCTTACGAGCGTCCGTGGTGCATCGCGGACGTGGGGTTCGATACGATGTCCAAGGCCTGGGAGCGCCTGCCTCTTGCTGCGGGTGTGGAAATCATCGAGCAAGCCGCAGGGCCTGAAAGGGAGATTCTTCCCTCCGCCGAAGCCTTGCGTCACGCGAACAGCGTCCAGATCGAGCGCCGGAGACGCGAGCAGACAGAGCGGGGGAAAAGCCTGCCCGAACGCCTGGCCGACAAAATCTTTTCGCGGGCACCCGTGCGGACGTAGATACGGCTTCAGGGGGATCGGGGAATCCCCCCGCCAGATTTCGGTATGAAATTCAAACAAACCATCATTGCCTGGGCCCGGCTCCGGGTGGCGCTGCGGCTGTTTCTGGCCGGTCTCAAGCTCGAGTTGGCCAACGATTTTCTGAGGCCGCTTCTGGGGGTTGGGGAACGCCCGTCCGTGCGGAAATCATCCGGTGCCGCACCCCCCAAAAACGAGCGCCCCGTCATTTTCGTTTCCTACTGCGCGGGTCCCGCCCTCAAGGGGAGCCACAAATACTGCGGGGGGGAGAAGCTGCTGAACAATCTGGTTCTCCTTCTGCGACGGCACAACCACGAGGCCTTCATGGTCAGCCATGACGGGAAGAATGCCGGGTGGCTCGCCGAGCACGCGCCTTTTCTCTCGCTGGACGAGTTTGCGGAGCGCAGGCGGGAGGTCGGCGATGTGAGGTGCGTGACATCGTGGATCAAGGCGGAGGCGTTTCTCGCGCTCTGCCCCCGGTTTTATTTTTGGGACCACGAGCTTTCGGCATCCTCCAGAAGCCATTTTCCGGATCTGGCGCGGTTTGTCGCGAAAGGCCGGATTGTGCGGACTGCGGGGGTCAACCGGGCCGTCCAGGCATGGCATCGCGCGATTTTTGAAACTCCGGCGTTGCTGTTGCGCCAGCTCATCGATGAGGAGCACTGGAAGCCGGATCCTCCACGCCGCATCCCGAACCGCGTCGGATTCTTTGATGAAGGGGACCACGGGATGGAGTATGTGGCCCGGATGCGCGAACTGACGGCGGCGGCAGGGCTTGATCTCGAATTCGTGCAGCTCGCGGGAATCGAAAAGGAAATTATCAGCCAGATGCAGATCTGCGGGACATTTCTGGCGCTCAATCTTGGAAAAAGCCCGCTTTGGGGAGAGGGCGGGCCGATGTCGCCGCAGGAGGCCATGGCCTGCGGGACCGTGCCGGTTTGCTTTGATATCAACGGGCCCTCGGAGCTGATCCAGCACCGATACAACGGGGCGATCGTCGCCGATTTTCATCCCGAGGCGATGGCGCGGGAACTGATCTGGATTTACTCGGAACACGGACGACGGGAGGAGATGGGCCGCCGGTCGCTCGAGCTGAGCGCGATTTGTCACAGCATGCAGGCGCGATGGCCGGCCGTCGCCCGGTTTCTCGATCTCCCTCCCGAATGAGAGTGACCGTTCCGTGCAAGCTCCCGGTCCGGCTTTTCCTGGCGGATCATTTGCTCCGTGATCGGATCGGGCATCACCTCGGATACAACCTGGCGCTCGCCGAGGCGGCGGCTCGGGCGGGGATGACGGTGAGCCTGGTGACACACCGCGCTTTCGACATCCCGCTGGCGGGCGGCGTCTCCTGCCGCCGGATCTTTCGCACGGACTTCCGCGCGGCTCCCGCGTCCTGGATCGCCGCCAACCACCGCCTGCTCACGATTCTGGAAAATTGGTGCGATCATCGCTTCGGGTGCGATCTGCGGCGGTTTCCCGCCGCCACGAAATCGGATGCGATTTTTGCCCAGATGCTGGCACCGCGGCACTTTGTGCGGTGGTTGAGTTGGCTGGGCGGCCATCCGTCCCCTCCGGTTTTGTTTCTGCATCTGGGATACCGTCCGGGAAGATTTGCTGTTCCCGGGATTTCCCGCGCGCTGGAATGTTTGTCGCCAGGCATCCGGGACAGGGTCATTGCCGTGACGGACAGCGAGAAGTTGACCGGCCCGTTCGGGCGGATGCTTGGCACCGAAGTGCATTATCTGCCCCACGTCATTTCCTATGATATTCCGCCGCCGGAGGATCGGCCCGCGTCAAAACCGCTCGTTGTTTTTGTCCCCGGGAACGCGCGTCGCGAGAAAGGGTTTGCGGAAGTCGTGACCGCCATCGGGACCCTCCGGGGCTCCGGATCGTCCGGCCCGTTCCATTTCATGGTCCAGCGCCACGATCCCGATCCCCTGTGCGCGGGCATTCTCCGGCGCGGCCTGCCATCCGGCGACGGGATCGAGTGGATCGACCGACCGCTTTCCGACAAGGAATACCTCGAAAGGCTCGGGCGTTCGGACGTGGTTCTTTTGCCCTACCATCTCGACTGCTACGAGCTCCGGACCAGCGGGATTTTTTGCGAGGCGCGCGTCGCTGGCAAACCGGTCATCGCCTCGAGAAACAGTTGGGCTGGCGACCGCATCGGGCGCGAGGGCGGTGGATGGCTGGTGGAAGAGCGTGATGCGGCGGGGTTGGCCCGCGCCCTGATGTCGGTGCCCCCGGAGTTCTGCGCAAAGAGCGCCGAGGCCCGCGCGATTTCCTCAGGGGCCAGATCGGAGTTCCACCGGGATGCCTTTGTGAGTGGGCTTGTGAAACTTTGCGCCCTTATTCCCCATGCCGGCAATTGATCACCTTCCGACCGGACTCCGGCGCGTGGTGGCGCGATGGAACGCGGCCCGCGAACTGGAGCGGATTTCCAACCCCGGCGGCGGGTTTGAGAGGCCGACCGTCTTTGCCGTGATGCGCAACGAGATGCTCCGCCTGCCCCGGTTCCTCGATCACTACCGCCATCTCGGGGTCGGACGGTTCGTCATCGTGGAAAACAATTCCACCGATGCGACGCGGGAGTTTCTTGCCTCCCAAAATGACGTTTGCCTGTATGCCACATCCCGGCATTTCACCGGGAAGGAGGCCTGGTTGAATTACTTGCTGGGAAAGCACGCGGCCGGGCGGTGGTGCCTCGTGGCGGATGCGGATGAGCTGATCGAGTATCCGTCTTCCGACCGCGTTCCGCTCGCGGATTTATGCCGCTATCTGGAGGGGGTCGGGGCCAATGCGCTTCATGCGATCCTCTTGGATCTCTACCCCAAAGGGCCGGTTTCGGAGACAGGGTATGTCCCCGGAGCCGATTATTTTGAAATGCCCTGGTATTTCGACCCGCTGGAATCCCTCGCGAAAGTCCCGCGCCATTTTTACCGGGGGTCCGGGCTGGACTTCCGGTTCGAGGGCGGTGTTCGCAAGCGACTGTTCGGCATCTCAGCCTGCTGTTCCAAATTCCCGCTGTTCCGCTATGACAGGGGAATGTTTCTCACCGACGGGCAGCATTATTTGGAGGGTGGGCATTTTGCCGGGTTGCGCGCGGTGCTCCACCATTTCAAATTTCTTCAGGATTTTGAACCGCATGTGCGCGAAGAGGCCCGGCGGGGGCAGCATTGGTGCGGGGCGGTCGAATACAAGGCCTACGCGGACAGGCTCTCGCAGACGGAGTGTCCTTTGGGAATTTGGAACGAGGCCTCGCTGCTCCTGCGCGGGGCGACGCAGTTGGAGGAGAGCGGCTTCCTTGTCCGTCCCGGCTCATACGAGGAGTTTCTCACGACGGTGTCAGGGGAGGGCGCATGACGATCAGCGTCATCATTCCCGCATACAACGCCTCGCGGTGGCTCCCCTCCGCCGTGGCGAGCGTGTGCGCCCAGACGCGGCCGGCCGACGAGATCGTGATTGTGGACGACGGCAGCACCGACGGGACGCGCGACCTTTGCCGGACATTCCCGAAGGGGATCCGGTATGTCGCCCGCGAGAACGGCGGTCTCGCTGCGGCGAGGAACACCGGGGTGGCTGCCACCAGCGGAGAGTGGATACTTTTTCTGGACGCCGACGATGTGTTGTTGCCCGATGCGCTGGCCTCGCTGTCGGCGACAGCCGATCCGTCTCCGTCCGGAGTGGTTTATGGATTTATCCTCCAGCGCCGGGCCCTTGCCACCGAGGCCCGTCTTCACGGGCTTCCGTATGCGGTCGGCGTGCCGCCCGCTCCCGCGAAGGCCCATTTTTGGTGGACACCGATTCCCACGGCCGGAGCGGCATTGGTCCGCCGGTCGTTGAACGACGAGGTGGGAGGGTTCGACGAGAACTTCCGGCAGGTCGAGGATGCGGAATACTGGCTGCGCTGCGGGGTGACGGCCCCTTTCGCGCATTGCGACCGGGTGGTGCTCGACAAATCTTACACCCCGGCGTCGCTGGGCCAGCAGGAGGCCGGGAGCATCTGGTTCCGCCTGCAACTCCAGCGCAAATTTTTACTCTGGTGCGAACACAAGGGCATCGACGCGGGATTTCTTGGGACCAATTCCCGCGAGATCGCGGATCACGCCTTCCTGCGCATCCATCGCCAGAAAGCGTGGGGACTCCTTGATCAGGTGCTCGCGCAAGCCGATGAGATGGGCGTCAAGTCGCCGTGGTATTGGAGATCCCGGATCACGGCGCGCGGCATGAAATTGGCGGGGATGTTGTCCGCCAACCCGCCGGTCTACCCGGTCGTGTATTCCCGATGGATGGAGAGCCGGACGTCATCCCTCGAGCGCCCGCCCCATTTCGACGGAAGCGATTCTTGAACACGCGGCCACGACGATGAAGATCCTGCCCACAAGCCTCCGGCGTCGCGCCATCGAATTTTGCCGGAAGAATTTCGCGGCATCCGCCGTGCGCAGGCGTGTGGAGCTCCCGCACCACGGCTACCCTGTTTCGCTCCACATGGTCCTTTCCCGTGACGGTCTCCTGATGGGGCAGCTTATGCTCCGGAGCCTGGAATTCCACTCCGGGTTGAGCTGGGCTCCCGTGCTGCATGACGATGGCTCCCTGACGGACAGCGATGTCGCGGAGATTCGGGCGAATTTTCCCGACGCCACCGTCATCCGGCGATCCGAAGCGGACTCCGTGCTCGGGGAGGCGCTTGCCGCGTATCCGCTGTGCCGCAACAACCGGCTGAAGCATCCCTGGTTTCTGAAGGTTTTCGACACGAGGCAGTTTGCCCCCCACGACCGATACATCGTCATCGACAGCGACATCGTCTTTTTCCGGCGTCCGGATTTCGTTTTGGATTGGATGGAAAAGCGCCCGGAGACGCTCTGGTTCATGGAGGACGCGAGGGAAAAATATTCTTCGGATCGCGCGGGCATTGAGGCCGCGATGGGAGTTCCGCTCTGGGAGCGCGTGAACAGCGGGCTCGACCTGCTGGTCCGTCCATACATGGATCTTGCGCTCGCCGAGACGTTCATGGAACGCTGCGCGCCCCTGGCCCGCGAATTTCATTTTCTCGAACAGACCTTTTTTGCCGTGATTGGCTCCGTCTGGGGGAAGGGCGGCAGGCTGCCCCGGGAATACGAGATCAGTTGGACGAATTTCCACCGGCCCAGGGCGGTCTGCCGCCACTATATCGGGCCGTCCAAAAACGACGCGCTGTTCATCGAAGGCGCGAGCGACTTCTGGTGGCGATCCCGCTTTTTCCATCCCCGCTCCGCGCGACTGAAAAGTGCCCCGCAGCCCTGACAACATCGTTTTTGTAACCATCCAACCTCCATGCCCCCGACTCCCGAAGCCTGCATTCGTCCGATCAAGCCCGGTGCCCTCGCTTACCGACGCACGCTGGCCCATTATCTGAACCTTATCATCCCGGAATCCTCGAATCTCCTGGAAATCGGTTGCGGCGGCGGACACCTGCTCCAACTTCTCAAGTGCAGATCGAAGACAGGCATCGACATGTCGGAAGAGCGGTTGGCCGAAGCCCGGAAAACCTGCCCGGAGGCGGCGTATTTTTCGGGTGACGCGGGAAGTTTGGACAGCGCCGCCAAATTCGAGGTGATCCTGCTGTCCGACACACTGAACCATTGCGGCGACGCGCAGGCACTCCTGGAAGCCGCCGCCCGCCTCAGCCTTCCCGGAGCGAGACTCGTGACCACGACCCACAACACCCTGTGGCGTCCGGTTCTCTCGCTCCTATCGACCCTCGGGTTTCGGGATCCGCAGCCGGATCTCAACTGGCTCTCCGGTGACGATGTGCGCAACCTGGCCGAGCTTGCGGGATGGGAAATCATCAAGTCCGAGGCCCGCATCCTCGTTCCTGTGCAGATCCCGTTCTTGTCCGGCTTTCTCAACAAATATATTGCCCCGTTTTTTCCGGTGTTCTGCCTGGCGAATATCCTCATCGCCAGAAAGCCGGAGAAAATGGCGGGAGAGCCCTCGGTGTCGATTGTGATCCCGGCCAGGAACGAAGCCGGCAATATCGCCGCAGCCATCGGGAGGATCCCCCAACTCGCCCCGGACATGGAGTATCTCTTTATCGAAGGGCATTCGACGGATGACACGTGGACCGAGATCGAAAAAGTCCGCGCCGCGCATCCCGGAAAAAAGATCAAGACCGCCAGGCAGACCGGACGCGGCAAAGGGGATGCCGTGAGGCTCGGGTTCTCGATGGCCGAAGGGGACATCCTGATGATTCTCGACGCCGATCTGACCATGCCGCCGGAGGATTTGCCGAAATTCTACCGGGCTCTGGCCGGGGGTCGTTGCGAATTTGCCAACGGCTGTCGGCTCATCTACCCGATGGAAGAGAAGGCGATGCGGTTCCTCAATCTTTGCGCCAACAAGCTCTTCGGAATTTTGTTCTCCTGGCTGCTCGGACAGAACGTGAAGGACACGCTCTGTGGCACCAAGGTTCTGAGCCGAAAAAACTACGAGGCCATCGCGCGGAACCGCACCTATTTCGGCGACTTCGATCCCTTCGGGGATTTCGACCTTCTCTTCGGGGCGGACAAGCTGAACCTGAAGGTCCGCGACATCCCGGTGCGATACCGCGAGCGCACGTATGGCGAAACCAACATCCAGAGATTCCGCCACGGGCTGCTCCTTTTTCACATGGTGGCATTCGCGGCCAGAAAACTGAAATTTGTCTGAGCCGAAATCGCATGTTGGGAGACAAAAACTTCGCGTGCTCGACCCCAAAATCCGCGCGCAAGGGAAGAAATGAGAGGGAGGGCGAAGCTCCGTCTGAGCCGTAATAAATGGGCTCACACGGAGGTTCGCCCTCCCGTCGTTGGCGTTACGCGCGGATTTGGGTCGACCTTGCCCCGCTTGACCAAATCAAACGCGACGGTATCGCGGGAGTTGTGAAGAAGAAACCAATCAATGCTCCGGGGAGGCTGGCACGATGGGATCACTCCCAAGCCGGGGTGATTTGGTTCGTTGCCCGATTCGCTCTCTTCATGGGGATTTTCTACGCACTGCTGCTCATTCCCGCCGTGGATCGGGCGATGTATGACTACTTGGCTGCGAACGCTTGGATTTCCCACGCCCTCCTGAACCTGTTCGGCTTTGGCACCGTGCTGAACCAGACACAGATTTCCTCCGCCGACTTCTCCATTGTGGTCCGGCGCGGCTGTGATGCGGTGGAACCGGCGGCGTTGTTTGCTTCGGCAGTGCTGGCCTTCCCCGCGCCTTGGGAAAAAAAGACATTGGGCATTGTCGCCAGACCCCGTTTATGACCCCGTTTACCGTTTACGTTTACCTGGTGGGCTGGAGATGTTCTTTGACAAAGGGCTGGAGACCGCCGGGCAAAAGAATTTTCGGCTCACAATTGGAAGTGCTCAAGCCGTAGTCTACTCTATCGCCCGACCCCCATTTCCCATTTACTGAGTCGTGAATTTGATCGCATGCTGAAAAAATGTTCCTTTTGGTTGCCTTGCTCGGTCGGCCTGCTTGTTTTGGCGGCGGTCCTGACATTTCCGGGCGTGTTCGGGTTTTCGAAATCCGGGCGGATTGCCGGGGTTCAGACGCCGGACGGGTTTGTGCTCACTGCGGAAATGCCGGAGGGGTTCCGTCCGCACCGCAAGCGGCAGTTCCTGTTCCCTGAACCTCCGGTTGTCTACGAAAACGGTCGGGCGCTGGGCCGTCCGGGATGCTCGTATAAGCAGATTGCCAACGCGGGCCGGGGACGATACCAGGTCTCCGGTTCAAAGCTCCATTTCTCGACATCCGACGGAAGACCTCCCGGGGATCGGGAATACACGATCCGCGTGCCGATGTGGTCCATCCGCGAACCCCTGCTGTTGGCGGTCTGGTTCGTTGCACTGGCCGCGTCTGCGGTCGCGGTTCGCCTGGCGCTTCCGGACGGAACAGTCCGATCGATGCAAAATCCCCGTGCCCTGTTTGCGGCCCTCGGGTTGACGCTTGCGCTGGCGGCGATCTTCTTTTTCCGGGCACCGGATCTTTCCGACCAGTTTTTCCTGGGCGTGACAATTCCGGTGGTTTGGGCCGGTTTGATGGGGGCGCTTTCCGTGCAGAAGCACGTTGTCGGGCGGGCCGGTTTGATGGTGCTGGCGGTGTTGCCTGCGCTGGCGGGATATTTTTACTACGGCGTGAATGCAGCTTCCGACAGCTCATTCCTTGTCGGCGGAGTCATTCCCTGCAGTGATGCCAGGCTCCATTTTTTGCAGGCTGCCGAAATTGCGGTTCACGGCACGACGAAAGTTTTGTTCAACGGGCGTTTTCTCTACCCGGCATTTTACTCGGTTCTCCTGGATGTCACGGGGTTGAACATCCTGGTCGCCAACCTGCTGGTTTCCCTGCTGGTCATGTTGGGGCTCGCGCTCACCTGTCGGCTGGTGGCCGGGCGGGTCGGATTTGCGGGCAGTGCGATTTATTGCCTCTTCTTCTGGCTGAATTTCCGGGTTCACGGGTGCGGGCTGGTGATGACGGAGAATCTTGGCCTGCTGTTCGGGACACTGGGGTTCGCCTTTCTTCTGTCGTCGGTGGACCGGAACAATATCCCGATGGTTTATGCCGCGCTCGTGTTCTTCGGGCTCGGTTCCGTGGCGAGGCCCGGTGCGCTGTTTATTCTCCCCGCGCTCGCGCTTTACGCGGGGGTCCGGGTTTGGGTGGTGCGTCCGGGGGGGATGAGAATCCCTGCCGCCGCCGCCGCGGTATTTCTTGGCCTGCTGCTGATCGCCGGGTGCTTCGGAGCGAACCACCTGGTTATGAAGTCGCTCTCGAACGGCGAGGGGAAAGCCTTCGGAAATTTCGCCTTCACGCTTCACGGGCTGCTGAACGGCACCAAGTGGAGCACGAGCGCCGATGCCTACGGATGGGATACCTCCCGTGTCATGGAGCAGAATATCAATCAGATCAAAGAAGCGCCGTTCGGTCTGGTTCGTGGGATTGGCCGCGCCTATGGAGAAACGCTGAAAAGAGGGTTTCTCTTCGCCTTCGGGTCGGAAAAGCGGCTGGCCTCCGGCGGCCTGGCGATGTTCCTGCTGGCCTCGCTGGGCTGCTGGTTCTGGAAGCCGCTTCGCGGCGATGCGTGTTGGGTCCTGCTTCTTTTTGCCGCGATCCTCGCCTCGATCCCGTTCGCACCCCCGTGGGATGCCGGGGTGCGCCCGTATGCGGCGAGCATGCCGGTCCAGATCTTCCTGGCGGCCGCCGGTTTCTCCATGCTGTTCGATTTTTTGCGCAGGCTGGCGGAAGTGATTGTCGCCGGTGAGTGGGCCGGTTTTGTGCGAGAAGAACCCGGGAACGGACAAACCACAGGGGGCATGGGCGTCCCGCCCGTGCATTCGCCGGGTGCTTTGCCAAGGCCGGTCTCCAAGCAGGCGGGACATCTGCTTTCCCGGTTTTCTGCAACTTTCAAAAATGCGCCCGGCCTCACGGTTTTTTCTGCCCTCTGTTTTTTTCTCGTTGTTCCCGCTCCCCTGATCCTGAAGCTGTCGGGCTTCCGCCACCCGGTTCCCTCGGAGGTCCCGGCTTTGTTGCCCGGCTCCCGGCTTCTGGTTTCGCGTGAAGGAGCCCTGCGGGAAAACCATCTTGCCCGCGAGGGCTTTCTCGACCGGCTTTCGTGTTTTCAGGCCGCATATCCGGAGGATGCGAAATTCTTCACCGGCGAGCCCGCGGACTTTCTGTTGGCGATCGACTGGGGCAGCTTGGAAACGGTCCTTCTGCCCTGGCCGCCGCCCGGCACGGGACATCAGGCCGATGCCATGAGGGCTGCCCAACCCGAATCCGGCCGATGAGCGCAGAGGGTGCAAAAATTGTGGGGATCGTGCTTGTGCGGAACGAGGATCTTTTTGTCGGGCAGGCGGTGAAGAACATTGCGGGTTTCTGCGACTCCCTGATCCTGTGCGACCACGGTTCCACGGATGGGACTGCGGAGATCCTCGGTGGCCTGGCCCGGTCGCTGCCGCATGCCGCGGTTCACCGGTTGGCCCATCCCTCGGGATCCCACGATCTGCTCAAGGCATTTGCCGGGACACGCACATGGGTTTTCGGGGTGGACGGCGACGAGATTTACGATCCGGGACGGCTTCAAAATTTTCGTCCGCGCCTGCTGGCGGGCGAGTTCGACCGCGTGTGGCGGATGAAAGGAAATGTGCTCCATTGCACGGCCCTCGCCAGGGATCGTTCGAGTGCCACCGGTCATCCGGCTCCCCCAAGCCGGAGCATCACGAAGCTTTATAACTTCGGAGCAATCGTTTCCTGGGACGGAGACACCGTCGAGCGCTTGCACGGGGGAACGATCCGGTTCCAACCTGGATTCGATGACTCCATGAAGAAGAATTTTCAGGAGGAGACGGGCTGGGAGGAAAGCCCGCTGCGCTGCCTGCACACGTGTTTTCTGCCGAGAAGCACGCACGATGCAAGCCGGGGGGGGGTGGCCGTCCGCAGGAACATCATGGAGATTTATCGCGGCGGGATCGCGGGGACTGTGCGGCGCTTTGCCTGCCGACTGTTGCGCCGCCCGGATTCGCAATGGAAGAAGGATTTTTACCGGCGTGGTCCCCAAGAAACCGTTGACGCCCGCGCATTTTTTTCATGAGCGCCCTGCCGAAGATCACCGTTGCGTTCCTGAGCTGGAACCGTCTCCACTATTTTCGTGCAACCGTCGAGTCCGCCCGCCGGTGCATCCGGTATCCGGACATCGAGTGGATCATCAGCGACAACGAATCCCGCGAGCCCGGTCTCCGCGAGTATATCGAGAGTCTCGATTGGGTTCCGAACAAATGGTTCCGCGAGCAGACCCATGCGGCGGCGATGAATGAGATCGTCGCCCGCGCGACCGGAAAATATCTGGTCCTGTGGCCGGACGACGTCCAGTTTGTCGTCGAGGGCGATTGGATGTCCCGGCTCATTGAGACGCTGGAATCGCATCCATGGATCGGCTCGACCGGGCTCAACTTTTTGCGGCGGAAGACCTACAGGCGGCTGGTCGGTCCCCCGAGAGCCGATGAGTTTGTCGGCATCGCCGCCGAGGCGGTCCGAAGGAAGCTGGCATTCAGGGTGCCCCGCCGGATCGGCGGTCCGCGGGGTCTCATCACCTGCGGATGGCGATTGCCGGGGGTCGTGCCATCCGGCATCCCTTCGCTGACGTCCCTGGCCTGCTGGAAGGCGCTGGGTCCATGGAAAACAAGGTCTGCGGTCCAGTCGAACCTCGTGGATTCCTCGTTGGGGGCGGAGGATGACATGATTGAGCGGTTTCAAAGCAGTGGTTTCAATTGGCAGCAGGCGTTGATGATGGACCCGGTGGCCGCCGATATCATCAACGACGAGACCGGCTGCAAGGCCAAGATCCGCCGGGGGAAACGCCACGGCATTTACACTCCGCCGACGAACGGGCCGTTCTACTACGAAATCCTGCCCTCGCTTCCCCGGAGCGACAGCGGTTACCCGTCCGCCTTTGAAGAGACCGTGCGTCCGATCGGTTTCAAGCTGCCGTGCGATGACGAGGGGAACCTTCTCAAGTCCAGCTTGAACTCATGCGTGATTGCGGAGATCCCCTGACGGCGGCCCGCGGTCCAATGGGGTGGGGGGTTATCGCTGTGCCAGCAGGCGGGTGAATCCTGCCCGCTCAAAGTGATCGTCGTGGGTCAACGCCTCCCAGATCCTCCGCATGTTCGGCGACGCGGTAAACCGGATCATCGGATGAAATGGACTTTTTCCCCGCTGCGGGAAACAACTCGCCAACAGGACGGTTGCGGTAGGTGATCCGAAAACTCTCGCCCCGGAGCAGGCGTCCGACCAAGCTTTTGGTGTTTTTTCTCACATCCAGCATCGAGATCGTTTCCATGCTGGACAAAGTGCCACTTGTCAAGATTCAAGCGGCATATCCCGGCTTGTGGAACACAGAGCCAGATCCTCAGGCGGGCATCCGGGGTTGCCGCCACCGCAAAACGAGTCCGTGTTGGGCTCCGGGGAGGAGCGCGTCATCGGGGACCCTGCGTCGCGAGGTCAGGGTTTTCAGGACTTCGAATCCGGCGCTTTTCGCGACGGCTTTGGCCTTGGGGAGGCTGACACGGAGGTTGATCTCGTTCACAACGGCGGGGGTTTCCTCGAATCCTGCGGGCAGTCGGATCCTTTCGAGCAGCCGGTCCGCGTGGATTCTCCAGGATCCGGGCTTGAGCCGGGAGAGCCACTGCCACCGGCCGAAATACAGGACGGCGAGGCCGCCGGGCTTGAGGACGCGGGCCGCCTCGTGAACGTAGGCCCCGAAGATGGAAAATTTTTCGACGTGTTGAAGGACGATGAACGAATAGACGACATCCGCCGCGCCGTCCCCGACGGGCAGGGATTTTCCATCGCCGCGAAGCAGGGTGGCATTTTTGATGCCCCGGGCATCCAGTTCGGCCCGGACCAAGTCGTTGTGTTCGTGAATATCCACGCCGATGACGGTTTTGAAATGGCGGGCTGCGGCGGCAAGCACCCTCCCTCCGCCAGAGCCTATCTCGATCGCGGTGCATTCGGCCGGCGATTTCAACAACCCCGTGAGGGGGGCGGCGATATGGCACGAAAAATCCCAGGCTCCCCGCGTGCAGGCCGTGTCTCCGTCTTTGGCGTCGTCGAACCATGTCAGAAAACGATCGCGGGACACGGAGGAAGCCTTGCTGATTTCCTCCCGGAAACCCAGGATGTGCGAACGCGTTTCTATCTTGTCTCCTCCCGCCATTTGAGCAGCGTATCGTGGAGCCGAAGAGTGAAAAGCCCCAAATCCTTATGAAACCCTCGAGAAACCTGCCTGCCTCGCTCAAACCATGATTTTTTCAGGAACCAAACCGGTGGCGACCGTGGCTCTCAACATGCGTTGGCGACGGGGCCCGTATGGGGGGGGGAACCAGTGGGTGGGGCAGGTCCAGCCCTCTCTGGAACGATGCGGATACCGGACGGTTTCCAAACTCGACAACCGGGTGGACTGCGTGCTCGGGACGCATGTCGGCCTCGGCGGAGAGCTCTCGATTTCCTTTGAAGAGGTGCTCAAGGCGAAAGAGTCGAACCCCCGGCTGCGATGCATCCAGCGGATCAATGACAACGATATTCGCAAGGGGACCGACAAAATGGATGCTTTCCTTGCCCGCTGCAACCGGGCGGCCGACCACACGGTGTTCGTCTCCGAGTGGTTGCGCGATTACCACGCGGAGCGGTGGTTCGATGTGTCGCGCCCTCACAGCGTGATTCACAACGGAGCGGATCCGGCGGTTTTTCATCCGGTCGGATCGGCCCGCTGGGTTCCGGGAACGCCCTTCCGACTGGTCACCCACCATTGGTCCGACAACATGGCGAAAGGTTTTGATGTTTACGCCGGGATTGATTCCTTGATCGCGGAGGGACGGCTGCCCGGCGTCGAGCTGTGGGTGATCGGGCGATGGCCCGGATCCCTCGCTTGGCGCGCGGCCCGGACATGGCCGGCGTGTTCCGGCCACTCGCTTGCGCGGCTTCTCCGGCAGTGCCATGCGGCGGTGACGGCCTCCCGCCACGAGCCCGGTGCGATGCATCCGGTGGAATCTTTGCAGTGCGGGCTTCCTCTGCTTTACCATCCGGATACCGGGGGAACGGTCGAGCTCGGACGCCGGTTCGGGGTCATGATTTCGGGCGGTCTCCGGGAGGCGGTGCTCTCGTTGATGGATCAATACGAGGGACTCCGCGCCCGCGTGATTGAGGGGGCTCCGGATGGAGACCTCATGTGCCGCGCCTACCGGCGGATCATCGAACATCTCCTCACCGCATGAGGGTCCACTTTCTCGGAGGCCAGAAAATCCCGTGGGCGCTCGATGAGGATCTGCGCTGGGCCCGGCAGGCGCTTGCGGGCCCGATGCGGTTTTCTCCATTGGCTTTCGCCGGGGTTGTCCATGCGGCCTGGTGGCCGGCGGTTCTTGCGGCTGGTCCGGCCGCCCTGCGCGGAAAATTTGTGGCCTGCTTCGCCGACAATCCGCCGGCATTTTACCTGACGCGGCCGGATTTCCGCCGGATCGCCCGGCGGGTTGATCTTTGGATTGCGCGGACCCGCGAGGCCCGCGAGCAGTTCGAAGTGCTCGGGCTTCCGGCCCGGACCGCACCCTATTGTGTGGATCCCGGAGTCTTCCGTCCGACCGGGGATCGGGAAGCGATCCGCAGGGGGCTCGGAATTCCGCCCGATGCGTTCGTGATCGGAAATTTCCACCGCGATTCCGAGGGGAGCAACCTCGCCAGGCCGAAGATGCAGAAGGGGCCGGATCTGTTTTTTGAGATTGCGAAAGGGCTTCATGGGCGGATTCCTGCGCTGGTCGTTCTGCTTGCGGGACCGCGCAGGCACTGGCTGCGGCGCGCTCTGGGAGCGTCCGGTATCCGCGTGGTTTTTCACGGGAAGGACACCGGCGACGCGGATGATTTTGGGGTCAATATCCTCCCGCGGGAGGAGCTCAACCGGCTCTACCAGGCGCTGGATGTCTGCGTGATCTCCTCGCGCTGGGAAGGCGGGCCTTACAGCGTTCTCGAGGCGCTTTTTGCCGGGCGACCGGTGATCAGCACTCCTGTTGGGACGAGCCGGGATGTCCTGGATTCGTCTGCGATCTTCGCGGATCCCCACGGGGCGGTCGCCCTGCTCGAAGATCACTTCCGGACAGGTTCGCTTGCGGCGGAGGCCGGGCTCTCCAGAATGCGGGTTCTGGCATCTCACACGCCTGCGGCACTCGGGAGATCGCTTCGGGAAATCCATGCGGCAATTCCCGGTCGTGATCCCGGTTTGCCCGAAGTGCTGCGATCTCTTGTCGGCTGGATCTTGCAGAGCCGGTGGTCCGACGAGTTTCCGTCGGAGAACCTGATCCCGGAGCCTGCGGGGTCCACCTTTTGGCCCGCATCCGGCGGGAATATCGCCACGTTGACGTCGTGTGCTCGAGCGATCGCCTCGTGTTCAATGCCATGAGCATGGTTCCCTGGCAGATTCGCGATGCCGTGAGGGCATGGATCGAGTGCCCGCAGCGCCGCAGGGCGGCAGAAGGTTTCGCCCGCATCCGGCGCGACACTGGTTCCGTGCCATCCGTCGGATTTGGCGGGGTGCTCGAGGCCGGGCCCCTGCATGGTGGTGCCGTCAAGCTCCTTCCGCTGCGGGAGGCATTCGGCGGCGGCGATGCCATCAACATCCTGTATGCGGTGAGCAGCAAGCAGCCGCGCTTCGCCTCCGATCTTTTTGCGCACTGCCGAAAATCCGGCATCCGGATCGTCTGGAACCAGAACGGCGTCGGATACCCCGCATGGGCGGGCCGGGAATCCGAGCGCTTGAACCGCCCGATGCGCTCACTCCGCGCGATGGCGGACCACGTGATCTACCAAAGCGAATTCTGCCGGGAATCAGCGGAGAAATTTCTCGGTCCCTGCGCGGTCAAATCCGAGGTTCTCTACAATCCGGTGGATTTGGAAAAGTTCCATCCGCCTGCAAACGAACCGCCCGGGAAGCCGCTCCGACTGCTGGCGTTGGGAACGCATGGGTATGCCGGGCGGGTGTTTGCCGCCGTCGAGTGCCTTTCCATCCTGCGTGCTGGCGGGATTGAGGCCACGCTGACCATTGCCGGACGCATGCTTTGGAGGGATGCTGACGGGGAAGTTCGCAGGCTCGTCCGGGTCCGGAAGCTCGAGTCCGCTGTCGCCATCCTCCCTCCGTTTTCGCAGGAGGAGGCTGCGGAGCTCTACCGCTCGCACCACATGGTCCTGCACCCGAAATACATGGACCCGTGCCCGACCGTCGTGGTGGAGGCGCTTGCGAGCGGGTGCCCCGTTGTCGGTTCGAAAAGCGGGGGAATGCCCGAACTGGTCGGACCGGATGGCGGGGTCCTCGTGGAGGCCGCTGCCGATTGGGCCCGCATGATCACGCCCACGGGCGCGGAGCTGGCCGCTGCGGTGGGAGCCCTCCTGCCCCGGCTCGCGGACGCGCGCGTCGCGGCCCGCCAGCGGGCGCAGCGGCTTTTCGATGTCACGGGCTGGGTTGCGCGCCACGCGGAAATCTTTTCCGGAGTGCTGGGATGAGCGCCCGCCCGCCAACGGTTTCGGTCGTGATGGCCGTCTTCAACGGGGGGGAGTTTCTCGATGCGTCGATCCGCAGCGTCCACCGGCAGGCGTTCCAGGACTGGGAGTTTCTGATCATTGACGACGCCTCGACCGATGGCTCCGCGGCGGTGGCAGAAAGGTGGGCGGAGATCGACAAGCGGATCCGGGTCATCCCGAACGCTGCAAACAAGGGCCAGACGGCCTGCCTGAACCAGGGCTTGCGCGAGGCCCGCGGGAAATGGATCGCCCGCCAGGATGCCGACGATCTCTCGCACCCGCTGCGCCTGACCCGCCAGGTCGAGCGGGTTGCCTGCGAACCCGACCTCGCGCTCGTCGGGACATGCGGGCGGATCATCGACGAGAACAGCCGCCTTTGCGGCTTGCTCGATGTCCCGCTCAGTTCGGCATCTCTCCGCTGGAGCGCGGCGATCCTGAACCCGTTCCTGCACACGTCCGTGATGTTCCGCCGGGAAATTGTCCTCGGGGAATTCGGCGGATACGACGGGCGGTTCCGGATTTCGCAGGATTATGATCTTTGGGCGCGCGTGATCGCGCGGCATCCCTCCGCCAACCTTTCCGCGCGGCTCGTCTGCTACCGCAACCTGGCCGCCTCGCTTTCCAAGGTCGGCCGACCCGTCGCCTTTGAGGAGGCGGCGCGGGTGTCGGAAGGCGTGGAGGAAATGTCGTTCGGCAGAAGCCTGAGCCCGGAGGAGCGCCGACTCCTGGCGGCATTTCGCGAAGGCGTGATCGGTTCCGATCGGCGTAGATTTTGGGATCTCCATCGCACCCTGGTCGCCGGACTGGTCGCGCCAGATCGGGCGCGGCTCATCGCCGCCCACCACCTGAAGGTCGCCGGGAGTTTGTCGGGGAGCCCCGCCGCCGCGCTCGCCGAGGTTTTTGCCGCGCTGCGTCTCTCCCCGCGTTTTGTTGTCGGATGGCTGACGGAAAGGCTGCGGCGCTGAAGGGTTAACGGAATTGGCGGTCGAGCCGGAGGATCGCCCGGTGGGCGGCTCCTGAAACGGCGCGCCGGGCCGCCGACGTGGCCGCGTGTTTCCCGGCCGCTGCGGGCAGCGTTTCGGAAACCAGTTTTTTCCAGCGCCCCAGGATCATCTCCGGGGTGAATCCGGCTCCCGATTTCGCCCCTTCCTTCACGAGCCGCATCCTGAACCCCGGATCTTCCTTCAAGTGGCGGAGATGGGCGACAACCTGCTCCGGGGAATCCGCTTTCAGGTAGTCCACCCCGGGATGCCCGTCCGCCGCGTAGGCGGAGTCCCGGCCTCCGATGAACGGCACTCCCGCCAGCCACGCATTGTAGAGTTTGGTGGCGGGCTTGTGAAGGTGCCGCGATTTCGTGAAATCCCGTATGGCCAGCACGCAATCCACGTCGCTGTAATCGTGCCAGCGGTCCGCCCGGCGGATCTCGAATTGCAGGCCAAGGTCCCGCCGGAGCGCCGCCGCCCACTCTTCGGAACGCAGCCCGGGTGCCAGATTGTCCGGGTCGCCAAGGAAGCAGATCTTTTCAAAAGCCCCGTCGCGTGCCGGGTCGCGGGGGACCAGGTTCGGGTGCGTCCACAGCGGCATAAAAACCGCACGGGGCAAACGTGCCGCATGCGCTTCGTTCTGAACAATGTGCAGGTGTGCGGCGGGGTGTGGCAGGGAATCCGCGACGATATCCGCGAAAAAAACGCCGGGTGGAAACTTTGCGGAGGCACCGAAAAATCCCGACAGTGCGACAAGGATTCCCTCCTTGGGGAGGTCCGGCGAAAGCGTGCAGGCGTGTCCGGCCGACGCGAGCGCGTTCCACGTCTGGTAGATCCAGCATTGTGCGCAGGCGATTTTTCCGCTCTCCTCCAGATTGCGGATGGTGCCCGATTTCCAGGCCTCGCGGCACAAGTCATCCGGCAGGTATTTTTCCGGAAGATAAAATGTGACCCTCATGCCAAGTTGGAACGATAGATGAACCAGGGAATCCTGCAAGATTGGGAGGCGAATGCCGGGAACATCCGGAGCCGGGTGATCTTGGTGTTGTTCCGGCTGGCGCAGTGGTTCCACCGGCTGCCTGCGGACCGGCGATGGCTCGGGTATCCGTATCTTGCATTCCATGAGGTGTTCGTCGGCTGGGGGCTCGGGATCGAGCTCAACCACAAGGCGGCCATCGGGCCGGGGTTGAGGCTTTTTCACGGGACGGCGCTGGTGGTTCATGGCGGAGCCGTCATCGGCTCGCACTGCACGCTGCGTCATTGCACCACGATCGGGATGAAAAACGATCCCGGCGAGGTGCCGGTGATCGGCGACCATGTGGACATCGGCTGCAACTCGGTGATCATCGGGAAAATCCGCATCGGCGACCGGGCGGTCATTGGTGCCGGTTCGGTCGTGGTGAAAGACGTGCCCGCAGGCGCGGTCGTCGCCGGGAACCCGGCGCGAGTGATCCGCACGGCATGAAATTCCTTTTTCTTTCCGATCACGCCCACCTCGCGCTTGATCCGGGGACGACCCGCATTTCCGGCGGGTCGCAGCTTCAGGTCGCCCTGCTCGCCCAGGCGCTGACCGGAGCCGGGTACGAGGCGACGATTCTCGGGGCCGAAACCGGCCAGGCCGACGGGGGCATGATCGCGGGGGTGCGCCTGAGAAAAGCGGGGAGGTTCGACACCGGCGGTCTTTGCGACACGATCCTCGCCCTTCCGAAAATCTTCGGGATCCTTCATGAGGAGGAGCCGGATTACGTTGTGGTTTACGGCTGGACGGCGCTGCTCTTTCTTCTCGGTCTGTTCAAGCGCGTCCTCGGCTTCCGGCTGGTTTTTGTGTGCGCGCTCGACGCCGAAATCGACGGTGGCTTCCGGCGTGAGAACCCGGTGCGCGGCTGGCTGTTCGAAACCGGCATGGCGCTTTCGGATTTTCGCCTCGGAATCACCTGCCACCAGGCGAACCTCTTTGAGGGTCGCGGGATGTCCTGTGGGCTCACGAGGTTGCTCCTCCAGAAGCAGGAGTTTTCGGCAGGCGTCGAAAAGCCGGTGGACCTCCTGTGGGTCGCGCGCTGCCATCCGGTGAAGCGCCCGATGCTTTTTCTCGACGTGGCCGCGTGCTTTCCCTCGGCCCGCTGCCGGATGATCTGCTCCACGCAGGATGTCAGGCTGTGGGAGGAGGTCCGGGCGCGGGCGGAAGGTCTGCCGAACGTCGAGTTTTTCGAAAGCGTGCCCTACCGTTCGATCCAGAGCCATTTCGACGCCGCAAAAATCTTCGTCAACACTTCGACCCAGGAGGGCGTGCCGAACACGTTCATCCACGCGGGCCTCGGCGGGACCGCGATCGCCTCCCTTCTGGTCGACCCGGACGCCATGTTCCAAGTCTTCCGGCCCGGGCTGTGTGCCGGGGATGACACGCGGGTGCTGGAAGCGGGCATCCGGGCGTTGCTCGAAAGCCCCGAACGGCTTTCCGATGCCAGCCGCGAAGCCGTTCGCTTTGTCCGGGAGTGGCATGACAACGAGGGGAACCTGGCCGCGTTTTTGTCCGGGGTGGGGCTCCCGAAGCCTTCCCGTTGAATCAGTCCGTCACGCCGACATATTCCGGCGTCACGGCCTCCGGGGCCTTGTCCGGGCGCACAAAGACTTCGTTCCGGGCATACCGACCCACAAAAACATAGTTTGTCCAGAGCCATGCGTAGGTTCGCGGTGCCCAGTTTTTGAAGCGGGAAATCTCATTTTTGTTGATCGGGCGCCCGTCGATTACGACGACTGCGGGGGGATGCGAGGAGACAAGCGCCCGGAAATATTTTCCGAATTCGTCTTCTCCGACGGTGTTGTCCACATAGAGGTTGTGGAGTGGCGACGGTCGGTCGGTCATGAAGTTGATGGTGGGGGAATAGGGAAGGCACAGGACATATTCGCCTGGTGAGGAGCGCCGCAGGATGGCATCCCGCAGCCCGGCGAGCCAGGCCGCATCACGGCCACGCACCTTGACGCGCACTCCATTGAGCGCGCGGAATTCGTGCGTGGCCTTTTTTTTCGCCGCGATCGAGCCGGCGGATTCCTTCGGGAAGGCATGGGAAAAATAGATGGCGGCGGACGCGAGGCACAGCGCCCCAAAACCGCCGGCCGCATACCGGGCGCACGGACGCTTCGCACGCAGCGCGCGGCGGGCGGCGGCCCACAGCAGAAGGGAGAGCGCGGCCAGATACGGCACCATCATCTCGGAAAGGTGGGGTGTGTCGGGACGGAAGAAGAGGAACTGGGGCAGGAGCGTGAGCGCGCAACCGAGCACGGTCAGCGGATACAGGGCGCGTTCCTTGGCCTCGGGGTCGCTCCGGACGAGGGCTGCGAGAAGGGCGATGCCGCCTGCAAGGATCGCGACCGCCGCGAGGAGGACGGGAAGATACGTGCTGATCGCAAGCGATTTGATGCCCCATGTTTTTCCATAAACAACCTCCCGGAGCGGCGCGCGGACGAGTGCCCCGCGGTCCTCCCACGAGCCGACGTCCGGTTTTTCCGTGGGCTTCGGCGGTGCGGGAACCGCGTCCGGCGTCTCTTCCGGCAACGGGGCCGGTTGGGCTGCGGATGGTTTTTTGGCGGGGGCATCGTTTTCGGCGAGGTCCGCCAACTGCTGGCGGAACTCCCCGCCGATCATCCCGAGCCATCCGGTGTATTGTTCCAGGAAGGCGCGATCATAGCCCCGGACTTTCGCGTCGTGCCAGAAGGGCAGATGCACGGCGAACGCCAGCAGAAGCCCGGCAGAAGCGCCTGCGAGGGCCAGTCCCGCCCGCCGAAAAAACCGTCCGCGTTCCCCGAAGGGATGGAGAATCGCGAGGCCGAAAAAAATCAACGCGCAAAAAATCCCGAGGTCGATGCGGAACAGGAATGTGATCCCGAGGCCGGCACCGGCGGCGAGCATCCACGCCAAAGTTTTCCGCGAAGACGACCGGCGCATCACGAACGCGCGGGTCAGAAGCAAGGCGTTCAGGACACCGAGGAACGGCATGTAGTTTCGGAAGATCATCCCCGGGACGAGGATCACCATCAACGCGGGAACGGCGGAATACCAGGCGTTGCGGGTGTAGCCATGCACGATAAAATATGTCAGCAGGCCGGATGCGGCGCAGAAGGCGAAAAAATACCAGCGGAGGACGAGGTAGTCCGGGCCGGTGAGTTCGAACAGCCCGGCCACCGGAAAGAACCACATCACGTTGTATCCGAGAAACGTGTCTGTGATCGGACGCAGGCCGGACATCAGCCGCATCGCCACCACGCCCGCCGTCCCGCCCTCGCCGCCGAGATTGAGCCCGGCATCGGCATACAGCGAATAGTAGACGAGCGCGAAGCCCGCGAGGAACAGGGGCATCACCAAACCGACCCGGGAGCTTCGAACAAGCCCGCACATGGTCCTTCGAATGGATTGAGTTGTCGGCAGGGTCACGGGGTTCGGTCGATTTGAGTCGGCAGGAAACACAGTCAAGATATTCGGCTGCCGCGATCCGAGCAAGTCCACAGCAGCACCCCTGATCCGCGGGTAACGTCAACGATGGGAGGGCGAAGCTCCGTCTGAGCCGTAATAAATGGGCTCACACACCACCGGCAGCCGGGAGGCTGCGGGGAAGCCTGCCGCAGGCAGCCCGTCAGGGCATGACCTGCTGGGAAGCGGGCAT
>JBAYTU010000001.1:0-142981 GCA_041675465.1 Terrimicrobiaceae bacterium | reverse complement strand
TGGGCTCACACACCACCGGCAGCCGGGAGGCTGCGGGGAAGCCTGCCGCAGGCAGCCCGTCAGGGCATGACCTGCTGGGAAGCGGGCATGGCAAAGGTTCGCCCTCCCATCGTTGGCGTGACGCGCGGATTCGGGGCGCAGCGTCAGGCTTGACGGGGCGGGCGTCCCATCTGTTAGACTGACCGGTTCATGACTGCCCACGAATTGTTCGCCCGGATTTCTCCTGTTGAAACGTCCGGAATCCTGGAGTGGCTGCAGGAAAACGACCGGACTGCCTACAAGACCTGCGTTGGCTTGCTGGCCGGGCGCCGCAAGCTCCGTCCCGTCTTTGTGGAGCGCAAGCCCAGGACGGAACGGAATTCCTGGATGGCGGAGAACCTCGGGAGGCCCGCCAATGCCGACCTCGGAACCGAAATCCTCCAGTCGTGGATCCTCGGGGCGAACGGGGAAATGGTCTGCGGATTTCTGGACTTTTTAAAAGTTCCCCACGACGGGAAAGGCCTGATCGAGTCTCTTCCCCCGGAACCGCCCGCAGACGAAATCGACAAAGCCGTCGACGATCTCCTCTCAAAATATCCGCGGCTCGCCATCGTGACATATTTGAACCTTTTCACGTCCATGGAAATGACCGGGTGGCCACACCTGAAAGATCTCGTTTCCACTGATCCCCGTTTATGCCCAAAAACCACAAACCCGTAACAGCTTTCGCCCGTTCGCTCCGGGAGGCGACAGACACATTCCATGCGCTGGGCGCGCTCGAACCGGCGGTGACGGCCGCTGCGGAGACCGTTCTCGCCAGTTTGAAGCTCGGCGGAAAAATCCTGTTCTGCGGGAACGGCGGGAGCGCGGCCGACAGCGCGCATATCGCCACGGAATTCACCTGCCGTTTCATGGGGGACCGACGCCCGTATCCGGGGATCGCGCTCACGGCGGACGGAGGGTTGCTCACCGCGATCGGCAACGACTACTCCTTCCAGGATATTTTTTCGAGGCAGGTCCGGGCGCATGGGAGGCGGGGGGATGTCCTCGTCGCGCTCACGTCGAGCGGGATGTCGCGCAACGTGCTTTCCGCAGTCGAGGAAGCGCGCCGGACCGGCATGAAAACCATCGTTTTCCTCGGCAAGGGCGGGGGATTTACAAAAGGGGCTGCGGACATTGAGATCCTTGTGCCGGGGACGGTGACCGCCCGGATCCAGGAGGCGCACAAATTCCTGCTCCATGTTCTCTGCGAGCTGGTCGAGCCGGGCCTGGACAAGGAATGACAACCGTTCTCGCGGCCTTCTTCGCGGTGTTGGGCGCGATCACCGGATCCTTCCTGAATGCCTGCATCCACCGCATGCCGCGGGGCATCAGCCTCAGCGACCCGAAGCGCTCGTTCTGCCCGTCGTGCAAAAAACTGATTCCCTGGCATGAAAACATTCCGGTGGTCAGTTGGGCGATGCTCTGGGGGAAGTGCTCCGGCTGCGGGTCGCGGATCTCGCCGCGCTACATGCTCGTGGAAATCCTCACTGCGGGGTGCTTTCTGGGGGTGTGGCTCCGATACGGGCTGCCGCTGGCACCGGTCTACTGGATTCTCCTTTCGCTGCTGATCGCGGCCACGTTCATCGACATCGGGCACTTCATCATCCCGGACGAAATCACGCTGGGAGGAACGGTTGCCGGAATCGTCTGCGCCGCAGCCGTTCCGGCGCTCATGGGCACGGATTCCCGCCTGGTTTCCACGGGGCTTTCGCTGGCCGGTGCCGCTTCGGGGGCGGGGCTTCTCTGGCTGGTTGTCGAGGGGGGGAAGCTGGCGTTCGGGCGCAAGAAGCATGTGTTTGAGAGCGGTCGGGAATTTCGGTGGACCCGCGATGGCGACCGAGCGGATCTTGTGGTCGGTGAAGAAACCCACCGCTGGGAGGACATTTTCAGCCGGGAGAGCGACATTCTCGCCCTGAACCCCGGGGGGCCGGTGACCTGCGACGGGCGCGAGCTGCCTGCCGGGCCGTTGCGATTTCACTACGACCGGCTGCATGTCGGGGATGAGGAACTCGAACTCGACAAGCTGGACACGATCAGCGGAGCGATCGATTCCATCGTGATTCCGAGGGAGGCGATGGGGTTCGGCGACGTGAAATTCCTGGCCTGCATCGGGGCCTTTCTCGGATGGCAGGCGGTCCTCTTCACCATTTTCTCCTCCTCGATCATCGGCTGCGTGGCCGGTGTGGCGGGAATTCTCATTGCCCGCGGGAAAGCGGGGGGCATTCTTCCCTTCGGTCCTTACCTCGCCCTCGGAGCGGCTCTCTGGCTCTTCGGCGGACGCGAGCTGGCCGGATGGTATTTTTCCCAGTTCCAAAGATGACTTTGCGGAAGAATTCGAAATCCGAAACAGGGGATGCGAAATCCGCCGCGCACAACGCCGCGCCGACGCTCCGCCGGGGCCACCCGGCATCCCTCATTTAAAAAGTCCATGGCCAAACAAAAACTGCCTTTCCTCCAACTCGCCCGCGCCTTCTGGGCCCCCTACCTCCGGCTCGCCCAATATCTCAAGCCCTACAGGAAACGCTTCGTCATGGGCCTCGGCTTCGGGATTTTTGCGGGCGTCCTCAACGGCGTCATCCCGCTCGTCATCAAGAGGGCCAGTGACGTCATCATGCCTGCCGGGCAGTCCATCGATCCCGGAAAAATCCTGGGGTCCTCCACGGATTCCGGCCCCGGCATCGAGAATGTTTTCTGGATCAGCATGCTCATTCCCGCCGTCATGGTCACCAGGGGGGTCTTTTCCTATCTCAACTCCTATTGCCTGGCCTGGGTCAGTTATCGTGTCCTGCGAGACATCCGCACCCGGCTCTTTTCCCACCTCATGTCGCAATCGCTCGGGTTCTTCAACCGATCGAAATCCGGCAAGCTCATTTCGCGCGTGCTCAACGACACCCGCATGGCGCAAAACGCCCTCACGTCGATCGCGGGAGACATCGTCAAAGATCCGATCTCCGTCATCACCGGAGTGGTCGTGCTGGTGAATATCGATTGGAAGTTCAGCTTCACCACCCTCGTTCTGTTTCCCATCTGCATCGTCCCCGTGGTCGTCTTCGGAAAAAAAGTCCGCCAGGCCGGACGCGCGGAGGAAAACGAGGCCGGCCAGATGGCCGTGATCCTGCAGGAGACATTCGCCGGGATCCGTGTGATCAAGTCCTTCGCCCGCGAAAAATACCAAGGGGATCAGTTCGCCAAATCCAGCGACATCCAGTGCCGGAACGGCCTGCGCGTCAGGAAAAGCACGGACATCGTGCAGCCGCTCATCGAGTCGGTTTCCGCTTTCGGCGTCGTCCTTGCGATGCTCTACGTTTACTACTTCCACATCAGCTTCGGGAAATTCGCCGCGCTCTGCGCCGGCATTTTCCTCCTCTACAACCCGGTCAAGTCGCTCAGCAAAATCCCGATGCTCATGCAGAAGTGCATGGCTTCCGCTACGAATATTTTCGATTTGCTGAAGCTGGAGTCCGACATCCGGGACAAGCCGGATGCGGTGGTGCTCGGGAGCTGCACGGGCCGGATCGAGTTCGACCGCGTAAGCTTTTCCTACGGGGTGGACAAGGCGGCCGTCGAGGGCATCACCCTCGCCATCGAGCCCGGGAAAAAATACGCCCTTGTGGGTTCGAGCGGGGCCGGGAAGAGCACGTTGCTGTCCCTGCTCCTGCGGTTCTACGACCCCCAATCGGGCGGCATCCGCGTGGACGGGCGCGACATCCGCGACTACACCCAGACATCGCTGCGCGAGCAGATCGGGGTCGTGACCCAGGAGACGTTTCTCTTCCACGACACCATCTACGAGAACATCCGCTACGGGAGGCTGGACGCGACAAAAGAGCAGGTCGTCGAAGCCTCGAAATCAGCGTATGCGCACGACTTTATTCTCGCGCAGCCCGAGGGCTACGAGACGGTCATCGGCGACAAGGGCTGCCTCCTCTCCGGCGGGCAGCAGCAGCGGCTCGCCATCGCGCGCGCCCTCCTGAAAAACGCGCCGGTCCTCCTCCTCGACGAGGCGACCTCCGCGCTGGATTCCGAGTCCGAACGCATGATCCAGGCCGCGCTCGACCGGCTGTCCGAAGGGCGCACGGTCATCGCCATTGCCCACCGCCTCTCCACGATCCTGAAGTCCGACTGCATCGTCGTCATGGATCTCGGGCGTATCGTGGCGATGGGAACGCACCAGCAGTTGCTGGACAGTTCGCCCCTTTACACGAACCTCTACGAGCTGCAATTCCACCACCGCGAAGGCCGCGAGGGTTGAAGTCGGCGGACTGCGGGCGGCCGATGCCGCCCCCGCATTTGATCACGCCCTGCGGGTTCGGTCGGCGGGAGCGGCCTGCCGGTTTTGGAGGCAGGCCCGGGGCCCCTCGCCGTAGGCATCGCTGAACACCTTGAAAAACTGCGCGTAGCTGCCGAATCCGGCTGCGTAGACCGCCTCGAGGATCGTGGGTGCCGGGTGCCTGCGGTGGTGCTCCCAGAAGCGGGCGAGGCGGAGTGAGTTGCGGTAGCGGTTCAACGGCACCCCGACCTGGCGGGCAAACATCCTGCTGAAATGCGCCCCGCTCAGGCCGCATTCCTTTGCCAGCCTCCCCAGCGATCCTTCCCACGAGTCGTCGCCCAGCAATTCGATCGCTTTCGAAACGGAGGGGTGCAGGGGGACGGATCTCTGCCTCGCAGTGCCGGTTTGTTGCAGTCGCCAGCAGAGCAGGAGCAGGTGGTGCAGGCCCGCGTTGAGCCCGTCCGGATCATTGTGTCGGTAGCGGAAATCCGGCCCGACCCCGAACCCCGCCTCCCGGTTCAGGATGTCCGGATCGATCGACCCCTCCATCACGTGATCCATCATCCGCCGCAAAAAACCGAATGTCTCCGGATCCAGAACCGTGTGGGGCACTTTTCCTCCCTCCGACTTTTTCCGTGTGAGCCCTTTGTAGACCCCGGCATGGCAGGACCGCGCGATCAGGTCCGGCTTGAAGACCGCGACATAATACTGCGCGTCGTTCGTCCGGTCCACCAACTGGTGTTCCTGGGCCGGAAACATCCAGAGAAGAGAGCGCCGTCCGAACGAGAGCCGCTGCCCGCCGGCCACGTAGGTGACGGTGCCGCGGGCGACGATGTTCAGCTCGAGCTCGGCGTGGTGGTGGCTCCTCAGCGAGGGCGGGTTGCGCGCGGACTCCGCCAAAAAGAGAAACCCGTCGTAGGCCGGATCGAGTTTCAAGTCCTGGAGCACATGCGCAAAATACGATAACATTTTGTCGTTTGGCGAGAAGAATTGAATGGGGTTCCCTGTTAGGTTGGTTCCCGCAATCACCCACTGTTCCCATGACATCCAAAGAACGCATCCGCGCCGCCATCGAGCACCGGCAACCCGACCGCGTGCCGGTGGACTTCGGCGCTTCCTTCATCACCGGCATCCACTGCAGCGTCGTGGAGAACCTCCGCCGCCACTACGGGCTCGACCCGCACCCGGTAAAGGTCTGCGAACCCTACCAGATGCTCGGGTTGGTCGAGGACGACCTCAAGGACGCGATGGGCATCGACACCACGCCGGTTTTCCCCAACCGGACCATTTTCGGGTTCGTGAACGAAAACTGGAAGCCCTGGCGGACGCCGTGGGGGCAGGACGTGCTGGTGTCCGGGCATTTCGAGACCGATGAAAAACCGGATGGGACCTACATTTACCCGCTTGGCGACCGGTCCGCCGCCCCGAGCGGCCACCTGCCGAAGACGGGGTATTTTTTCGATTCGATCGTCCGGCAGGGCGAGATCGACGAGGACAACCTGAATGTCGAGGAGAACCTGGAGGAGTTCGGCGCGATGAAGCCGGCCGAGGAGGCCTACTGGCGCGAGCAGGCGGAGCTTTTCAGGGGGTCGGGGCGCGCGGTCGTCACCCATCTCAACGGGACCGCGCTCGGCGACATCGCCCTCGTTCCCGCCCCGTTCCTGGCCGCGCCCAAAGGCGTCCGGGACATCGCGCAGTGGTATATGACGGTGGCGACCAGCCCGGATTTTGTGATGGGCCTTTTCGACCGGCAGGTGGAGATCGCGCTGGGCAATCTCGCGCGCCTGCGCGAGATCGCGGGGGATGTCATCGATGTCGTGGTCGTCTGCGGGACCGACTTCGGGACCCAGGAATCCACGTTCTGCTCGCGTGCGACCTACGACGAAATCTGGCAGCCGCGTTACCGCAGGATCAACGACTGGATCCACGCGAACACCCCGTGGAAGACGTTCAAGCATTCCTGCGGTGCCATCGAGGGGTTTCTCCCGAGCATCATCGACTCCGGCTTCGACATCATCAACCCGGTCCAGTGCTCGGCCAAAGGCATGGACGCCAAACTGCTCAAGGAGCGCCACGGCGGGCGGATCACGTTCTGGGGCGGCGGCGTCAACACGCAGAAAACCCTCCCCTTCGGCACGCCGGAGGAAGTGCGCCGCGAGGTGCTCGAACGCTGCGGGACGTTCGCGACGGGGGGCGGATTTGTCTTCAACGCCATCCACAACGTCCAGGCGCTGACCCCGACGGAAAATGTCGTTGCGATGGTCGAGGCGGTGCATACATTCAACGGTGCGGTTTCCTGAGCGGCATTTTTGAGGACCCCGTCCGGCCGAACAGGCTTCCCCACGCACCGACAACCATGAGATCGAGAACATTCGGAAAACTTCCCGCCGGGGGGACCGTGGAAGCCTACACTTTGGAGGGAGGCCGGGGCGCGTCGATCGAGGTCATCACTTACGGCGGAATCGTCAGGTCGTTGTGCGTGCCGGACCGCAGGGGACGTGTCGCCGACGTCGTCCTCGGGTTTGACAAGCTCGATCCGTATCTCGCCGACCATCCCTATTTCGGGGCGATCACCGGGCGTGTGGCCGGGCGGATCCCCGGCGCGCGTTTTACCGTCGGGGGCGTCACCTGCGAGCTCGCGAAGAACGACGGCCCGAACCACCTTCATGGCGGATGGAAAGGCTTGGACAAGCGGCTCTGGAAAGCCGTGCCGGTCGAGCGAGCCGACGGGGCGGACTCGCTCCTCCTGGGCTACCACAGCCCGGACGGCGAGGAGGGATACCCGGGCACCGTGGATTTTTCTGTCACCTACACATTCACTTCCGACAACGTGTTCGAGATCGAGAGCGTGGCCTCCTCCGACCGTTTGACTCCGGTCAGTCTCACCAACCATTCCTATTTCAATTTGGCAGGGGAGGGGAGCGGGGACATTTTCGATCACGATCTGACCGTCTTTGCCGAGCGGGCATTCCTCGTCGACGAGATCCTGACTCCGCTCGGGCGCACCGTGCCTGTCGGGGGGACCGTGGGCGATTTTTCGTCTCCCCGCCGTTTGGGGGACGCGGTCCCGCATCTTTTCCAAAGGCACGGCGACTGCTACCAGCTTCCGGGAGGCGACTCCCTTTCACTGGCCGCCCGCGTCCGCGACCCCGTCTCCGGCCGTGAGCTGGCAGTCTCGACCACGGAATCCTGTTTGCAGATCTACACGTCGGCCTACCTCGAATGCGCTTCGTCCGGAAAATCCGGACGTGCGTATCTCCCTTACACCGGGCTTTGTCTCGAATGTCATGGCTACCCGGCGGCGGTGCAATATCCGGAATTTGGATCCATCCTTGTCGAACCCGGCCGCCCGCAACGCCGCGCCACCCGCTACGCATTTTCCGCAGGCTGACCCCGCATCCACCCGCCATGAGCAACAACGCCACAACCATGAAGCCCCCCGCAAGCCTCGATTACAGCCTCACCGGAGCCAACGCCACCCTCGCGGTCGAGAAGGGGCTGGCGGAGGCGGACTGGTACCAGTGCCAGGTCCCGCGTGCGACCATGCGCAAACTGCTCGAACGCCGCGATGGCCCCGCGCTCCGCGACACGGCTCTCTGGTTCGCGCTGATCATCGGCAGCGGCGTCGCCGGATACCTGCTTTGGGGCACATGGTGGGCGGTCATCCCATTCGCCATATACGGCGTGCTCTACGCCTCGA
Organism: Terrimicrobiaceae bacterium; assembly: GCA_041675465.1. Lineage (GTDB taxonomy): Bacteria > Verrucomicrobiota > Verrucomicrobiia > Chthoniobacterales > Terrimicrobiaceae > QYQL01. The sequence goes on along the minus strand of JBAYTU010000001.1, from coordinate 134,990 downwards.
GTTCCGACTCCCGCTGGCACGAATCCAGCCACGGCACGGCTTTCAAGACGGATTGGATGAACAACGCGCTTTACGAGATCGCGTCGTTCATGGTCATGCGCGAATCCACCGTCTGGCGCTGGAGCCACACCCGCCACCACAGCGACACGATCATCGTCGGGCGCGACCCCGAGATCGCCGTGCCCCGCCCGCCGGACATCAGGGCGATCCTCATGGGGTTCTTCAACCTCGGGGTTTACCCGAAATATTTCAGGCGGGTTTTTCTGCACGCGTCCGGGCGGATGGCGGCGGACGAGAAAACCTTTGTCCCGGAGAGCGAGTTCCACAAAGTCTATCTCCGCGCCCGCGTCTACGTGCTCATCTACGCCGCAGTGGTCGCCTTGTCGGTTTTCACCGGCAGCATCCTCCCGCTGCTCTACGTCGGATTCGTGAATCTTTACGGCTCCTGGCTGATGGTGATCTACGGCCTGACCCAGCATGCGGGGCTCGCCGAGAACGTGCTCGACCACCGGCTGAACTGCCGGACGGTGCACATGAATGCGGTGCACCGTTTCCTCTATTGGAACATGGGCTACCACGTCGAGCACCACATGTTCCCGCTCGTGCCCTACCATGCCCTGCCGCTGCTCCACGAGGAGGTGAAGGACGACTGCCCGGTGCCTTATCCGAATCTTTTCGATGCCTGGCGCGAGATCATTCCGGCGATCCTCCGCCAGGTCAAAGATCCTGCGTGGCACGTGAAGCGCAGGCTCCCCGTGCCGAAGCCCCGTCACTCCGAAACCCCGCACGCCTCGGTCGCCACACCCGACGCCGGGGGCTGGGTCGAAGTCTGCGATGCCTCGCACCTCGGCAGGGAGGATGTCCTTCGTTTCGATCATGCCCGGAAGACTTTCGCGATCGCCCGGGACGCGGAGGGAACGGTTTATGCGACCGACGGCATCTGCACGCACGGGAACACGCATCTCGGCGACGGGCTCGTAAAAGAAAAAATCATCGAGTGCCCGAAGCACAACGGACGCTTCAACCTCGCGGACGGTTCGCCGGCACGCGCTCCCGTCTGCCGCGGTCTGGCCACGTATCCGATCGAGACGCGCGGCGGGAAATTGTTCCTCAACGTCGTGAAGGCGGGCGGAGCGGGCGCGCGCGGGCAGCGGACGATTTCATTCCGCGTGGTGAGCAATCGGAACGTCGCGACGTTTATCAAGGAGCTTGTCCTCGAGCCGGAGGACCCGATGGAGAAGGTCGCATTTGCCCCGGGCGACTACGTGCAGATCGATATCCCGGCCTACGGGAACATCCGCTTCCGCGAATTCGACATTCCCGAGCCGTATGCCTCGGTCTGGAAAACCCAGCACGTGTTCGACCTCGGCGTCAGCAATCCCGGGCCGGGACGGCGGAACAACTACTCGCTCGCGAGCAACCAGGAGATCGAGCGGACGCTGCGCTTCAATGTGCGGATTGCGACTCCTCCGCCCGGGCAGGACTGCCCGCCGGGAGTCGGATCGAGCTACGTTTTCAACCTCAGGCCCGGCGATGCTGTCACCGGCATCGGGCCGTTCGGGGATTTCCACATCAGGCCCACGCAGAAGGAAATGGTCTACATCGGCGGAGGGGCCGGCATGGCACCCCTGCGCGCCCACATCTCCCACCTTTTCGAAACAGAAAAGACCGCGCGAAAAGTCAGCTACTGGTATGGGGCGAGGTCGAGGCAGGAGCTGTTCTACGAAGACTATTTCGAGGCGCTGGCCAATGAGCATTCCAACTTTTCATTCCACCCCGCGCTCTCCTCGCCGTTGCCGGAGGACCGGTGGACCGGGAAGACCGGCTTCATTCACGATGTGGTCCTGGAGAATTACCTCAGGTCGCATCCGAATCCGAAGGCGGCCGAGTTCTACCTCTGTGGCCCGCCGATGATGATCAAGGCATGCACGAAAATGCTGGCCGATCTCGGCGTGGGCGAGGAGCAGATCGCCTACGACGAGTTTTAGGGCGTTGGGTGCCCGGAGATAACGGTTGGGGGGGCACCCCGATGGTTTTCCTATCCATGCCAGCTGCAGGATGGACTCTTTCTGGAAAGACCCCCTCAACATACGTGCCGCAGAGAACGACACGCTCCCTCTCGCCGGATGACTGAAGATTTTCCGCCCTACTGAATTTCCTCCGTCGGGAATTTCCTCTTGCCCCTGCACCCCGGCTGCTGTTTACTCCCAGGTTCTCAAACGAGATCCTGAGTAGCTCAGTGGTAGAGCGGTCGGCTGTTAACCGATTGGTCGTAGGTTCGAGTCCTACCTCAGGAGCGTTTGCACGGCAGCCAAGAGCAACGAGATCCCGGCCGCCCGCGAGTTTTTGGAAAAGATCGAGGTGAAGGGAAAAACCGTTGTCTTGGAAGATGACGGTGATGTTCCGGGGCAGCGACCTGCGGAACATGAGTCGTGAGAAAGAAGTGGGGGGGCTCAGCGCAGACGGATGAGACGGAGTCCATGGATCTCGCCCACTGCGCGAATATCGCGAGTGCCTGCCGGACCTTCATCGACCGCCAGGTGATCCGGTACTCGCCCACCAGAGGCTGGAAGCGATTGTGGGTATCAATGTTCTCTTGGGCAACCTGCTCGGTTTGGCACGTCGGCTGCGGAGCAGCCTTTGGTGCCAAAAGTAAGTGGTAGCAGGTGACCGCGGACGTTGGGCAACAGAATATTTCCGTTTTGTGAAATTTCGGCTACCTTGACAGCCATGCTCGGGGCAGAACAGAGGCGGCAAAGTTAATTCTCCACCGGACCTGATGCGGGTTTGCCTCCCCAGGCGCGGCAGATGTCGCGGACGAGCTTGATTCGCTCCCAGGACGTGTTGATGGATGTCTGGCAGGAGGAGGCGAAGATGAAGCGGTCGGTCGCGGACATCCCGAGGTAACGGTCGTAAAACTGCCGCACCTCTTCGTCGTCCAATGCCTCTTGTTCGTGCGCGGAGAACCCGCCGACGAAAATGAAATCCGGATGGCAGCCTTGGGCCTCCGGCGCGGTCCAGTCGCCCAGTGGCGGATGCGAGATGCCTTCAAGGCCGCTGACTCTGGTGCGGGCAAAGATCGGGGCCAGGCCGGCAAGTTTCCCGCAAGCATGGACGAACAGCGTCTTGCCATTCCGGCGCATGATCTCGGCGGCATCGCGGACGTATGGCTCCCAATAGATCTCGGCCATTGAGGGCGGGTAAAACGGCGTGTCCACGTTATCCATCAGGATGGCGGAATCGACGTGGGGATGCGCCGAAAGGCGCTCGAGAAGCGGGCGGCATTTGGCCCAGTAGGCGTCGCAAAGTTCCTGCGCTTCACGGGGATAATCCATGGCGAAAAAGCAGGTGTATTCGAGCCCGAAATTCATATGCAGGTATTTGAGCGGCGTGCAGTTGAAGGGAATGTTGATGATGCCGTCATCACCCACGGCGGCGCGCGTTTTTTCAAAGGCCGCTTCGTTCAAGCCGCACTCCCATTGTTCAAGCACATCCAGGAAGGCCGGGCCATCCTGCTCCCAATCCTTGACCAGATACTCCTCGGTGTGACAGGTGCTCAATTGCTTCTGCTCCTGTTCCACCGCGCGAAGTACGCCGTGCCGGGTGTGGAACTCGGTGGTCTTGCGCGTGCCGAGCGGAACGTCCTCCGTCGTCACCACGGGTTCGAGCGCGGTGTGGCGATGGAAGCCGCCCGCGTCGAGGTTCCTCGAAAAGATGTCGCAACCCAGGGCCTTCATCGCGGAAAGGTAGTCGGCGCATCCGGCGAGTTCCTCGGGCAGGGTCCCGTTCCTGTGATGGTGCTCAAACCATTGCCAGAAGTTGATGGAGAACGGCACCCACGCGGGCTTTTCGCCGTGGAGCAGGCGCGAGAGATTGGCGCGTTTGGTCATCGGGCAATGTCAGTGGACGCGGTCGTAGGAATTGAGGCTTTCGATCCCCGGACAGGGCCCGCCATCGGTAACGAATTCGTATTCGAGCTCCCGTCCATCGAAGTCATAGACCGGGCGCAAGCTGGCGCTGACTTGGGCCGAGTCTTTCGGCATGTAGTGACAGATCCACGAACGCCGCCAGAGTGTGGGATGCCGGTTCGGGCCCGAACCATGGATGACGCTGCCGGTAAAGAAGAGCGTGTCGCCGGGATTCATGATTGCGGGGACGGCTTTCATGCCGGGCGGCGGCTCGACGATGTTGGTCCGGTTCAGGCGCTGAATCTCGCCCGTGTCGGGACACTGAATCGCCAGGGCGTTCGTCTTCGGCACGACATGCAGGCAGCCGTTTTCGGGCGTAGCCGGGTCAATCGCCGTCCACGCTCCGATGCACGTGGCCGGCGCGACCTTGAGGTAAAAGTTGTCCTGATGCAGCGCCTGGCCATGCGACCCCGGCGGCTTGAAATAATACATGCTCTGGCAGGCGACCGCCTCTTTTCTTAGCAACGATTCCAGCACGCGGCGAACTTCCTGATGCAGCATCATGTTCTTGGAAAAGGCGTCAAAGTGATGCGGGAGCACGACGCGCGGGTATCGCGCGCGCAGGTCGCCATTCTTGTCGGAATTATAGTTCGGAATCCGGCCGGAGCCGGCCAGATCCTGAAAATGCTGCTGGATTGCGAGCACCTCGCCGGGGCTGAACAGCCCCGGTACGATGAGATACCCTTCGCGGTCGAAGAACTCGATTTGTTCGGTGGTCAGAGTAATTTGTTCGGAAGTCAGAGCATTAGTCATGGCGGCAATATGCCGGCCTTCGCGCGCAGCGACAATGGATTCATCCTTCACTTCCATGCACTTATCCGCTTTACTTCGCGCATGCTCATTCCGTGGGAACGCGTTGATGTGCGGGTTAACGGGACCGGACGGGTGCGCACCGACCGGCGCTGGCGGCTGGAACGGAACTGGTCCGAAGGCCTGCGGGACTACGATCTTTGGTTCGTGTGGGCCGGCCTTGGCCGCATGCGCACCCGGCAACAAGACCTCGTCTTGCGTCCCGGCGTCTGCCTGTGGATGCGGCCCGGCGGCATGTATTTGGCCGAGCAAAACGAGGAACAGCGTTTGGGGGTGAGCTACCTGCACTTCGACCTCCTGGATGGACGCGGCCGGCCGTTCCTTCCCCGCCGGATGCCGGCGGAAGTTCACGAACTCCTTGATGTGAATTTCGCCGACGCCATCGCGCAGCGCATCGTGGAATTGATGGGCGCGGGCTGGGAAGGCGTCGCGGTCGCCGCCGGCCTGCTCAAGGCGTTGCTGATGAACTTGGATTATGATTCCGGCCGTCCGCAGAACCCCGTTTCCGGCGCGTATGGCGTCGGCGGACATCACTATCGCCGCGTGATGCCGGTCGCCTCGCAAATCCTCCAAGAGCCGGGCCGGGTCGCGCCGGTCAGCGAACTCGCCCGCCGCGCCGGCTATTCGCCCGACCATTTTGCCCGCGTCTTTCGCGCGGTCACCGGCCGCCACCCGCAAGACTTCATCATTCAAGCGCGGGTCGATCACGCCCGCCAACTGCTTGTGGAATCGAGCATGTCAGTCAAGGAAGTCGCCCATGCTCTCGGCTACCGCGATGAGTTCTATTTCTGCCGGCAATTCAAGCAGCGGGTCGGCGCGCCACCCACTGTTTATCGTCGTGAACACCACGGCGGTCAGCTTGACTAAGGGAGTCGTGCCGGGCGCGGTGATCGGGGGCACGCCCGAAATCATGGCGGCCTTCTCCCGCGGAAAAGAAGGCCGGAGCGGCAAAAGCTCAAATCCGTGCGTAAGGGAAAAAACGAGAGTGGGGACGGATCGACGAAATGTCGATACCGCATGGGAGGGCGAGGCTCCGTCCGAGCCGCGATAAAATGGGGCTCACTCGGAGGTTCGCCCTCCCATCGTTGGCGTGACGCGCGGATTTGGGGGCGCATTGACTTGATCGTCCGGCGCTTCTAAAGTCGCGAGGAGTGATGGACGAAAAAAAATCTTCGCGTGTCAGCGTGGGCGATATCGCGAGAGCGGCGGGAGTCTCCAAAACTTCGGTTGCCTTTGCCTTGCAGAATCGCCCCGGTGTGAGCGAGGCGACCCGCGAACGCATTAAAAAAATCGCGCGGAAACTGGGTTATGCGCCCGATGCGCGAATGGACGCGTGGATGGCCAGATTACGGGATGCGAAGTCGAAGGATTTGCTCCCCATTGCCTGGTTGAATACGCACGTTGAGGAAGATGTCTGGCGGAAGTATAACTATCTGTCCCCTTACCTCGAAGGGGCGCGCGCGCGCTGCCTCGAACTCGGTTATCGCCTGGAAGAGGTCTGGATGCGACGTCCCGGCCTGACCATGCAGCGCCTGTCGCAAATTCTTTACAGCCGGGGCATCGAAGGGGTGATCGTCACCCATCCTGCCAGACATCTTCGCCTCAAATGGGATCATCTGGCGAGCGTCGCCATCGGAGGAGCGTTGCTGACTCCCCAGATCCATCGGGTCATGACCGATATCAGCTCCAATCTGCTTCTTGCATGGAAATGGGTGAAGCGGGCCGGTTACCGGAGGATCGGGATCTGCCTCTCTCTTGAAACCGATCGTTTCTCGGAACATGCGTTGCGCTCGACCGCCCACTATTTGATCTCTACGACGACGGCTTCAAACCGGGTAGAGCCCCTGTTTTACACCGACATACCAAAGGGAACCACGGAGGCCCCACCGGAGCTGATACGATGGCTGCATTCTCAAAAACCCGATGCGATCATCGGGCATAATCGGTTGCTGGTCCAATGGGTCGAAGGTGCAGGCTATCGGGTTCCTGACGAGATCGGCGTTGTCCATCTTGCCGTGGACGATGATGTTCCGGATTGGACGGGCATTCACTCCGATAAAAGAGGGGTGGCGGCCGCCGCCGCCGAATGGCTTATCTCTCTCATTCGGAACCATCGCTTCGGGGTGCCCGCCAAGGCGTTGAATATGATGATTCGCGGCTCCTGGCAACACGGGCGCACCCTGTTGGTTCCGAAGCCGAAGTGACTTGGGCGTGGCGTCCCCCCCCATGCGCCTCTTCGATGACCTCCTGAGCCCTGTCCCGATTGGCGACTTGCTGGCAAGTCAACTAATCTGAAAAGCACCTTCAAAGCCGAGGCGGCCAAACGTTAGCATCCGCATTGAATGAACCTTCTTCTCACCGGCGCCGCCGGCTTTCTCGGGCAGGGACTTATTTCTCAACTGGAAATGCACCACGCTTTGCGCTTGATGGATGTTGTCTCTTTCCCCACTCAACATCCTTTGGTGATCGGAGATGTCAGCGATTTGGACACGGCGAGGAAAGCGGTCGATGGCGTGGATGCTTTGATCATTGCGCACATGGCTCCAAATCGGCCGGAAATTTATGGAGAACCCACGATTCCGTTTGATGTGAATGTGAAAGGAGCCGCCAATCTTTTCGCGGCAGCACAGGAAGGTGGCGTGAGGCGGGTGGTGCTGATTTCAAGCACCTCGGTCGTGGGATCGGCCATGCAGGGGGAAGCTTTTGTCACCGAAGAAACCCGCGCAGAGCCCCTCAGCATGTACGCCTTGACGAAAGCCTGCCAGGAAACGATCGCCCGGCACTACTTTGCCCGCCACAAGCTGCCGGTCGCCATCCTGCGTCCAGCTTGCGTTGTCGATGCAGACACGGTGAAGGACAAATATGGACAGAGCCTCAAGACGGAGAACTGGGAGCTGATCGATCGCCGCGACATCGGTAAAGCGGCCCATCTGGCGTTGATGCTACCCGGCCTTCAGTGTGAGATTTTCCACGTCATCGGCCATCCTGCGGCGGAAGGGCGGGTGGACGTTCTGCGGACTCGGGAGCGCCTGGGATGGAAACCGGATTACCCTTTTCAGGGTGCTGCTTCGCGTGAAATGTTCGGAAACTCACCTCGCCTTGCTGGCAAGTGTCAAGTTTCTTGAAGCTCTAATCTTCCATGCGCAGTTTCTCGTCGCAGGGCGCCAGTTCCGCCCCTCCCCCGAATGCAACAACCCGCGTGCTTACCCGCGCATTTCCCCCCTCCAGAACCATGAAAACAAAATCCGAATGCTCCTCGATAATGCCTAAATTCGCGGCCGCGATTGCCGTGGCGCTCTCGCTCATCGCAACCGGCGCTCACGCGCAATCCCCGTTTGTCACCGGCCAGACACTCGGGGGCCTCCGAAATAATTACACAGGTTCGCTCGGCTTCAAGTTCACGGTCGGGAGTTCTCCCATCACGGTGACTGAACTGGGCCGATGGGTGGTTTCCGGCAACTCCCAGGCGCATACGGTCAAGCTGGTCCTGGCGAGTTCGGGAGCCAACGTGAGCGGCGGTTCGGTATCCGTCGCCACGTCAGGCGCGACCGCCGGTGCATTTAAGTATGCTGCCTTGGCCGCGCCGGTGACGCTGCCAGCGAACACAGCCTATTACATCGTGAGTCAGGAAACCAATGGCGGAGACCAGTGGTGCAACCCTGGAGCGATAACGCACGCGAGTGTAGCGGCGGTGAATAACACGGTCTATTCCGCTACCGGTGCCGCTCCGTGGAGTGTTGGGGGCCCCGCTGACCAAAGCTATATCCCGGTGAGCTTCAAGTACACCGCTGCCCCAGTCCCCGCCGTCCCCGCCGTCAGCGCCAATGACTTCCTGGATTCCATCGGCATCAACACGCATATCGCCCAGGGCGCGGATAATCCGACGAATGTTGCCACTTCTCTAACATACACAGGCATCCGCAATGTGCGGGATGAAGCGAAATCCGCGTACATCAATTCCTACCTTACGGTTCACAATCAAACCGGCGCCCAATTCGTTTTAGGGTTCAGCGGCCCCAATGACGCCGCCATGACGACCATGCTCGACATGAGCAGGCAGTTGGCGAACGCGGACGCTCTCCTGGCCCTGGAAGGCCCCAATGAGCCAAACAACTGGGCCGTCACCTATCAAGGCCAGACATCGACCACGCTGGGGGATTTCCTGCCGGTGGCAAAATGGCAGCGGGATTTTTACGCCCAGGCCACAGCCGATGCCGTGCTGAAGGATTACCCGGTTTTCGCCTCGAGTTTAGCCGGCGGCTCCGAGCCGAACAACGTGGGACTGCAATACCTGACCATCCCCACCCCGCTGCCTTCAGGGGTCCTGATGCCGACCGGGACGAAATACGCCGATTTTGCGAACACGCACAACTACGTCTCTCGGAACCCTCAACTGGGCATCCGGGACAATCAAAGCTGGTTGTCGATGTCACCCGGACTGGACCACCTCGGGTCCGGGCTGTATACGGAGTATGGCCTCACCTGGAGGGCTAAATTCAATGGTTACACCCTCACCCAGCTTGAGACGCTGCCGCGGGTCGCCACCGAAACCGGTTGGTACACCCAGGTTAAGGGTTCCCAAGCCTACCCGATCACCGAAGTACAGCAGGGCAAGCTGTTCCTGAACCTCTACCTGGCGGCCTACAAAAGAGGCTGGAGCGCCACTTTTATCTACATGTTGCATGATAATGCCAGCCAGGGTTATTGGGGGTTGTATCACACGGATTGGACCGCGAAGCCGTCGGCGACCTACCTCCACAACATGACCACGATCCTGGCCGACACGGTTTCTTTCACGCCCGGCTCGCTCAACTATTCGATTCCCTCCCAGCCGGCCACCGTGCATGACCTGCTCATCCAGAAGAGTGACGGCAAATTCATGCTGGCGGTGTGGAATGAAAAAGCTACCGGCAGCAACGCCGTCACGGTGAATCTGGGCGGCACGTATACCACGGTGAAGGTCTATGACCCGACGGTGGGCACGTCCGCGCAGCAGACCCTGAGCAATGTCAGTTCTGTCCCGCTAACCCTGAGCGACCACCCCGTGATTATCGAAGTTCCCGGGGCTGTAGGCAGCGGCACCCCGTTTGTCACCGGCCAGACACTCGGGGGCCTCCGCAATAATTACACCGCTTCGCTCGGCTTCAAGTTCACGGTCGGGAGTTCTCCCATCACGGTGACTGAATTAGGACGATGGGTGGTTTCCGGCAACACCCAGACGCATACGGTCAAGCTGGTCCTGGCGAGTTCGGGGGCCGACGTGAGCGGCGGCTCGGTATCCGTCGCCACTGCGGGCGCTCCGGCAGGCCAGTTCAAATACGCGGCCTTGGCGGCGCCGGTGACGCTGTCGGCCAACACAGCCTATTACGTGGTGAGCCGGGAAACCAATGGCGGAGACCAGTGGTGCAACCCCGGACCACTGACATACAACACGAGCGTGGCCACCATGAACGGCTTGGTCTCTTCCGCTACCCACACCGCTCCATGGAGCACCGGCGGCCCTGCTAACAACAGCTACATCCCGGTGAGCTTCAAGACCACACCCTAGTTGCACCACCGAGCGGAACTCAATGGCGGGCTGCCCATGCTCCCTGGCCATCCATCGCCAATTGCAACTTTCGCAGATGAGCCCAAGCCGGAGGCTTGGAAAATGTTGAGCGGCTCTGCTCTTGTCAAACATCATGTCCCTTTTTTCCTCAAGCTTTCCAAACTTTCATCGCAGCATCTTCCCCCCTCGACTTTCCTGCAATCAACATCCCCTCTCGTCCGAACATCCGGCGTTCGCTACGCAGAGTGGCAAAGAAATGATTGAAGTCCGGGCAGGCGGCCAACCCGGAGGCGGGAGCCGAAGCGCGACTTGCTGGCAAGTAACATGGCCCTTGCAAACCACGGCCCCCTCTCCATACCTTGGCGATGGATACACGCATCCCAACAAATGAACCCCACGACACAAACACCCCATAGAAACGCGATGATGAATACCGAACTCAAAGTCATTCGCAGTTCTGCCCGCCTGATGGCCCCGAGGCGTTCCCACCCTCTCAAACCCTCGCTTTTCCTATTAGGCGCGCTCGCCGCCTCCTTAACCATCGGTCTCTCGTCTGCTCTCGCGCAGACTGACTACTCGTTTACCAACGGCGGTGGCACAGGGCTTTGGAACAATGCGTCAAATTGGAGTCCGGGCGACGGCCCACCGCTCGCGGGGGATAATGTGGTGACGCCCACTGCCTTCTCGACGCTCAGTCTGGATATCAGTCCGACGGTCGGTAACTGGACCTACAGTTCCGCCACCAGCCAATTTGTGCGTTCCGTTACGGTGCCACGCACGCTGACCATCACTGGAACATTGAGCAAATCCTTGGGGGGGACGCTGACTTTCAATAGCGTCGACGCAACCAATACATTGGCACTTGGCATGGGGGCGGTCGAAGTTTCGGGCGGCACTCTCGACCTTGGAAGAAGGAACGTCACGGCTTCGGCGCTCAGCACACTCTCCGCAGGCTCGGCCAACATCACCGGCGGCTCGCTGAGGCTGAATGTCTCCGGCGCCGCCGCAATCACGGGAACGGCCACCTTGAGTGGGAGCGGGAGGCTCCTGCTTGCTGAGGACATCGGTGTCACTCGCTCGGTTTCCGTTGGCGCTCTATCATCCGCATCCTCGACAGCGATTGTGGCCGCCAATGACAGCAGCGCCGACGCCTCCACGGGTACTCTCATCCTGACAGCCTCCAGCGGCTCGGCCGATTACGCGGGGCAGATTAAGAATTCCGCCGGAACCAACGTGGTATCCGTGGTTTCTGTTCAAAAGGATAACGCCGGCACGCAAATCTTCAGCGGCAACAGCAACACCTATTCAGGCGGGACGGTGGTCAACGCGGGCACGCTCCTCGTCAACAACACGAGCGGGTCGGGCCTTGGGACGGGCGCGGTGAGCGTCGCGGGCGGCAACCTGGGAGGCACCGGAATCATCACGCCGACTGGAGCCAATGGCATCACGGTTGCCAGCGGCGGAAACATCGCCCCCGGTGCCAGCATCGGCACGCTGACCTTGAATCTCGGCAGCACGACCGGCACGGTGAACCTGACGGGCGGCGGCGACTTCAAGTTCGAGCTGGGCACGGCAAACGTCAGCATTGGCGCCATCGCGGCGGGCAGCAGCGACCTGCTGGCAGTCGCCGGGGCCTCCGCCAGCGACGTGGCCTTCGGCGGCAGCAACGACATCAACCTGCTCGGCACGGCGACGGCGGAGGGATATTACAAATTGTTCGACACCAGCTTCGATGATACCACTTGGACGGGCCTCACCGTGGGCGGCATCACGACCGGCGGCAACCTGATCACCGGCGGCCTCACGGCCTCCAACTACGGCGGCAGCTTTTCCGGCGAATTGATCCTCGCCGATGGAACGGCCGGCACCAGCGCCGGGGACATCTATCTCCATGTCGTCCCCGAGCCCGCAACCTGGGGCCTGCTCGCTTCCGGTCTGACAACGGTCTTGGTCCTGCGCCGTCGGCGTCAGAGTTGAGCGTTCTTTTGTGAAGTCGGTGGGCGGCGCCGCGGGGGGGGTGGCGCCGCCCGCACTTTTTTCCTGCCCTCCCGCCCGCCCCCCCCATCACCAACCACCCCTAAAAATCATCCATGAAAACCGCCACCATCCGCAACCGTCACGGGCGCAAAGCGCTCCTCCTCCACGCCACCCTTACCGCCTGCCTGGGTTTCCTCGGCGGGATAACACCCGCGAAGGCCGGGGAAATCCTCAACTCCGATTTCTCGAAGGGATCCTTCGAGGCGCTCGGGTGGACGCCCAAGGGCGAATGGGAAATCGTGGATTACGCCGTCAAGACCAACAAACCGGGCCTGCCGAACAACCCGGGACCCGTGGCGGTCTTCACCGCCAAGAACAAGACTCCGGGAACACTGACGAAGAAGTTCGACGCGGCCGCCAATCCGTCAAGCCTGACGCTCACGTTCGACGCCGGCTACGGCTGGGGCGCCAAGAACCATCCGCAGGCCTTGCAAGTGATGATCCTGGACGCGGAGGGCAACGGCTACATCTTCAACTGCGGCCGCGCCAACGCGGCCTGGGCGGTCGGTTGGGGCGATGTCAGCCGTTATGCACCCTGCGAGAAACTGGAGACGGCGCCCCAGCCGATTGACGCCACCCAGGATTCCGTGGTAACCGGAGGCGGCCTCCGCACATTCACCATCACCCGCGACGCAAGCGGAAAATGGACGTTCAACGGCGCGGGTTGGACGGGCGGCCCGCTCACCTTCACCGACACGGAAATCTCGAACTTCAGCCAGATCGTCCTCGTGGGACAGCGCAACAGCGACGAGTTGCTCTTCAACAAAATCAAGCTCGACGCGGCGAAATAAGCGAATCGCGATGGTAGGGATGGCTCGCCGAGCCGTCCGTCGAGAGAAGTCGGCGGGCTCGGCAAAACCAGCACGCCAGCGCACCTGTAAAACAATAGGAAAGTCGCATGTTTGGCCGGGAAGGCAACCGAAGCGAAGCGGAGAGTTCCCGCCCTACCATCGAAAACATCCCATCTCCATGCCAAAAACGACAACCCCCTTCGCCACATTAGTCTTGGCGGTGGTATTCCTGCTGCCAGCCAGTCATCTGCCCGCCCAATCCCCCGACGGGAACGGGTTGCTGAAACTCGATTACGCTTACACGCATGTGACGCCGGAAAATGACACCCTGGATTTGGGCAGCCTGCATTTCGTCAAGGAGCCGGACGAACCTTTCACGGGCAAAGTGGGAAAAATTTCCCTGAGCATTCCCATCCCCAAAGAAGTCGGCGAATACGTCGTCGAGATAAGACGCCTCGAGATTCTGCAATAAGAAACAATACCATCATGAATACAGCAAACACCATCACCGCCTGCCTGTTGGCCGCCGCCGCTTCCTGTTCCGCACTGGCCGCGGAACCAGCGAAACGCATCTGGCCGAGCCCCTTCGGCATCGGCGGGGATCATCATACAAGCCAAACGCCCGAGAAGTGGATTCCTCAGATGGCTGCCATCAGCATCAAGGTCAATCGGAGCCTCCACATGAATTGGGATGCCGTCGAGCCTAGGGAGGGACAATGGGACTGGGCGGCATGCGACCGGCAACTCCAGTGCATGATCGACAACGGCGTGGAAACGGGCGGCATTTTCCTTGCAAATCCCGTGTGGACGAGGAAAGAGAATCCGGGGAAAGGGAGTGTGACGCTGCCTTCCGACAACCTCCCCGCGTGGTCCAACTACGTTTCGGTGGCCGTCAAGCGTTACAAGGGGAAAATCAGGGTATGGGAGGTGTGGAATGAGCCGCCAAATTTCACCGGCAGCCGACAGGATGCGACGGATTACGCCAAGGTGGTGGCCGCCGCTTATGATGCCGCGAAGGCCGCCGACCCGGATTGCCTGGTGGGGTTAGGCGTCAAGTCAGTCCACCTCAATTACCTTGAGCGGGCGATCAAGGCCGGCGCGAAGGACAAGTTCGATTACGTCACCGTGCATCCCTACGAAGTCAAGGGCGGGGTGTCGCGGGATGAGGGAACCGAGGCGATCTTCATGAACATCGTCCCGAGCATCCGAAAAATGCTGGCCCGCGTGAATCCCGCCAAGGCCGATGCGCCCGTCGTCTTCAGTGAACTGGGCACGAACGCCGCCCTTCCGAGCGAACACCGCGCCGGCTTGGGGCCCGTCGTGGCGGCCCAGGTTCTCGTCAAATCCTATGCCATGGGCATCGCCCAAGGGGTGGATTGCATCCAATGGTTTGAGGGCATGGATGGGGACAGCGGCGCCATGGGACTGCTTGACGCCGTCGGCAAGCCGCGTCCGAGTTACACAGCCATGGGGCAGACAATCAAGCATCTGGGATCGCGTCCCTCAAGCCTGGGCTGGGTACTCCTCAACGGCAAGCACTACGCCTTCGTCTTCCAGGGAGCCAAAGGCCCTGTCCTGATCACTTGGGCCTACAAAGGCATCGCGGATGAGGTGGATTTCGGCCGGGACGTCCCGATTGTCGATCCCCTTACCGGCCAGACGTCCGTCGCAAGTAAATACCATCTCACCACTGCGCCCATCATCGTCGGGAACGTCCCTGATAGTTTGGTGGCGCAGGCCAAATCCAACAAGGCCAGGCCGCTGCCGTGGGGGGGCGATTACTCGAATGCGAAGTCGGTTTCCATCACCTTCGGCGAGAAGACGGTGGAAAAGGGACTGCACACGCAGGCAAGCGACGCCGTGGCCAAAGACGTGCTCGCCTATGGCGGCTCGTGCAGGTCTGGTGATGTTCCCGGAGGAAACATATTCATGATCGATCCCAACTTCCTCCTCGCCGGAGAGCCAGGCCCGGTGCGGATTTCCGTGGTTGTCCGCCGCAACGAAGCCAATGACGTGGCGGGATTCAAGTTGAGCTACGAATCTGCAAATGCGAGGGACGGTTACGCGACTGCGCCTGATTGGTACTCAGTTCCAGACAACAAGCAATGGCACACGGCGACCTGGGATATTGACGATGCTCAATTCGTCAATATGTGGGGCTACAGCTTCGCACTCAATTCGGACGGGAACAAATACAACAAATATGTCATCCAAAGCGTCACCGTGGAAAAACTGCCCGCCGCCAAATGACCCCCTTGGCTCACCCGGAGATCCAGCCTAAAGCGGAATTTCTTTCCATGCCGCTTTCGAACACGTTTCGAACCGTCTCCGCGCCCGGAACCGGGCGCAGGGCCGTGCAACTGACGACCGGCCATGCGACCTGCTATCCGCTTTACTATTTCATCCCATCCTTCAGCGCGGATGGAAGGCGCCTGGTTTACCACCGGTCGGATGCGGATGAGGTCCAGTTGCACACGCTCGATCTCGTCACCGGAGAATCGGCGCAGATCACGCGGGCGAGGGGAACGGAAACTCGCTGGATCCCCTGGTGCTCGGATTCGCCTCCCGGCGTGCTCGATCACCGGAGTGTGCTTAATGTGGCGCGGGACGAGGTCATCTACTTCGACGGCGGCGAAGCGCGGAGCGTGGGGATCGGCGGCGGCAACGACCGCCTGCTCTTTTCGCTTCCCGAGGATCGGATCGCCATCGGCCAGAATTGCGTGAGCGGAGACGGGGAGTGGTTTGTCTATATCCACCACGGCCGGGAATCATTCCGGGAAGTTTATCCGCCGGATCAGCCGCTGGACAAAGCAGGGAACCGCTCCGCGAGCAAAGGCACGGTGCTGGCGGCCCACCATCTGGACACGGGCGAGCACCGCGACCTCGTGGTGATCAACAGCCCGATCCATCATGTGCTTCCCTGGGGTGAAGACCAGTTGGTGTTTTGCCATCCGGCCACCGAAAACGGCATGCTGCTGACCGATTTGAACGGAGGATGGTACGCGCACCTGCGCACCCAGGATTCCCAGGGAGGCTGCGTCTGCCACTACGTATCCACCGCCGTCGGCATTGCCTACGAAGTCCTGGGAGGCAAGGACGGCGTCTTCTCCGGCCTCTACGATCCGGCCTCGCACCGTCGCCATGAATTCCGGCTCCCCGGTTACTTCGGCTACACGCATACCGGGCGCGATCCCGAGGGGAAGCTCTGGTTTTACGAGAACGCGACCCCGGAAACCCACGATCTCCATTTCCTGGCGAGGCATGTTCCCGGCGGAAGGGACGAATGGATGCCGCTGACCGGCAACTGGCCCACGTTTGGCAGCCAGCAGAAATCGCATTTCCATCCTCAGGTGACGCCGGACCGGAACTGGATCCTGCTGGTCGCGGGCGACCCGGCCAGCGGAACCAACCATCTTTTTCTTCTCGATATTTCGGACCTGAAGGATACGGAGGGCCTGAGGCACCCCCTTCAGAGTTGATGGATGGGCTGCCAGATACGGGCCGGAAGCCTGCGGGCGGTCGGCTTCATAATCCAGGTGCATCAGCATGGCTTTGAGCAGGGCTGCTGCGACCACAGTGCCTTCCCTTCGGGAGGGGGCGGTCCGCACCCCGGGCGCCGCATCCATTCCCATTTTTCGATTGGAATGACATTGCTATTTTCCCGCTGCGGGAATAGCGGAGGACATGCTCAAATCCATCTGCCTTGCCATCCTCGCTTTTGGCCTTGCCGCCAATGCCTCGCAACTTGACCTTGCAGTCGTGCAATTTCCAGAAGTAAAAACCGCCGACGAGTTGGACGCCGCCCTGGCAAATGTCGATCTGGCCGAAATCACCAACTCCAACCGGGTCATGACCAAAGAGCCGTATCTCAAAGGCGGCTATGTGGTTTTTGCGCAGAATTTGGCGGCCAGGGAGGATTTTTCCTCGGCCACCCGGCTCTCGAACAACCGTGCCGACGTGGGGGGGCGGCTTTCCGGCGGAAACATCGCGGTCAAAATCACTTTGAGCGAAGGCGTCGAGGCCGGGTTGCGGCGGTTTTCCAGCCGCACCTACGAGGCCAACAGCCCGCTTGCACCGGGCCAACCACGGGTTCTCAGCATCCGCCAAGTCAAAGGGAAAACCACCGTGGCCATCCGGGGACAGTCCTCGGTCAGCGAAACGAATTTTTGCACCGTGATCATCGGCCAGATTACGAATTAGCCCCCCCAGAACCGGTTGTGAACAACCTGTGAGTTTCTCCGGATTTCCAGAAGGAAATTTTCCCGTTCACGGGCTTTTATTGACCCAAATCGCGAAAGTAAAACCTGCTCGTCCGGGCGTGGAACACGCATAAATCCAGTGAGGAACACGATTTTCCCTCGTGTTTTTTGCGATCGGCTCCACGAAGCGCCCCTCCCTTCAAGGACTTGCGGTTTCCGGCCCTGTGAATAAACCTAAAAAGAGCAGAAGCGGCCCGCGAATCACGCGAAAGGACGCGAGTGCCAAGAAGTTGCAAAAATGACACCTTCAAAGGGGCCCTTTCAGTTTGGGGTTCGGGCAGACCTTGGCAGCAACGGCTCTGCGGATACAAAAAAAAGCCGGACCTCTTCAGGTCCGGCTTTTTTGTAGAGAGTTGCTTGGATTAGAACGCGAAGCGGAGACCGCCACGGATGTTGGCAACATTGCCGCTGCCACCGTAGTAGTAACGCCCGTCGGAGAAGAGACCGATGTGGTCCGTGATGCGGTATTCGATACCGGCACCCACGTTGCCGTAGCCGACGCTCGAGCGGTTTCTCTGGAAGTCTGCACCGCCGCCAACCATGACGTAAGGGGCCAGGTTGATGGAGCAAATCGGGAACCGGACGAAGAAGTTGCCGTTAACGGGCATCCAGCTCGCATTGCCGTGGTTGCTGTAGAGGGAACCTTCCCAGCCGATACCGAAATATTTGGCGAAGAAGAAGTTCAGGCCGATTCCACCGCCGGAGCCTGTGCCGAGCGTGCTGTTTCTGGATCCGATGATGCCGGTGTAGAACGTGTCGATCTGGAATTCCATGTCACGGAATTTGCAGGTCGGTTCGACAACAACCTTGTCTTTGAAGGTTTTGGATTCGGTGCCGGCGAAAGCCGACCCGACAACCGCAACCGCCATGATAATAGTTAAGGAGAGTTTTTTCATTGTGTGTTGGTTTGTTTTTTGTCGCGGCCACTGAGCCACGCCCGCATGCTTAAAGCAATGCCGTTAAGGCGTCAAGAAAGTTTTTCGAACCATTTTTCAAGCCCCTGTAGCGCGCGCGCCCTGTGGCTGAGGCCGTTTTTGATCCCGCTGCCAAGCTGGGCGAAGGTTTCGCTCCATCCTTCCGGGACAAAGAGGGGGTCGTATCCAAATCCCCCTTCTCCGCAGGGGCTGTCGAGTATGACACCCTCGACGGCACCGGAAAACGCGGCCAGTTTGCTTCCCCCACAGGCAAGGACGATCACGCAACGAAATCGCGCCGAGCGTTCCGGTCCGTGAAATGGCCGGAGATGACGCAGGAGGAGATCGTTGTTGGCGGCATCGCTGGAATTCTCCCCGGCATACCGGGCCGAGCGAACGCCGGGAGCACCACCGAGCGCGTCCACCTCGAGCCCCGAGTCGTCGGCGATCACCCAGCCGTCAAAATGGAACGAGGCGGCGACCGCTTTCAACGCGGCATTTTCCTCGAAGGTGGAGCCGGTTTCCGCGACTTCGGGAAATCCGGGGACCGATGCGAGATCGCTCACGAGAAACCGGGGGCCGAGGATCGCCCGGATTTCCCCGGTTTTGTGGGGGTTCCGGGTCGAGACAAGCAATGGGTTTGCAGGAGCGTTCGCGTCTGGCATAGTCCCCGGTTCCTACAATGTCCACGCAGCGCAAGCAATTTCCGTTCTCCGAATTCGAATCCCGTTGGCAGCAGCACTGGATCGATGCCGGGGCCTTCCACGCCACGAACCCCGGGGATCCGGGCTTCGACCCAGCCCGCCCGAAATACTACATCCTCGACATGTTCCCCTACCCGAGCGGCGACGGGCTCCACGTCGGGCATGTCGAGGGCTACACGGCCACGGATATCCTGGCGCGTTTCCACCGCATGCGTGGTTTCAACGTCCTGCACCCGATGGGTTGGGACGCCTTCGGGCTGCCGGCCGAACAGTTCGCCATCAAAACCGGCCAGCACCCGCGCATCACCACCGCGCGAAATGTGGAAAAATTCCGCGCCCAGCTCCGGGCGCTTGGATTCAGCTACGATTGGGCGCGGGAATTCGGGACCACCGACCCGGAGTATTTTCGCTGGACGCAATGGATTTTTCTCCAGCTTTACAACGCGTGGTTCAATCCCGGGACCAACAAGGCCGAGCCGATCTCGACCTTCACCGGCGATGATCCCGACAGCGCCCGCCTCGCCTACGTCGCGGAGATGCCGGTGAACTGGTGCCCGGAGCTGGGCACGGTCCTCGCCAACGAGGAAATCGTGGACGGGAAGAGCGAAGTGGGCGGGTTCCCAGTCGAACGTCGACCGATGCGCCAGTGGATGCTCCGGATCACCGCGTTCGCGGAACGGCTGCTCGACGGGCTCGACGGGCTCGACTGGCCGGACTCGATCAAACTCCTCCAAAAAAATTGGATCGGTCGCAGCGAGGGGGCGCTGGTTCAATTTCAAATTTCAAATTTCAAATTTCAAATTCCCGTGTTTACGACGCGGCCGGACACGCTGTTCGGGGCGACCTACATGGTGCTCTCGCCGGAACACCCGCTCGTCCCGCAGATCACGGCCCCTGAGCACCGCTCCGCCGTGGAGGAATACCAAAAGAAAGTCGCCTCGAAATCCGATCTCGAACGCACCGACCTCGCGAAGGAAAAAACCGGCGTCTTCACCGGCGCGCATGCGGTCAATCCGGTGAACAACGAGCCGATTCCCGTCTGGATCGCAGACTACGTCCTCATGGGATACGGCACCGGCGCGATCATGGCCGTGCCCGCGCACGACGAGCGGGATTTTGAGTTCGCCCGGCAATTCGGCCTGCCGGTCCGGGAAGTCGTGCGAGAGCCCCATGCCACGGGTTCCTGTTTCTCCGGCGAAGGCGTTGCCGTGAACTCCGGTTTCCTCGACGGCCTTCCGACCGCCGAAGCCAAGCGCGCGATCTCCGCGTGGCTCGAAGAGCGCCAACTTGGCCGCGCCACCGTCAACTACAAGCTCCGCGACTGGCTGTTTTCCCGGCAGCGGTATTGGGGGGAGCCTTTTCCGGTTGTCTGGGAGGGCGGCAGACACCGCGCGATTTCCGAGGAGGAGCTTCCCGTCGTGCAGCCGGAGATGGACGACTTCAAACCGACCGGAACGCCCGAGCCCCCGCTCAGCAAGGCCCGCGAGTGGGTGCAATACACGGAGAAGGCCGAACGCGAGACAAACACGATGCCGCAATGGGCCGGCTCGTGCTGGTATTACCTTCGGTTCTGCGACCCGGAAAATCCCTTGCGCTTCATCGGCACGGGCGCGGAAAAATACTGGATGGCCTCGGCCGGAACACCCGGCGGCGTGGACCTCTACGTCGGCGGCACCGAGCACGCGGTCCTGCACCTCCTCTACGCCCGCTTCTGGCACAAGGTGATGTTCGATCTCGGGCACCTCACCACGCCGGAACCATTCCAGCGTTTGGTGAACCAGGGGATGATTCTCGGCCCCGACGGGCAAAAGATGTCGAAGAGCCGTGGCAATGTCGTCACACCGGACAGCGTCATCGCCGAATATGGCGCGGATTCGCTGAGGCTCTACGAGATGTTCATGGGGCCGCTCGAACAGATGAAGCCCTGGAGCATGAAAGGCGTCGAGGGAGTCCACCGCTTCCTCGCACGCGTCTGGCGCCTTGGCATGCAGGAAAACCAGGAGGGCGAATGGGTGGTCTCGGAGGACCTCGCGGACATCCCCTTCACCTCCGCCCAGGCCCGCGTCGTCCACGAGACGATCAAGAAGGTCACGTCCGATCTGGCCTCGCTCGCGTTCAACACCGCGATCTCCCAGATGATGGTTTGCACGAACGAGTTTGTGAACGCGAAGCCGCGTCCGGTTCAGGTGCTTCGGATCCTGCTTCCGCTGCTCAGCCCCTTCGCCCCGCACCTCGCCGAGGAGATGTGGTCGCGCCTCGGCTTCAGGGGTGCCGCCTCCGCCCAGCCCTGGCCGGTCCACGACGAGTCGCTCCTCGTCGAGTCGGAGACCGAAATCCCGGTCCAGGTGAACGGCAAAGTCCGCGCCCGCATCCGCGTCGCGGTCGGTGCCACAAAAGAGGAGACCGAAGCCATTGCCCGAGCCTGCCCGAAAGTCCTCGAGGCCACCGCCGGCCAGACGATCGTCAAAGTCATCATCGTCCCCGGCAAACTCGCCAACATCGTCGCAAAGTCGGCCTGACCCTCCCTGGAGGCGGAAATGAAAACACCCCGCGCAGGGCGGGGTGTTTCCAAGCTGTAAAAGATCAGAAAGGGCTACTTGACGGACTTTTCCTCGATGTATTTGATCACGTCGCCAACGCTCTGGAGCTTCTCCGCGTCTTCGTCAGGAACTTCCACGCCGAACTCTTCCTCGAAGGCCATCACGAGTTCGACGGTATCGAGCGAGTCGGCGCCCAGATCTTCGATGAACGAGGCACCCGGCGTGACCTGCTCGGGATTGACGCCGAGTTGTTCGACGATGATATCTTTGACTTTTTCTTCAATGGTTTTTTCGGACATGGCTGGATGTGTTGGTTGAGTGATGCAGTATTGGGCGTCGCGCACTTTGGCAACAAGTAATTTTTTGCTGTCAGGTGCGGGTGGCGAAAATTGCGTATCGGCAGAGGAGGTCAAGAGTATTTTTTGCGCGGGATGGTCAAAACCGTGGTGCTCCCCCCAAAAAATCAGGTGTAGAAGGGCTCCGGGGGGGCCTCCGCATCTCGGGAAACTCCGGCGCGGTTACTCGGGCGTAATGGTCTGGGCGGACTGGAATTTTTCCGTGCTCGTCGTGAACGACTCCACGCGGTAGCTCTCGCCGGGTTTCATTTCGCGTGTCGGGATTTTTTCCTGGTATTCGATCCTCTCCTTCGGGTTGATCACCACGATCCCCTCCTCGGGGACGAAAGCACGGTCGTCGGACCAGCGGTCGACGATGTTACCTTTGGGGTCATACGTCAGGATGTCGATCCTCTGGGTCGTGGGGTATTCCAGGCGAGAGATGTTTTTCGTGTTGTTGCGGATCGTGTAGGTCACGCTCAGCTCCCGGCGGTCCTGCAGGGAAAATTTCGCGGGTTCGACCGCCAGGTTTTCGGTGGTGGGCGGCGTGCGCATCGGGCCGAAATTCACGGACGAAAACATGCCGCCAAAAAAGCCTTTGATCTGGGCGAGCGCGCTGCCGGAGGAGTTTCTGTTCTGCGGGTAGCCGGCGATGGCGTCGTTCGCGTCGCGCCCGGCGTAATCCGCGTTGCGGGCGAGCGCGGCAGATTGCGAGTCCACAAAAAACGGGCTGGTTTCGTCCGGCTCGGCGATGGCGAAGGCGGTCGCCGCATCCACGGGCGCGGCTTTGGGCTTCGCGGTCTGGGCCAAAAGCGGGGCAAGTCCTGTTGCCAGGAAAAAGAGCGCGGCACGTTTCATGTGGGTTACTCCCTACCGCACCGCGCGGACGGTTGCAAATCCATTTGCTTCCATTACGGTGCAGGCATGCGCCAACTCTCCCGAATCCTCGCGTCCCTGCTCGCCCTTTCCCCCCTCCTCGTTCACGCGGGAGCCAGGAAACCCTCGCCGGTCAGCATCCGGGTTTTCTGCGAGGGAAACGAGAAGGAGGGCGAATCGTTCGTCACCCCGGTCGAGCTGACGAACCCCCAGAAACGGGTGTTCCTGCGGAAGGTGCCGGTCGTGACCGAACGGGATTTCATCTCTTTTTATCCCTTTCCCGGGCGCGACGGGATGATCGGGGCGTATTTCCTGCTCGACCCCCACGGGTCCGACAAACTGGACCAATTCACCACCGAAGACCGCGGCAAGCTGGCGGTGATCATGGTCAACGGCCGGGTCGCGGCCGCTCTGCGCGTCGAGGAAAGGGTCAGGGACGGGATCCTGTTCGTCCCGGGCGGGATTCTCCCCAACGAAATCGCCCTGCTCGAAACGAAATTTCCGGTGGTCGGACGCGAATCGGAATTCGGGAAAAAGCCGCCCAAAGAAAAGAAGCCGTGATGCGGGGCCTGCTTGCGGCCCTCCTCGCCATTTCCGGGGCGGAGTGTTTCGGGATTGGGGGGGCGTTCCCGGCTTCCCAGCACCCGCCCGCCCGTGGTAGCGTCCCGCGACATGGCACAGGGAATCGATCAGCAAGTGGGGAAAAAGGCTTTTCAGATCAACATGGACCGGAGGTTCTACGGAACCTTTGCGGAGATCGGGGCCGGGCAGGAGGTCGCGAGGCGGTTTTTTGCGGCGGG
Organism: Terrimicrobiaceae bacterium; assembly: GCA_041675465.1. Lineage (GTDB taxonomy): Bacteria > Verrucomicrobiota > Verrucomicrobiia > Chthoniobacterales > Terrimicrobiaceae > QYQL01. The sequence continues at coordinate 111,408 of JBAYTU010000001.1, read as the reverse complement.
CGGAGCCGCCGGGACGATTGCCAAGACGATTTCCGCCTACGACATGACGTTCAGCGACGCGATCTACGGGGCCTGTGGGCGCTACGTAAGCCGCGCGCGCCTGGACACGATGCTGACCCACGAGGTCGGGCTCCTGATCGAACGCCTCGACGCGACGGTCGGGGCCGACCGCCAGTTCTTTGTCCTCGCCGACACCGTCGCCGCGCGCAGCTTCCGGCGGCACGACGAATCCCACGGCTGGATGGGCATCCGGTTCCAGCACGCGCCGCGCGCGCCTTTCAGCGAGATCATCCTCCACATCCGCATGCTGGACCCGGAAAACCTCCAGCAACAGGAGGCGCTCGGCGTCTTCGGAGTGAACCTTGTGCACGGTGCCTTCCATCTCACGGACAAGCCGGAGGGCCTCATCGCCTCGCTCATGGACGATCTTTCGCCGGGCCGCATCTTCGTGGACATGATCCGGTTTTCCGGCCCGGCGTTCTCCGCCGTCGACAACCGGATCATGAGCCTGCAGCTCGTCGTCCAAGGGCTCACGAAGGCGGCGCTTTTCCGCTCGGATGGCGAGGTCGTCCAGGCGGCGGATGCGTTTTATAAAAAACCCCTCCTGGTCGAACGCGGAAGCTTCCGCCCCGTCACGCACATCACGAACGACATGCTCGACTGCGCGCTCCGGATGTTTGAAAGGGAGGAGGAGGTCCGCGGCACCCAGCCGGAAATTCTCATGGAAATCACCATGAAAAATTTGCTGTCGGCCGGGCACCTCGATCTGCGGGATTTTCTCGACCGCGTGGACATGCTCGGCGCCCTGGGCCGAACCGTGCTCATCTCGAACTACGGCGAATTCCACCGGCTCGTCAACTACCTCTCGATCTACACCGACAAGATGATCGGCCTCCCGCTCGGCATCCCCGGCATGCACGAGCTGTTCGAGGAAAAATTCTATGCCGACCTCGAGGGCGGCATCCTCGAAGGGCTCGGACGCCTCTTCAAAAAAGGCGTCAAACTCTACGCCTACCCCCGCCTCATGCCCGACGGGCAGATCATCGCCGCAGACAACTTCCAAGTGGCCCCGAACCTCACACACCTCTACTCCCACCTTCTCCAGAACAAATTCATCGAAGGCATCAAGGACTACCAGGCGAAATTTCTCCCCATCCGCTCCCCCGACGTCCTTGCCCTCATCCGCAGGGGCGACGCCTCATGGAAAACCATGGTCCCGGAAGAGGTTGCCGCCATCATCCAGGGACGTCGGCTGTTCGGCTGCACCTGACACCCTCAGCGGGGAGCCGCACGATCAGCCCGGCGTCTCGCACCGGGATTTTGTTCAGATGGGGGAAACCGAGAGGGTCTGCGGATCGAAGAGCAGGAAGCGGAGATGTCCGGGACCGCTGCCGGTGTTGACGCAGGGGATCCCGTGGATGCGCAGAACCGGCGTCCGGCGGTGGGTGTGCCCGGATACGGCGAGCACAACCGAGGGAGCCATGGCGGAAAGCAAGCTGCCGATGGCGCTGTTTCCCGAATGGGCATCGAAGAACCGCTGCGTGGATCCGTCCGATGCTTCGCGGATATTCATCGAGGCAAACGGGATCGTGTGGGTTGCAAAGAGCACGGGTTTTCCTTCGTCGCACGCCTGGGAAAGCCTGCGGGAGATCGCCCTGGTCTGTCGCGAGGCTTCTTCCGCGAGCGCGAGACCGGGGATCCTGTCCATGTCCGGGTAAAACGGACCGTCAAACCTCCCGGTCCGGTAGTTGGGGGACACCGCAGTGCCCGGGGCCGCATCGATACCCGGGTCCCCGAACCCAAAATCGTAATGGGCGTATCCGCCACAGAGAACGATTCCGGGCAGGTCGACGTTTTCGAAATCCAGGCAGCGAACCCGGTGGGCTCCGCACGCAGGCCGCCAGAATTTTTCGCGCACCTCCTCCGGGCTCAGGCATCCCCCGACCTTGCCCTGCAGCCAATGATCGTGGTTCCCCAGGCAAATGACCAGCGTCGCGTCGGGGCCGACCGCCTCGCGCAGCCCGGCCATCCATTCCTGCGCGCGCTCCGCCACGCCAAAATCCCCCGCCACCAAAAGCACACCGGCTTTCGACTCCGAAAAGCGGGACCTCACCTGCGCGAGAATTTCGCGCCCTCCATCGGGGGCGGCGTCCAGATGAAGGTCGGAGGTGATGAGGATCTTTCCCGGCGGTTTTTCGTCCGGTGCGCGAGGCGGAGTTCTTGCGGGAGAACGCCTGCCCGCCAACGCCCCGGCGGCGAGAAGGAGCCCCGCCCCGAGCACCGCTCCTGCGAAATCGAGGCCGACATCGGCGAACTGGGCGGTCCGATGCGGGGAGTAAAGCTGGACCCCCTCGCTCAGAAAACCCAGGGCGGCGGAGGATCCGAGAACCCACGCCACCACGACCCACGTGCGGACCGCGAGCGCTGGAGGCAGCCGCAGCCCCCTCCAGAGCAGGGCAGCGTAAACCACAAACTGCACCACGTGGGCGGTCTTCCGCGTCAGGAAATTGATTTCCGGGATCGAGGCGAGCGTCAGGTCCGGCCAAATCCATTTCAAAATCGGCCCCAAAAAATGCGCCGAGCGGTCTCCGGAGCCGATGTTGGTCGATGCGTAAATCACGAACCCGGCCCATAATCCCACCGGCAGCCAACGCCTCAGCACCAGAGAAAAATCTTTCATTCCCCCCTTGATGGGTTTAAGATTCCAGGCTGTCAATGCTATGGGTTGCGGGGCCTGAGCCGCAGCGTGGTCGACGCGTCAAATGCCTTCCAAGAGAAATTCATCCCACTCTTCCTTCCTCCATCTGACCCGCCTTTGCGGATGGGTCCCTGTCCTCGTCTGTGCGGTCGTCCTCACGGGCTGCCAGGGCGGAGGGGGGGCCTACGTCCCTCCGGTGCCCACCCCCACAGGCAACACCGTATACCGGCTGCGTGCCGGCGATGTCGTGCTCCTGGAGGTTTTTCAAGAGCCCTACATGACCACCCGGCAGAGAATCATCGGGGATGGCACCCTCTCGGTCGGCCTCATCGGGCGCGTGCCGGTGGCCGGAAAGACCATCGACGAGGCCGCCAGATCCATCGCGGCGCAGCTCGACCAGAAACAACTTGTCAACCCGCAGGTCAACATCTCGGTCGAATCCTATGCCCCGAGGCGCTTCACCGTCTGGGGCCAGGTCCGCAACCCCGGGGCCATGATCATCCCGGGCGAGGAGGAACTCACCCTCCCGCAGGCGATCGCCATGGCCGGCGGGAACACCGATATCGGAGACATCAGAAAAGTGGTCGTCACCCGCCGGAACGGCGGCGGCACGCAAAAAATCAAACTCGACGCGCTGAGCCCCGAGGCTTCGGATTTTCTGGTCCAGGAAGGCGATTCGATTTTCGTCAAGGAAACCCTGTTTTAAATGTCCACCCAGGAACCGGACTCCGGCGACCCCTTCTCCAGCGGAGGGGACCCGGCATTCGACATGGCGGGGTTTCTGCGCACCTCGATCCGCCTCTGGTGGATTCCCTCCGCGTTTCTTTTGCTCGGCCTCGGAACTGGTTTCCTGCTTTTGAAAACGGCGAAGCCGGAATTCGTCGCCACGTCCGAAATCAAGGTCGAGCGCCGCGCGTCGACCTCCGCGATCTCCCTCAGCGGCAACCCCCTCGCCGTGGAGGGTGCCACCACCCCCGAGGACCTCAAGACGATCGAAAAAAGCTTCGTGAACCCGATGCTGGTCAAGCGGGTGGTGCAGGAGATCAAGTCCGCCGGCCTCGACGGGCTCACCCTCGGCGGCTGGCCGCTCGGCAAACTCGACGATGACGGCATCGCGGGCTTCCTGATCAAAGACTGCAAGGTCCTGCTCGTCCCCGACACGCGGTTGATCCAGGTCTCCTTCACGAACCCGGACCCCGTCATGGCCCAGCGCATCTGCAACATGATCGTGGAAAAAGGAATCGAATACGACCGCGACCAGAGGATCTCCGCCGTGGGCGTGAACATCCGCTACCTCAAGGACGAGGTGAAAAAGATGGAGGAAAACCTGCGGACATCCGAGGAGAAGCTCAACACCTACACGCGCACGTTGCGGAATGTCTCGATCGACAGCAACATGAACATCGTCGCCGACCAGCTCAAAGAACTCGACTCGCGCAGCACCCAGGCCAAGGCCGAGAGGCTGAAGATCGAAAGCGACCTCGCCCAGATCCAAGGCTGCCAGGACGACCCCGACAGGCTGGCAAAAATCGAAAGCGTCCAAAAAATGCCATCGGTCGTCTCCCTCAACGCCCAGATCGCGGACAGCAACAACAAATTGTCGAAGCTGGCCCTCCGCTACCGCGAGGACAACCCCTACATGCGCCAGGCCCAGACCGAGCTGAAGGAATTGCAGTCCGCCCTCCTCGCGGCGATCCGCTCGGCCCCCAACCAGGTCGAGGCGGCACTCGCAGGCGCAAAAAAGAAGGAGGAGGGCCTCCTCCGGGAACGGGCCTCCCAGGAGGAGAAGGTGATCCAGGTCCGCGACCTTTCCGTCCCCTCCCGCGTTTTGCAGCGGCAAATCGACGCCGACCGCCTGGCCTACGAGGCCGCTCTCAAACGCCTGAGCGAGGAACTCTCCCAGGCCCGCAGCCAGCCGGTCCTCCTCCAAATCGTCAACCCGGCAGGCCCGGGGGCACCCGCCGGCTCGAAAGCCCTCAAACTCGGCGCAACCGCCCTGATCGTCTCGCTCGGCCTCGGATTCGGCCTGATCTTTCTTGTCATGCAGTTGGATTCCAGCATCAAATCCCCCGAGGAGGCGGAGCAGTTCCTCGGCCTTTCCGTGCTCAGCGCCATCCCGGAATACCTGCCGCCAAAAGACGCGGCCCACCAGGCCCCCGCCGGCCCGGCCTGGGAACATTGCCCCGCCATCACGGACAAATTTTCCAGCACGGCGGAGGGGATCCGCTCACTGCGCGCGGCACTGCGGGTGATCGAGGAGGAGGAAGCGGGGAATTTCATCCTGCTCGCGAGCGCTGTGGAGGGCGAAGGCAAGTCGTTTTGCGCCGCCAATCTGGCCGTGGCCATGGCGCAGGCCGGGCAGCGCACCCTCCTCGTGGACGCCGATCTCCGGCAGCCCTCGCTGGAGAGGATCGTTTTCGGAAACGGGGGGCGCGAGGGGCTCTCCAATTACCTCCAACGAGAGTGCGGGCTGCCCAGCGTCATCCACTCGACCCCGTTGCCCAACCTCGACATCGTCTCCGCCGGCACGCCCTGCCCGTTTCCCGCCGAGACGATCACGCGGCAGGGGATCCTGGATTTTCTGACCGAGGCCAAGCCGCTTTACGACAAGATCGTCGTGGATTCGGCACCGGTCGGAATCGTCAGCGACACGCTCTCCTTCGCGCGCCTCTTCCCGTTTGTCTGCCTGGTCATCCGCTCGGGGAAAACCCCGAAGGCCGCCGCCAAACGGGCGCAGGAACTCCTCAAGCGCTCCGCCGCCCGCCTTTCCGGCGTCGTTCTGAATTTCGCGCCAAGACCTTTCCACAGCCCCCTGGCAGGCATGGAGCCCGACCTCCCGTCCGCGACAGCAGGTGCCCCCCCGGAAATCTCCTGCCCGGCCTGTGGCAAAACTTACGCCAGCCTCTCGGCCTGTCTGGCCGGGACCTCCGACGAGGGAGGAACCTCGGTGGGCCAGGTGCGAAACCTGAAACGGAAATGCGCCTGCGGGTGCGTCTTTGCCCCCGCCGTGTCGAACAGGCGCGACCCCTCGGGCGAGGGCGCAGCGCGCCGGAAGGTCTTCGGCGAACTGATCGGCCTTCTCCAGTCTTCCGGGATGACCCACGACCAGGCCCGGCGGCAGCTTCTTCTGACGCTCAAAGTCTGGCGCAACGAGCTTTCCGGCAACACCCGGCACGATGCCTCCGCCGCAAGCCAGGAACGGAACCGCATGTTCCAGGAATTGGTCGGGCAGCTTGTCGCGGCCGGCCTGAGCGAGGACCAGGCCGAAAGGAAATTGCTCGAAGCGGCCGAAACCTGGCGCAAGGCCCCCTGATCCCGCCATGCGTGGACACGCAGAACAGCGTCCCCTCCCCGGCAGCGCGGCCCGGCTGCTCAAACGGTGGTTCGCCGGAACCTCCCTGCTCCTCTTTTGGATTTCACCCGCCGACGCGCAATCCCCTCCGAATGCGGCAGCGGCATCACCCGCCACGGCGGAAGACATCCCGTCCGCGCCGACGGATGCCTCCCAAAACGGAGCCGGGCCCTCCGGGGAGGGCGGCGTCAAACCACCTGGGACACCAAATGTCCTCGACGGCTTGGAATCGCTCCGGCTGGCAAAGGACCCGGATTTCGGTCCCCCGATCATTGGTGCGGGCGATCTTTATCAGGGGCGGGCGAACGTCGGCGCGGCGGCAGGCACCGGCAGGGATTCCCTTTACATGAGGCCGTTGGAACCAACCATCGACACGCCCCGGATCTTCGCCCCTTCGATGCAGGCCAACCTGGAGGCTCCGCCCAATGCTCCCGATGTGAAGCTGCCCGCCTTGGAGATGCCGGACACCTTCGGTTCCCCGATGACCGGACTGAACCTCGATACCCTCGGGCTCCCGACGCCGCGCCGCCCGCTCGGGACGATTGGGGCACCGGACTTTCTGAAATCGAAGCGCTCCTTCGTGATCGGGAACAGCCGGGTCCGCTACGGCGTGGCCGTGGACGCCGCAGTCGCCTACAACAACAACGTCTTCGGTTCGCCCAACAACCCCCAGGGCGACATGATCCTGACGTTCCAACCGACCTTCTACCTGGAAACCGGCAAAAAGGGGACCATGCAATTCCTCTGGTCGCCCAGCGTCCTCCAGTATGCGAAATACAAGCGGCTCAACGCGGTCAACCAGGCCTTCCTGTTCAGCTCGCGCTACCGCTGGTCGAAGCTCCGCGTCGGGCTCGACGCCAGCTACCTCGCCCAAAGCGGCCTCTTCCTCAACAGCCAGGGACAGGGGCAGCAGAAGGCGGTCTTCACCCGGATCTTCGCCGGCTACGCCTTCACCAAAAAAACGGAGGCCCTCTTCGGCCTCGACGGCGTCGCCACGAGTTCGAACTCCGGCGGCAGCCAATTCCAGGCCACGTTCAACACTTCGATCGATTACAAATATTCCCGGAAAACGACCGTCGGGGCGGGCGTCGTCCTGGGTTACAACAGCTCGAGCGCCGGGACGACCACGTCGGAATCCTTCCTTCTCCGGCTGCTCTACAACCCGACTTCGAAACTCGTGTTCCGTGGCGAGGGGGGGCTGCAGTTCCGCCAATCCGCCCTGTCCGGCGGCGGCTCCTCATCCGCCGTCACCTCGGTCGTCAACCTGTCCCTCCTCTACAAGGCCTCATCGAAAACATACGTCACGCTGCGGTTTTTCCGGAACGTGGATATGGATTCCTTCAGTGCTGGCACCCTCCAAATCACCACCAGCTTGGAATCCACGGCATCCTGGAGGGTTTCCCGCTCCACCATCGTGGACCTCGCGCTCGCCGCCGGACGGGTGGAGAACGTCTCCCTGGGCGGGCAGAACACCGGGACATTCAATTTCGTGCAGGCGAATCTCGGGCTCTCCTACATGCTCGGCGACGAGGTGAATCTCAAACTCTTCAACAACCTCCAGCAGAAGCTCGACGACTCGCAGGGAAACAATTACCTCAGCAACACCAGCGGCATGGCGCTCGGTTTGAGATTCTGACGGAACCATGTCCAAGATCCCGCCCCGGGCCCTCTCTTCCTTCCTCTGCGGGAACTCCACGGCAATCCTTGTCGTGTCGCTGATCCTGGCGGGGGTGTTGCTGCGGGTGGATTGGATGAACCGGACCCGGCTCTGGTGCGACGAGGCGGAGTCGGGCATCAACGCCCTGACGATTCTCGACCGCGGGTTCCCCCTCGACGAGTATCTCGGCATCCCCGTTTTCGAAAACACGCTCACGGAGCCGTGGGACGGAAGCCGGGAATACGAGTTCCGCGACAGCAGCTACTCCCCCCGGGGGCTGGCCGTCTATCACGGCTGGCTGCCTCTCTACGCCATCGCGGCATCCCAGGCGCTCTTCGGCCTGCGCGCGGACCATCCCGGGGATCCCCCCGCCGTCCTCCACGGGACCGGCGACATCGCCCTCAGGACCACCGCACCCAGAATCCCCGCCATCGTTTTTTCCGCGCTCTGCATGCTGGCCATTTTCCTCCTCGCCAGGGAACTCGGCGGACCATCCGCCGGTTTTGCCGCCCTCACCCTCATGGCATTCAACGCGAAGACCGTCGATTTCGGCTACCAGGCCCGGTATTACTCCCTGACGCTTCTGATGACCGCCTTCGCGGCGCTCTGCCTGCTGCGCATGGTCCGCTGCGGGCGATGGCGCGACTATTTGCTGCTGGGGTTCGCCGAGGCGCTGCTTTTTCACACGCACCAGTTGTCCGCCGTCATCTTCGCGGGCGTCGCCCTCGTGACAATTCCAGCCGCGATCCGGCGCAGGGACTGGTTCATAAAAGCCCTCGGGGCGGGCGCGCTGTGCGCGGTCCTCGTCGTGCCGTGGATCTGGTTCTCGGGATTCCTGTTCACGGCATCGGACGTCCCAAAAGCCTACAAGCTCTTCGACTCCCCCGCCGACTGGCTGACCTACACGTCCGCCCGCCCGAACCAGCTGGCCCTCCTCGCGGGACTGGTCCTGGCCCTGCTCATCGGGAAGCTCAGGCCCGCATGGCTTCCCGCCCGTTTCCACGAGGCGGCCCGGGAAAACGGGGCCGTTTACCTCGCCCTGTTCGCGTGGCTCGTCACCGCCTACGCCGTGTTCCACATGCTCGTTCCGGCGGCGAGCTTCTTTTACGAGCGCCTCTCGCTCGTCCTCTGGACACCCTACGTCCTGGTGCTGGCCATGCTCACCTCGGACCTCCTCCGGGGAGCTTCTCCCCGCTGGTCGCCGGTGCTGGCCATCGTCGCGATGAGCGGGTTTCTCGCCGCCCGTGGACGGCTCGCATTTTTTGAAACCCCCTCGCTGCCAGGGAGCAGGCAGGAAATAGCCGTCGTCATCGGTGCCTTGGAAAAAATGCGCTTCGAAAACGGCACCCGCCTCTACGCGTCACCGAACGAGCACCTCCTTTACACCTACTACACGGGACTCCCGGTCCAGAGTGTCGCCCCCGTGCGAAAATCGTTTTTCGCATCATGCAAAAACCCCCTGGTTTTCATCGAGTCCCAGATGGATTGGATGTTCCCGGACGACCAGGATGTCCGCTTCGCCGCCGCGACCGCAGGCATCCCTTTGTCCCCCGCCCGGACGGAAGAACTGCGCGACCTCGTCTGGATGAAGATTGTCGCGGAGGAACTGGCAAAGGAGGGAATCCCCGCCCCACCCCACCCTCCGCTCCCGGAGTTCCTCGATCCCGTCGTCGGAAAAACGCGCCTCGCCATGTTGGAATCCCGCGAACAATTCCTGGACGACATCCGGTCCTCGCCGATCTTTCGCGGAGTTTCCGCCACGCGCCTGAAGGATTTTTGGCTGGGGTTTTTCTACCGCTTCGTCGATCCCGGGGAAAGGATCGGAAAAAACCTGAACATCCTCCCCCGGCTGCAGAATGCGGAGGTGGGGTTCCTCCCGGACGCGAACGTCGTGATCTACCGCACCGACCCGTGATCCGCACCCGGTCCCTGGCGCATCTCCGCCTGTTCGTGTTCCTACGGTCGTTCCCTTTTACACTGGCTAGAGCCCTCCGTGTCTCCAGATCGACAGGAAGAGCCGAACACACATGTAGGCACCGAAGAGAAGCCCGACCGCCCCGGGCACGCTGACGTGCGCGACGTGAGGGGGCAGCGAGGCCAGAATCACGATGCTCGAGCAGATCAGGATGGAGGCGGTCAGGATGGCATTGGCAAGGCGGTTGGCGATGGAGTCCAATGTTTTTCTGAGCGGCTCGAACCCTTCGGGATCGATTTTATGCTCCAGGGGAATATTGAGTTTCCCGCGCCGGATGCTTTGGTAGAGCTGGCGGAAATCTCCCGGAAAATCCCGGAGAAAATCGAGCAATTCCACCGCGACGCCCTTCAGGATGGTGCCGACGCGTCCGGCGCCGAATTTTCCGACGAGGACACGCGTGGCATAGGGTTCCCCGAGAAGGATGAAGTTGAGTTCCGGATCCAAGGCCCTTCCAATCGCCTCCACTTGGGCGAGTGCCTTGATTCCCAGATAAAATGCGGGTTTCATCCTGAGGCGGTTGTCCCGGAGCAGGTCCAAAAGACTGTTTAAAACGGCCCCCAGGCTAATGTCCCGCAACGGCTTGCTGAGATTTTGTTCGGCGAACTTTTCCACCTCGGCTTGAAGGAGCATCTGATCGCTCGCGATCCCCTCCTCCGAGAGGTCCAGAATGGACCGGGTTGTCTGGGCATGATTTTTTTCCCCCAACCCGCTCACGAGAAGCGCGATGCTCTCCCTCATCTGGGGAGTGAATTTCCCCATCATCCCGTAGTCATACAGCACGATCTTTGAATCGGGAAGAATCGTCATGTTCCCCGGGTGAGGGTCGCCGTGGAAAAAACCGTGTTCGAAGATTTGTTCGTAGATCAAACCCGTCATGGTGGCCGCGAGTTCAGCCGGGTCCGTCCCCTGGGCCCGCAGCCGATCGGCGTCGGTAATGGGAATACCGGTGATGTAATCCATGACCAACACCCGGCAGGTGGAATGGTCGCGATAGATCTTCGGGACCCGGATGTGGGGATTTCCCTCGAATTGTTCCGCGAACCGCTCGGCATTCGACGCCTCGTTCTCGAAATCCAACTCCCTTTGAAGCGTCTCGGTGAACTCCTGCACGACACCGGTCGGATTCAGCCCTGCGGCCTCGGGAACGTGTTTCTCAATGAACCTCGCCAGATCGTGCAGGATGGCCACATCGAGCGAGATGGTTTTTTCGATATCCGGCCGCTGGACTTTGATCGCCACGGGAGTCCCGTCCTTGAGGGTCGCCTGGTGGACCTGGGCGATGCTGGCGCTCCCGATGGGTTTCTCGCGGAAATCGGAATAGAGCGCCCGCACCGGATACCCGAGTTCCTTTTCGATGATCTCGCGGGCTTCCTTGGCGGGGAACGGCGGCACGCCGCTTTGAAGTTTCTCGAGTTCGATGAAATAGTCATCGGTGATCAAATCGCGGCGGCTGCTGAGAATCTGCCCGAACTTGACAAATGTCGGACCGAGTTCCTCCAGCGCCAGCCTGAGACGTTCGGGCAGCGGCTTCGAGAGGATTTTGTCATCGGGATGGGTGCGGATCGTCGCGTCTTCGATCCGCAGGATGTGCTGGAGGGCGACAAGGCGGAGGACATCTGCAAATCCATATTTGAAGAGCACCGACAAAATTTCGCGATAGCGCGGCAGGTGGTTATACAGATCCACTGCGGACCTCAGTGTGTCAAAAATCACCTCCCCACCCTATCGGAAAAGCGACAAAGGCAAAGCGCCGAATTTCCAGCCCGCCCGGCTTCCGCGAGCTCAGACATTCCGGTCAAACGAAAGCGATTGGACGGCTTTATCCAAGGCCATGGCCAGTTCCGGACGGCGGATTGGCTTGCTCAAATAATCGTCCATTCCCGCATCCAGGCACCTCTGCCTGTCCCCGGACATGGCATCCGCAGTAAGCGCGATGATGCGAGCGCGAGGGCGGTCCGGATGCGATTTTTCAAATTCGCGGATCTTGCCCGCAGCCTCGACACCGTCCATGACCGGCATCTGCAGGTCCATGAAGATGATATCGTAGGGATTTTTTTCGTGGGCTTCCACCCCCGCCAGCCCATTGTCCGCCGAGTCGCTCTCAAACCCGAGGGAGAGCAGCATGCGCTGCGCGAGCATCCGGTTGACCGCGTTGTCCTCCACGACGAGAAGCCTCCAGATTTCGCCCTGCCTTCCGGCGGTCTCCCCCGCCGGGCTGGCGTCGCGCTTGGCCGATTCCGGCTCATCGAAGACAGGCATGGTCACCAAGGCGAGTTCCAGGGCGAAAATGCTTCCCGAAGAAGAGGACTTCACCAGAGAGACATCGCCTCCGAGCAGTTCGGCAAGGCGCTTGCAAATCGCCAGGCCGAGGCCGGTCCCGCCGAATCTTCGTGTTGTCGAGGAGTCGGCCTGCGAAAAGGGTTTGAACAAACGCGCAACCCGGTCAGGCGGTATTCCGATCCCGGTGTCCGAGACCTCCACGAGCAGGGGAAACCGTCCGTCCTCGGGATCGCGGGTGTTTCTTTTCGCCGTGACGAGAATCTCCCCGGACGGGGTGAATTTCACGGCGTTTCCGATCAGGTTCAGCAGGATTTGGCGCAAACGGCCAGGGTCGGTGCAAAGGGCGGACGGGATGCGGTCCTCCACTTCGATGCGGATTCCCAAGCCCTTTGCCTGGGCGGTTGCCCCGTATAAATCCGCCACATCCCGGAGGCACTCCCTGATATCCACCGACGACGGCTGGATCGGCATTTTTCCGGATTCGATCCGCGAGAAATCCAGGATGTCGTTCAGCAGCACCAGCAGGGCGTCCCCGCTCCGGCGGATCATGTCAACCTGCTCCTTTTGAACAGAGTCCAGGGCTGTTTCCGTCAGCAAGTCCGCAAAGCCGAGAACGCTGTTGAGCGGCGTGCGGATTTCATGGCTCATCACGGCGAGGAACTCGCTCTTGGCCCGGTCGGCGGCTTGTGCGGCCTCTTTTTCCCGGATGAGCTCCTGCTCGGCATGCTTGCGGGCGCTGATGTCCAAGCCCGCGCCCCGGTATCCGGTGACCTGCCCGAGCATGTTGCTCACCGGAACACCGTTCACGCTGAGCCAGATGATCTTTCCGTCCCCGCGGATCATCCGGTGCTCGAAATCCCGGAACGATTTCTTTTCGCGCACAATGGCCCCGGAAGTTGCGCGCACCGATTCCGCGTCCTCGGCCGGCACGAACGAAAGCGGGTGCTGCCCGATCAGCTTCTCCATCGGGTAGCCCAGGACATCGATGACGCGGTCGGAGAGGTAGGTGTAGTGGCCGTCGGCATCCACCTCCCAGATATACTCTCCGGCCGCTTCCGACACGTCGCGCAACCGCCTCTCGACTTCACGGAGGGGCGTGAGGTTGAGGATGGTTCCCACGGCGAGGGTCTGCCCCGGGCTGACCTCCACGTGTTGCCCGCGGTCAAGCAGCCAATAAAGCCGCTTGTTCTTTCCGAAGACACGGTATTCCACATTCCACTTTGCGCCATCCACACCGCTCCACGCGGTTTTGCATCGCTGGACATCCTCGGGGTGGATGCAGGCCATCCACCCTTGCCGGGTTTCGGGCACGTCGTCCTTGTTCGCCCATCCGAGATCGGAGAGATTTCCCTGCCAGGCGAGCTCGTCCGTGGACGGGGTGTAACGGTAAATGGCCTCGCCGATGGCCCCGACAAGCGCGCTTTCGGCAATTTTGACGCTGGCGAGCTTTTCCGCGTCGGCCAAGTTCCGACGGCGATACGAATACACCGCAAGCGCGACCGTGAGGGAAACCGCGACCCCGATCAAAACCGAGGACCAGGCGGCGGAGCGGAGCGATGCGAGGGTCGGCTGGAGCCGGTCCGCCGTGGACTCCACGACCAAAACCCCCTTGGGATGACCGGCCCCGGAAAGGATTGGAACCATGGCCACCACCAGCGACTCCGTGGAACCGGGATAGGCAATCTCCCCCACCCAGCCTTTGCCGGTCGTCTGGACGGACAGCGCGCAGAAATAGATGGTCTCCTTGCTGAAATCGCCGCTTTTCCCGGGCTGGAGAGGGAGCCTCTCCCATGTTCTCGCCGGGAACCCTTCGCTGTCCAACACCATCCTCGGCAGTTCCTGGTCGAACGCCACCGTGTAGATGCGCGAGAGCAACGGCTCGGAGGCTTTGGATTCCCTGAGCGGCCTCTGCTGTTCCGCGTATTCTTTCGCGTGCAACTGCCCGAGTGGGATCCGGGTGATCCGCTCGTGCTCCGCAATGTCCAGTGCACCCGCAGTCCTCCATGCGATGGATTCCAGACGCTGGCGGTTGTGGATGTTGTTCCTCGCGCTGGCCTGGTCGTAAATGAAATACGCGGACGCGATGAAGCACAGGAGCACCGACAGCCCCACGTAGAGGGCATCTTTGAACGGGCTGGTCCGGGTCGAGAGGGATATTTTCACAAAAAAGAGGATCCCAACACCGCCTTGCAGTCCGCGCCGCGCCCGATGCGGGGAAAGGACAGGAGGCTGAACTTGCTTGGCGGCATTAAAATTCGGAATCCATTTGGGGAGCCCTTGAAACCGATCAAACCCGGGCGGGCTTTTCTCCCTTCAGGCTTTGGAAGGCCTTTCGTTGGGCGGGGGTGAGCACGCGGAGGCATTTGGCGGACTGCTTGATCCGGTAGTTCCGCAGCGCGACCAGGCGCTCTTGGACCGTGATGCTCCCCTCCTCAAAAGAGGCTGTGACCCGGCTGGCGAACGCCTCCCCCCCGGAGCGGATTTTTCCGATCTCGGCAATTTGGGCGGCCTTCAGCCCCAGCAGCTTTTGCTCGCAGGGCAGGAACAACATCAGCCCGCCAAGGGCCTGGTGTTCGATCTGCACGAGCCGCGCATGCTGCGGAGGGGTCAGCACGGCGACAGCTTTCCCGTTATACCGGGTGACGAGCGCCTTCACCGTCGAGTTCGCCGCGCTTTTTTCCACCGGGTTCGCAGGGGGGCGTGTCGTGATCAGACGGGCGTCCGCCTTGAAATCCGAGCGGATCTTGTCGAGCTGGGCGCACTGGCTTTTCGTGAGCCCGAGTTCTTTCCTGACGGAGTCCAAACCGAGAAAAACGGGGGCGGATCCCGGGTGCTCCGGAGTGGCGGCCGCGAGCGGGCCTGCGAGAACCACATGGCACAGGAACGCCGCAGCGGAGAAAAGACGGGGTGATTTCATAGGGATTTTTGGATGACGCCCTCCAACCTGACGATATCCGCGGCAAATTTCCGGATGCCTTCCGCCAGTTTGTCGGTGGCCATCGCCTCTTCGTTCAACATCCAGCGGAACAACTTTTCATCGAGCGAAATCCTGTCTGCGCCAGCGCGCGCGGCGGCGGCGGGTTCGAGTTTGCGAACGAGTTCCCTGTTGGAGTTTTGGAGTTGCTCCAGCAGATCCGGGCTGATCGTGAGAAGGTCGCAGCCGGCGAGGGATTCGATTTGTCCGACATTTCGGAAGCTCGCGCCCATGACCTGCGTCGTGTAGCCGAACTTCTTGTAATAGGTGTAGATTTTTTCGACGGACTGCACCCCCGGGTCCTCGGGGCCCGAGTAGTCTTTTCCGGTGGCGGCCTTGTAGTAATCGTAAATCCGGCCAACGAACGGCGAGATAAGCCGGACCCCGGCATCGGCGCAGGCGATGGCCTGGGCCAACGAGAAGAGCAGGGTCAGGTTGCAGTGGATCCCCTCCTTCTCGCAGATTTCCGCAGCGCGGGCACCTTCCCAGGTCGAGGCGATCTTGATGAGGATCCTCTCCCTCGGGGTCCCCGCTTTTTCGTAAAGGGAGATCAGGTAGCGTGCTTTGTTCACCGTGGCCTCCACATCAAACGACAGCCTGGCATCGACCTCCGTGCTCACCCGTCCGGGAACAATCGCCAGGATCTCGCGGCCAAACGCGATGAGCAGGTCATCGATGATCGCCCGCTGGAGCGCCTCCCCGGCCAGGGAACTGCCCCGGTTGTCCGATATCACCTTTTCCAGAAGGTGCTTGTATTCCGCCTGCTGGACGGCCTTGAAGATCAGCGTCGGGTTCGTCGTGGCGTCTTGCGGGGTATACTTCCGTATGGATTCGAAATCCCCGGTATCCGCGACGACGGTGGTGAATTGCTTGAGTTGATCGAGAGTGCTTGGTTGGTGGCTCATGGTGGAAATCGGGAGTGGTCAAATCCCTTTCAGGTTGCTCTTGCCGCGCCCCAAAAGCAACACGCAATTACCTTCTGGAACGGAGGGCGTTCCGGTGCCTGCATTCAACTGGACTTTTTCGCACTGGCCCACCAGAATTGAGTTTTCCCTTTCAAGCATGGTGGATCAGCCCAATTCCTTTCTCGAATGAAGTCTTCCCTTCGTCCCTCAGCACTTCCGGGCGTCTTGGAAAAACTCCACTCCCCCGCCAGAGCACGGGATATCATCATTCCAGAACCTGAGGACGGCTCCACCCCGGTAAACGCTTATCTGACCGCAATCCGGAAAGCCCACCGCGACGACCGCATCATCCTGCCTCCCGGCATTTATCCGGTCCCGAAAATATCGAGGTCTGTCTCCATCCGGGCCGCGCGCCCGGGCAGCGTCCGGTTTTGCGGCCCCGCCAAGCGCTCCGCCATCTTGGTGGATGGAGATCTCTCCCTGTGGCTCACGGGGATTCAAATCGTTCCCGGGGATGCGGACAGCTTGGCCGTGGCCCAAACACGTGGTTGCGTGATCCTCTCGAACTGCCAGATCTCGGGCGGCATCCAGTCATCGGGGGCCGCCACCTCGATCTACCTGGAAAATTCCCGCCTGGAGCGCGCGGAGGCCGGGCTCATTCTCGCCCGTGGTGCCAGGGGGGAGCTGGTGGGCACGACCGTTTCGGGTTGCAAGGTGGGGATCTCGGTCGAGGGGGATTCCGGGTTGGACGTCCTCCATTCGCGCATCGAAGGGTCTTTCCGGGACGAGGACGGGAATCCGGGTGCCGGCCTGCATGCGGAGGGATCCCGGATCTATTGCGCGGGAACGCTCTTCATCGAAAACCAGTTGGGCGCACATTTCGTCGACTGCAAGGAAGTCGAAATGTTGTTTTGCGAGTTCGAGCGGCAGATCATGGGTGGCCTGATGATGAAAGGGGGAGGCCCCCTGCATTTGCACGGCTGTGTTTTTGCCGAACAGTCATCGAAGGATTACGCGCACATCACCCTCGAGCAGGTCACGGCTGCCGTCGATTATTGCAGCATGGACGCCTCCGCAGGCTTGGATGTCCAATCCATTCAAGGGCACCTGACGCAGCGGAGCGAGGCCCCTCAGGAAAAAGATTCTCATGGCGACGCGCTCTCCGTCGTGCTCGCCGAAATCCACCAGGTGATCGGCATGAGCGCGTCCAAGCAAGTCATGGAAACCTTGCTGCACCAGGCCCACGCGGCCATCCAACGCCGCAAACGGGGGCTGCCGGTCCCCCCGTTGAAATTCCACTGCGTTTTCGAAGGTGAAGAGGGAAGCGGTTGCCGGCACGCGGCGAGGCTGCTCTCCAAGTCGCTCGGCACCCTGGGGATCCTCGAGTCCGGGGGCAAAATCGTGGAAGCCGACATGGAAGACCTCCTGGTCGGTGGGGCCGACGCCGTGGCCCAGACAGTCCAGTCTGCGCGGGGCGGGCTCCTCTTCCTCCATTCCCCCGCGATGATCGAGCGGCATGGGGCGAGGCTCTCCACTTCAAAATCGCGCGAGGTGCTGCGCGCCGTCCTCGCCGCCTGCGGCGAGGATACCATTTTGATTTTCACCGGGACGCGCGACAGCGTCCGCCCGATCATGAGAAGCTCGGCGGAGACCGAGGAGCTCTTCCGTGCCACGATGCACTTTTCGCTTCCCTCCCCTCCCGAGCTTGCGGAGATGTTCGCCACTCTGGCGGCGGACCTGCATGTCCGGCTGACGACGAAGGCCAAGATGAAACTCCTCCTCGCCCTGCACATGCTCGACGACCGCAGGGACCGGCGCTTCCTCAGCACGGCGGGGGTCGCCAAGCTTCTCGACTTCACGCAGAAACGGTATTTCGAACGCTGCAGCCGGGAACGCAATTTCGACCTCCCGTTGGAGGCGGGCGATCTCGATGTGCCCGTGGAGAAAAGTGCAGACGCCGTTCTCTTGGGCCAGCCGGTCTTTGTGAGCATCTGTCCGGAATGCGAGGGCGAAAACCCCTGGATCCCGGACCAGCCGCGCCGTGCGCGGTGCGCCAACTGTGAGCACTCCTGGGAATCGGGATGGGGAATTTGGAAGCCTTCGTCATACTACCGCAGGCTCAAGCAGGAGGAGGATGCCCCGGTTCCGACCGGGCTTCCTCCACATCGCGGAAGGGCTGCGATCTCGGGCTGATGATCAGCCCCTGGCGCGTGCGGCCATGTGCGGACGGAGCGTCCGCCGGGTTCAAAGCCCCCGCATTTCTCCGGGTGCCACCCGGCCCGAAGGAACGGCGACCGGTTCCGCTTTCGGTGGGGCCTGTTTGACGGCGAGCAGGAGGTTGGACTCCCCCTGCCTCCACTTGTATCCGGTGCCGAACGCGAGCGGGACACCGCCGGTCTCGAAAGCGTCGCCCAACTTCGCCTGGTGGTATTGTTTGAAAATATCGAGCGTTCCCGTGTAAGTGCCGAAGAACCAGACCCTCCATTCCCCGTCCTGAAAAAACGAAAATGGGATCCCGGAGTCGTCCTGGAGGACCGAGCGGGCCTGGCGCAGCAAAAATCCGCGGATCGTGGAAAAGTAGGATTCGTGCAGCAAATAGGAGGCGGCCTTGAGATAGATATTCCCCGGCCCGAAACCTTCCGCCCAGCGGAGAAGCCCGCTCTTGCCACCCAGCTCGCCGTCGGCGACATTGGCCTGGACGTAATGGATCCGTTGCGGCGCGGAGAAAGGGGTCCTCCGGAACGTGACCCTCACTCCCGGAAGTTCCCCCTTTGCCCGCCCCTGTTCGCCCCGGTGGTCCACGGCCTGCCCGTCTCCCCTCACCCCGAAATACGAGACATCGAGCACCTCGCACCCGCTCATGGCCAGAAAGACCAGGATGATCGGGGTGACGCCCTTGAACTCGCCGACCTCGAGTTCGGCCCGCATGTCTTTGGTGATAAAATGCCCGAACGAGAGGATCACATCCGTCGATTGCCTCAGACCGTCCAGCGCGGCCTGCAACCTTTGCGGAGGCAGGGCAACAGGATCGGGAACGGTGCCGACCGGCTCCAGCCCACCCAGGATGAAATCGGGGGCATCGGGATAAAGGGCCAGGGGGGAAATGGCGTCGGGCCCTCCAAAAAAATAATAAACCGGCGCAGCGACGGGAACCCGGGGGGCCATTTCGGCGGACGACCATGACCGCATCGGCGCAAAATAGCGCTCGTTGTAGCGCCGCCACATTTTTTCGAAATCCGAGGAGTGCGGGCGATACGCGGGGGCCTTCTGCAATGCGGCGAGCGGTTCCTCCGGGGCCAGGGGAACCCCGGCGAGAAATTTCGCCTGGGCGTTCCAGTCGGCACCCGGCCCGCCCACCGGCAACGCCCTCCTCACCTCCTGCCCGAAACCCGCCGGACAGAGCAACAGCAACACCAGCAACAGCCGCATCCGGATCATTTGAAGCGATCCCGTTGGAAAAGGAAATACAAACCCGCGCCCGCAGCCAGCGTGGCAAGCCCCGCCAGGCCCTGCACCGGTCGTTGGACGAGCGTGTATGCCAGGCTGAACAGCCCGACCCCCAGGAAAACCAAGGGCACGAGCGGCACCCACGGACAAAGGAACGGGCGCGCGAGCGCTGGCTCCCGCCCTCTCAGCGCAAGCAGCCCGGCCACCGTCAGGCACGAACACGCGACCAAGGCGAATTCCGCGTAAATCAAAACGGCCTCGAAGGAAGAGGTTGCCAGGAGGAGGAGCACGGCGAGCGTCTGGAATGCCAGCGCCCGGCGCGGCACGCCGCCCGGAGACTTGACCGCAAACCACGAGAGCGCGGAAAAATCCTCCCCGGCCGTCTGGGCCACCCGCGGCCCGGCCCATGTCAGCGCGCTCAGGGCCGCAACAAGGCCGCCCGCGATCACGCATGCCATGATGCGCCCGCCGACCGCCCCGAACAAATGCCGGGCGGCGACCTCGCCGACCTCCACTTTTCCCGCGAGCTCCGCCGGCGGGCCGCTGGCGAGAAAAACCGCGTTCAACGCCACGTAAAGAACCGTCACGGCAACCGTCGCCGAGATCAGCGCGCGCGGGATGGTCCGGGCCGGAGAACAAACTTCCCCCGCGATATACACGGCGGAATTCCATCCGGAATAGGCATACATCACGAACATCAGGGAGACGGCAAAAGCAGGGCTCACGATCAGCTCCATGTCCCCGGCTTTTGGACGGAACCCCCCGCCCGGGGCGAAAACCGCGCCCGCCACGATGAAGAACACGATCAGGCACGCCTTGAATACGGTCGCCGCGATTTGGAATTTTCCGCTGACGCCCAGCGTCATCCCATGCACGACGGCCAGGGCGAGGACCACGCAAACCGAGGACAGCAAGGGAGGCGCTCCGGGAAAGGCCGAAGCCACGTATTTTCCGAACGCCATGGCCCCCAGCGCGACCGGTGCGGAAAAGCCGACAAACACCGACACGATCCCGGCCATCAGCCCGAGGGCCGGATGGAAAATCCGGGAGAGAAAATGGTATTCCCCTCCCGACCTCGGCAGCGCGGCCGCCAGTTCCGCATAGCTCAACGCCCCGCAAAGGGCCACGACCCCCCCCAATGCCCAGAGCACGAGGATCACGAACGGCGACGGCAGCACGCCAATCTGGAAGCCCAGGCTCGTGAAGACCCCGGTCCCCACCATGCTCGAAAACACGAGCGCCGTGCAGACCCAAAAGCCGACGCGGCCCCCCCCCACCCTGGGTTCGTCAGTTTTCATCGCGGTGAAACCGGCGCGGCATCCGATGTGCGCGCGGCGGGACCGGAATGTCGCGACCCAGGGGGAAACCGGGCCGGAAAACAAAGCGGAAAAAACATGGCGGATCGCCCGCATGGCAGAACCCAGCCACGTTGGCCGTCGGGCGTTTTCGATGCTCGTGCATGGCAGGCGTTGGTTGCGGGAACATCCCGTATCAGGCCCGGCAACCGGTGGCGATCACTAGTTTGACACGAAAATCAAAAGGCGAGTCGGCAGTTGCCAGAACTGCGAATCTCTGTTTACATCCGGGCCTCTCCCCCATGAAAAAAATCCTCTGTTTTTTGGCCGTTGCGGCCGCCGTGTCCACCCTCCACGCCCAGACGAGCACGGAGGAACTGGCCGAGGACAACCCGAACGGTCACTCCCGGTTCTGGACCTATTATGACCCGCGTCCGTCCAACTACATCGGTTCCAGCGATTGGTGGAACGGGCAGACCCTTTCCGGCGACTGGTGGGGGATCCGGAATTTCCTGGACGACGGCGGCGTGGAAATCTCCGCGAGCTACACCAACAACATCGCCGGAAATCCCGTGGGCGGAACCGGGGCCGGCTTCACCTACACCGACAACCTCAGCTTCGGGATGCAACTGAATTTCGAGCAGCTGGTCGGATGGAAGGGTCTCACCCTGGATGTCAGCGGGTTGAACCGCGCCGGATCGAGCCTCTCGCAGGATTTTGTCCGCAACCAGTTCACCGTCCAACAGGTCTATGGCGGGCAGACGGCGATGTTTTACGCGCTGCTGTTCGAGCAGAAGCTCCTCGACGACAAAATCAGCATCAAGGCCGGGCGGTTTTCCACCGGGGATGATTTCGCCTCCTCCCCGATTTACTGGCTCTACATGAACAACGGCATCGACGGCAACCCGCAGGCTCTGCCGGTGAACACCCAGTTTTCCGCGTATCCCTGGGCGGTTTGGGCCGCGCGGTTGCGCGTGGACCCGACGCCGGAATTCAATGCCATGATCGGAGCCTACCAGGTGTCCGACCGGGTTTTTAACCGCGAGTATCACGGGTTGGATTGGAGCATCCGCCCGGGCGACGGGGTCCTGCTCATCAGCCAGTTCGGCTGGACGCCGGAGTTTTTCAAGCGCCCGGTCGAAAAAGCCCCGGCCTGCGATGGAAAATCGGTCGTGGCTGCGAAGGCCCGCTCGGAGGGGAAGACGTTCAAATCCATCGCCCCGGAAACCGGGATGAAAGGTCTGCCAGGACATTATTGGTTCGGAGCCTATTACTCGCCGTGGCAGTTCGCCCAGTTCGGCACGACTGCGACCGCGACCAATTCCTACGGGTTTTACTGGCATGCCGACCAGATGGTCTGGCAGGAAGCGCCGGGAAGCGACCAGGGCCTCACCCTCTGGTCCTCGTTCGTGCTGTCCCCCCAGCAGAACATCGCAAAACTCCCGTTCCAGGCGAACGCGGGCGTTGTCTATAAAGGGCTCGTTCCCACCCGCGACCAGGACGACACGATCTTCGGCCTGGTTTACGGAAAGTTCAGCCGCAACTACGCGCGCACCGTCGAAGCCGCCGGCAACGGATACCCCCAGTATGAAATGGTGCTCG
Source organism: Terrimicrobiaceae bacterium (assembly GCA_041675465.1). Lineage (GTDB taxonomy): Bacteria > Verrucomicrobiota > Verrucomicrobiia > Chthoniobacterales > Terrimicrobiaceae > QYQL01. Next base: position 89,223 of record JBAYTU010000001.1, on the reverse strand, counting down.
AATGGGCCTACCGGGTGAATTTCACGAAATTCGCCTACGTCCAGCCGGACTTGCAGTGGGTCATCAACCCGGGCGGCACAGGCAGGATCCCCAACGCCCTGGTGCTCGGCGCCCAGATGAGCGTGACATTTTGAGTGATCGACAAGTCCCGGAGGCCCCAAGTGCAGGCCGCCAAGCAAGATGACATATTCTCCCGATCGTGCGACAGGGATTGTTTGTAGAGGCCGTTGTGTCAAGGGCCTGTGGAAAGCCGACAGGCGGTTGGCACAACCTCCTCCGCAACATAACCCGCAATCCGTTGGGCGGACGACACCAGGCATGATTTTCCGGCTCGGTTTGGTTTTGGTGTTCGGCCTCTGCTCACCGGGCGCATTGCTGGCCGGAGCACCCGGGGGATCAAAGGACGCGGGCGACCTCATCTCATGGCTCCTGGAAGACGGTCGGGATGTGAAGGCGATCCCGTTTCCCGACATCCTGGCTGCGGCGACAGGGAAGAAGATCATCCCCATTGAGCCCGAGACCGACCGGGCCTGGCTCGACCGGCTGGGGAAGTCTCTGGACAAGGTGCTTGCCGGGTTGAACGACCCCTCGCAGGGAATTCACAAGGCAGGACGGATCAACGAGGCCAGCAGGTTTGTTGAGGATCAGATCCGAATCGAACTCAACCGCCAGACCGGTTGGAAGTGCACGGTGCCCACCACCTCGGCAGGCGGGGAGCAGCGGAGCGGATACCCCGATCTCCGCCTCGTTCTGGAAAATGGGGACGTGGTTTATCTGGACCCGAAACTCTTCGAGGCGGGATCGCGCAACAGCACGCTGCGCACGTTCTACTACGAACCGAAAACCACCACGAACAAAGTCCATGACGACGCGCGCCACCTCCTCGTGGCCATCCCCCACAACGGTAAAACCGGTGCCAGCCTCCGCCTCCTCGGTTGGGAACTCGTGGACGTCTCCCGGATCTGCGTGCGCCTGAAGGCGGAGTTTCAGGCCTCCAACCACGACATGTATCACAAAGACAATGTCGTGGCCGAGGCCCCCCCGAAACCCTGAGCCTATCGCCCGTCCAGCAGGGCCTTGGCGTGGGAGAGGGCGGAGCCGGAGTTGCCGCCGAGCATGCGGGCGATTTCGGTTTCGCGGGCGGGGCCGTCCGCTTCGGTGAGGGTGGTGCTGGTGCGCTTGCCGGCGGTGTCTTTGGCGACGATGAAGTGCGAGGAGGCGAGGGCGGCGACCTGGGGGAGGTGGGTGATGCAGAAGACCTGGTGCGAACCGCCGAGGTCCTTCATTTTCGCGCCAACCTTGGCACCGATTTCGCCGCCGACGTTGGCGTCGATCTCGTCGAAGATGAGCACCGGCACGCTGTCCTGCGCCGCAAGGGCGGTTTTGATGGCGAGCATCACCCGCGAAATTTCCCCGCTCGAGGCGATGGCCCGCAGCGGTCGCTCTGGCTCGCCCGGATTCGGGGAGAAGAGAAACTCGGCGGACTCGCCGCCCAGCGGGCCGGGCTCCCCGGTCGGGTCGAGCGAGATCGAGAATCCGGATTTCGCAAACCCGAGGTCGGCGAGGTGGCGCTTGACCAGGCTTGCGAGTTTGGGAGCGGAGGCCCGGCGGGCCTCCGAGAGCTTTTGGGCGGTGGCGGACATGGACCGGGAAGCACGCTCGATCTCCCCGTCGAGACCCGCTTCGCGCTCTTCGCGTCCGCGGAGCTCCGCGAGACGGATGGAGGCTTTTTCTCCGAACGCGATCACGTCCCCGACGCTTGGCCCGTATTTGCGCTTGAGGGACTGGATGACATCCAGCCGGGACTCGATTTTGGAAAGTTCCGCCGGGTCGGTCTCCAGCGCCGCCGCGTATCCGTCCACCTCGCGGGCGAATTCCTGCAGGTTTTCGAACAATCCGGCGGCGGATTTTTCGAGTCCGTCGCCCTGGGGATCGAGGCGGTGGAGTTCTCTCGCGAGGCGGTTGACGTCGCCGAGGCGGGAGACGAGGGAATCCTCCGACTCGGAGGAGATCGCCGAAAGTTCCGCGCAGATCTCGGAAATCCGTTGACCGTTTGCGGAGGCTTTTTGCCGGGCGAGAAGCGGCTCTTCTTCGCCCGCCTGGAGTGATGCCAGGGCGATTTCTTCCGTCTGGTGCGACAGGAGGTCCATTTCGCGGGCCAGCGCGGCGGCGTCTTCGGAGAGGCGCTTTTTTTCTTCGGCCAGCCGCATCCATTCTTTTCGTGCGGCGCAGTAGGAAATCCGGGAGGCGTCCGCGCCGGCGAAGGCGTCGAGAAGGAGAAGCTGTTGATCCCTGGAGAACAGGCTCTGGTGGTCGTGCGGGCCGTGCAGGTCCAGGAGCAGGTCGCCGACCTGTCGCAGGAGGGCGAGCGTGCAGGGGGAGCCGTTGGCGAACTGCCTCCCCGATCCGTTGGCGGAGAGCGAGCGGCGGAGGATGAGGCGTCCCTGCTCGCACGGTTCGACGCCTCCCTCGTCGAGGATCGCGTGCAGGGGCGAGGATTTGTCGAGGAGGAAGACCCCCTCGACCGTGCAGGTGTCACACCCGGAGCGGATCACGGATTTGTCGGCGCGTTCGCCGAGGAGGAGCTTCACCCCGCCGACGATGATCGACTTTCCGGCACCCGTCTCCCCGGTGATCGCGACGAATCCCGTGCGCGGTTCCCACAGGAGGTCCTCGACCAGTGCAAGATTTCTGATTCGCAGAGAGGCCAGCGTTGCGGACATGCGCGGAGTATGCCACTCTCCTCTCCGAAAGCAAAGCGATGGGCGAGATGGATATCACATTTTTGGGGACTGGCACATCGCATGGGATCCCGGTGATCGGCTGCAACTGCGCGGTCTGCCGCTCGCCCGACCCGCGCGACAAGCGTCTCCGGACGGCGATCCTCGTCCGGACGCCGGAAACCGTTTTCTGCGTGGACACGCCGCCGGATTTCCGCACCCAGTGCCTGCGGGAGGGGATCTCGCAATTGGACGCCGTGGTCTACACCCACTCCCATTGCGACCACGTCCTGGGGTTTGACGATCTCCGGCGGTTCTGCGAGCTCGAGGATAAATGCATTCCGGTCCACGCGGCGGAGCGGACGCTGAAAGATCTCGCGAGGGTGTTCAACTACGCGTTTGCGGACGGCCCCAAATTCCGGAACTACGTGCGCCCGCAACCGAACGTGATCGCGGGGCCGTTTGACCTGGGAAAGACAACCCTTGTTCCAGTCGACCTGCCGCATGGGCGCGCCATCACGACCGGCCTGGTTTTCCGGCGCGGAGAACGGAGGCTTCTGGCCTACATGACCGACTGCCAGGCTGTTCCGCCGGAGGCCGTCGAGGCCGCGAGCGGCGTGGATGTCCTCGTGATCGACGCACTCCGGCATGCCGCCCACTCGACCCATCTCACGGTCGCGCAGGCGGTGGAGGCGGCCGCACAAATCCGCCCGAAGCGCACATTCCTGATCCACATGTGCCACGAGTTGGGGCATGCGGAAACCGAGGCGTCATTGCCCGAAAATATCCGGCTCTCGTATGATGGGCTTCGCATCACGGTTTAGGTTGGCAGGGAGCGGTCTCGTGGGTCGTCTGGGACTGACGGGACTCTTGGTGCTGGCCGGAGGGCTGCTTTCGGCCCGGGCGGTGCCGTCGCGGGATTCATCCGCCACGCTCGTCCTCTTCAACGTCAACGATCCGGATTCCAAAAGCCTGGCGCAGTATTACGCCGGGAAAAGGGGCGTCCCCCCGGCGCAAGTGGTCGGCCTGGACTGCCCGGATATGGAGGAAATTTCCCGGGGCGACTACGAGTCGACGGTTGCGGCCCCGCTCCGGAAACTTTTCCGTGCGAGGGGGTGGTGGAAAATGGCGAAGGGCTCATCGGGAGCAACTGTCGTGGCCTCATCGGCGATCCGCTACGTGGCCATCATGCGGGGGATGCCGTTGAAAATCGCATCCGACCCTGCGGTCCCGCCGTCGGAACTCGCGAGGGGGCTTCCCGCCGAGATCGCCTCGCGGAACGAGGCTTCGGTCGACAGCGAGTTGGCGACGTTGGGAGTGCCGTTGCCGGGTCCGGCGGGAATTTTTCCCAATCCCTATTTCCGGCGGTTCACGCCGATTCTCGAGGACCCGGTGTCTCCCGGCCTGTTGCTGCCTTCGAGGCTCGACGGGCCGACCCCGTTCATCGTCCGCGCCATGATCGACGATGCCCTCGATGCCGAGCGCGAGGGGCTTTCCGGCTGGTCATATGTGGACGGTCGGGGCATCACCAGCGGCGGCTATGCCGAGGGAGACCGGTGGATGGAAAACCTCGTCATCTCCATGCGGGAGCAGGGGCTCCCGGTCATTTACGACAACGCCCCGCCGACATTCCCCCCCGGGTTTCCCGTGACCGATGCGGCGGTCTACTTCGGTTGGTATGCGGGTTCTGCAGACGGGCCGTTTGCGGATGAAAACTTCCGGTTCCGCCGCGGGGCGATCGCCGTGCATCTCCATTCCTTCAGTGCGGCGACATTGTTGGACGCGACGGCGAATTGGTGCGGCCCGCTGCTGGCCCGGGGAGCCTCCGCCACGCTCGGCAATGTCTACGAACCCTACCTGGCCCTCACGGCGAATTTCGACGTTTTTCAGGACCGCCTGATGTCGGGATTCACGCTCGCCGAGAGCGGGTGGATGTCGCAGCGCGCCCTTTCGTGGATGGGGGTGGTTGTCGGTGATCCGCTCTACCGTCCCTACGCGGTTTGGCGCACCCCCGAACTCTCCGCCGCACCGACGGCGTGGCAGCAATATCGCCGCATCGTTCTCAGCGCTTCCGGAAACACTCTCCAGGCCGCCGACGCGCTCCGGCAGGCCGCCGAACGGACGGGAAACAGCCTGTTCCTCGAGGCGCTCGGTGCCGCCCGCATGGACGCGAAGGACTGGCCGGGGGCGATCACGTGTTTTGAAGAAGCGGGAAAATTGTCCGCCGCCCCCCCAGCCCGCATCCGCCTGGATCTGGAAACCATCGTTTCCCTTCAGGCGCTCGGCAGGAAACAACAGGCGACCGCGCTGGCGGAGGAAGCCGCTTCCGGTTTGCCCCCCGGACCGCAGAAAGCGCTTTTTTCACAGTTCATGACCGGCCCGCTGCCGACCCCGTCCGTGGAACCCATCGCGCTGGCGGGACCGTTCCCGAATTCCTCGCCGCCGGTTTCCCTCCCCACGGAGACTCCCGCAACCACCCCCGAACCGACCCCCGTTCCGGAGCTTCCTCCTCCGCCTCCGGTTCCCGAATTGCGGCCATGAACCCCGGCGACTACGCGCAGGCCAGGCTTCGCGGCATTGTGGGAGAATCTCCGCGCTCCCGCATGTCCGAAATCGAAATCCAGGCAAGGTTGTTTGCCGGCGAGTATGGGATGCGGTGGACGACGACCGTCGGCCGGGCGGTGGAGGTGCTGAATTTCGGGCAATGGAACCGCGAGGCCGGGCCGGATTTCAAAGGAGCCCGCCTGCGCTTCGACAACGGGGACGAATGCTCCGGCGACATCGAAGTGGACATGGATGCCCGCGATTGGGAACGCCACGGACATGCGACGAATCCCGCGTATGGCGGCGTCCATCTCCAACTCTTCGTTCACCGGTCCTTGCCGACGGCCTTTGCGCGCACGTCGGACTCGCGGGAAATCCCCCAGGCGCATCTGCAGACAGAAGCGCAGCCGCCTCCGTTCCTGCGGCATGTGCCGGGATCCGTCACCATCGAGGCCGCGCTGGTGATGATCGGGGAAGCGGCGGAATTCCGCCTGCGGGTGAAACATGCCGCCCATGCGCGCGCGGTGACTCTTCACGGGGCCGAGACCGCCCTCTTCCATTCCCTCGCGGTCGGCCTCGGCTACAAAAACAACAGCATCCCGTTTCTTCTCGCGGCCCAGCGGACAGGCTTGCGGACGGCGGCAGGCCCGGACGGGGAAGCCCGGCTTTTCGGCCTCTCGGGCTTCCTGCAGCCAACCGCATTTGACGAGGCGGATCCCGTCACCAAGGGCTACCTCAAACCGCTCTGGGAAAAATGGTGGGGAATCCGGGACGGGATGGCCCGTCTCGTCCTCCCGCAAAACCTCTGGAAATTTTCCGGGATCCGCCCGTCGAACCACCCGCACAGGAGAATGGGGGCGCTGGCGGCCGCAGCCTCCAACTTCTCCGGATTGCTCGCGCACATCCGCTCCGGCGGAAAGCGGGGCTTCGAGGACTTTTTTTCGTCCCTGTCCCACCCGTATTGGTCGAGGCATTGGAACCTGGCGGCGGCCAAACTTGACGGGGAGGTGGCGCTGGTCGGCTCCGACCGCGTCCGCGATCTCCTCGTCAACGCATTTCTTGTTTCTTTGCCGCTCGAAAAAGCCCGCGAGGAAATGGGCGCGCTCCGTGGCGGGACCCCCAGCGGGCGCTTGAAAAAAGCTTCCGAATGGCTGGTCGGCTCGTCGGATCCCCGCCTCATGCGCACGGCCCGACAGCAGCAGGGGCTCCTCCAGCTGTTCGCGGATTTCGGATCGCTGTCCGCGCTGGAGGCCTGGGGGAAAATTCAAAAGCCGTGAGCGAACCGGATCGGCGACATGTCGATAACGTGAGGGAGGGCGAAGCTCCGTCCTGGGAGGGCGAAGCTCCGTCTGAGCCGTAATAAATGGGCTCACACGGAGGTTCGCCCTCCCATCGTTGGCGTTACGCGCGGATTTGGGGCAGCCGATGTGGGGTTGCCTTCGTCGCATGCGGGTGGTAGCGTCCAGCCGATGAACAAAAAAAAATTCGAGGCCGAGCATCGCAGGCTGGGAAAGTTTCCCGACCTGTCGCCGGACGAGAGGATTTTGTTCGCGATGAGCCTGAGTGCAAACCCCGACGAGCGGTGGGACCGGCACGAGCGGTTTCTCCGCTCGCACGGCTTGTTCACGTCCTCCGCGAGGAAGGCATACGGTTTCAAATAGCAGGGATGTCGGCGGCGATTCTTCAGGGCGTGCCGGCAACAACCCTCGATACGGATGTTTGGGTGGATCTCCCCGTGCGCCGGTTTGTGCGCCTGACCGCAATCGTCGTCCGGCTTGGCGGGACCATGTTGGCTCCGACAGTGGCCGCACTCGAGGATGATACGCTGGTGAATTTTCTGCCAAGGGTTGACGGCATCGGCGGTTTTGATGCGGCATTCCGCCGGGCCATACGAGTCCGGTGGCAGGGAATGAACGTGCCGGTATTGCCTTTGGAATCGATCTTGAAAAGCAAGCAAGCGGTCAGGCGCCCAAAGGACCTGGCCCATATCCCGCTCATCCGGCAAGTGTTGAGACTTCGGAAAACCCCAACCTCATGATCTCCCCCCTGCTCGATCAAATCCTTGCGGCCGCCGTGGCGAACGGTGCCTCGGATGTCATCCTGCGTTCCGGGATGCCCGCAGTGCTTCGCCTCAACGGGGAGTTGACGGCGGTGGAATCGGAGTTCCCGGGCGAACAGGACATGGCGTCCCTGTGGACCGCCTGCGGGGCGGAGGGCGGTGAGCTGGACCGCGACGCCAGTTTGACCACGGAGGAAGGCGTCCGGTTTCGCGTCAACCTGCTGAGGCAGCTTGGGTCGAGGGGAGCGGTGCTCCGCCGCATCCAGAGCCAAATCCCCGCGATGGAATCGCTCGGGCTTCCCTGTGAACTCCTCCGGGAGTGGGCGGCGCGGCCGTCCGGGATCGTGATTGTCTGCGGGCCGACAGGGTCGGGAAAATCCACCACGATGGCGTCCCTGCTGGAGTGGATCAACGCCACGATGTCCCGCCATATCATCACGATCGAAGATCCGGTCGAATATCTTTTCGCGGGAAAACTGTCCTATTTCACGCAGCGCGAAGTCGGCATCGACACCCCTTCGTTTGCGGAGGGTCTCCGGCGTTCCCTGCGGCAGAATCCGGATATTATTTTTCTGGGGGAAATCCGGGATGCGGTTTCGGCGATCACGGCGATCCAGGCGGCCGAAACCGGTCATTTGGTCTTCGGAACCGTTCACGCCTCCGGTTGTTCGGATGTCGTGGCTCGCCTGGAATTGCTCTTTCCCCCCGGCGAGCGGGAATCGGCCCGGATGACTCTTTCCGCGCAGCTTCATGGCATCCTTTGCCAGCGGCTTCTGCCCGCGATCGCGGGCGGTCGCACCCTGCTCGGCGAGTATTTTTCCAATGAAGCCTCGTCCAGAAGACTCATCGCGGAGGGCCGGATGAACGAGCTTCAGGATTTTATCTCGCGCGGCGACCCCCGGAGCGCCCGGTCCTTCGCGGACTCACTCCTGAAACTCGTCCGCGAGGGAATCGTGGCCGAGGCCGTGGCTTTGGAAAATGCCGACAACCCTCAGGAATTCACGCGCACCCTGCGCGGGATCAGTTCCTCGATGCAGGCGACCAGGAGATGAATGATGGAAGCGAACCCGTTTGATTTGGTGGATCTGCTGTCCCGCGCGGTGACGGCGGGTGCCTCCGACCTGCACCTTTGCGCCGACGCGCCGCCAATGGCCCGCATCAACGGGAGCCTTGTCCCGATGGAGGACCGCGCGGTGACGGTCCAGTTCTGCCGCGAGCTCGTCACCGGAATCCTGACCGAGGCCCAGCGGGCGAGGCTCGAGGAGGAGTGGGAGCTGGATTTCGCCATCCAGATCGAGGGGACCGGACGCTTCCGCGCAAACGCGCACTACAGCCGCGGTGCCCTGGAAGCCGCATTCCGTTACATCCCGGACGCGATCCCGGAATTGGGCCAGCTCGGGCACCGGCAAAGCATTTTTGAGATCTGCGCGCTCCAGCGCGGCCTCGTTCTCGTGACGGGAATCACGGGCTCCGGAAAGAGCACCACGATGGCTTCGATGATCCAGCACATCAGTCGGCGGCTCAGCGGGGTGATCGTCACGGTCGAGGATCCGGTCGAATACCTCTTTCAAAATTCCCGGAGCGTGGTGAAGCAAAGGGAAATCGGCAGCGACACGAAGTCCTTCGGCGAGGCGCTCCGCCATGCGCTCCGACAGGATCCGGACGTCATTCTCGTGGGCGAGATGCGGGACCCGGAAACGATCGGCGCGGCGATCACCGCCGCCGAAACCGGGCATCTCGTCATCGCGACTCTGCACACGATCGATGCTCCAAAGGCGATCGACCGGATGGTCGACGCCTTTTCGGGAGACCAGCAACCGCAGATTGTGGCCCAGTTGGCCAACGCCCTCCAGGCGGTCATTTCCCAAAGGTTGATCCCAAAAGAAGACGGGGCCGGGCGGGTGCTCGCCACGGAAACCCTCGTGGCCAACGCGGGCGTGCGGGCCTGCATCCGCGAGAGGCGCTGGGAGCAGCTTGTCGGGCTCATCGAGATCGGTGCCAAAGACGGCATGCACACGATCGACGAGGATCTGTCCGGCCTCTATCTCTCGCTTCAAATTTCGAAAGAGCAGGCGGTCGCGAACGCCCGCGACCGCGCACGTTTCGAGGCGCTCACCCGCGAGACCCCCAAAAAGAAGGGGCTTTTCGGATAAAGTGCGGGGCTGCGGGCCGACGGCTTCGGCGGCTTTTTCCGCGAAAGCACGCAGCCCGGTCGGCCCATCGCCAAAGATTTCCCCTGATCTCCGACTGTCTGCCCTCCGGCCGGGCTGCTCCCTTTGTTCAAAATGGAAGCAGGGGCCGTGCCAAAAGTCGGAGGAAAAGGCGATTTTTTTCAAACGCCGCTGAGGCAATCCCGCATCGTGCGGTAGCTTTTCTCGAGCGAAACAAAGGGATCTCCCGGGCAGGTATCCTGTTCGACCACGAACCATTTGCATCCCGAGGCATCGGCGGCGGCCACGATCGCCGGGAAGTCGAGATTCCCGTATCCGATCTCCGCGAAGTGCGGCTTGTCGTCGGCCCCGAACGCGTAGTCCTTGCAATGGAGAACCGGGAGCCTGCCGACGCATTTTTTGCACCACTGGACGGGGTCGGCCCCGCCGAATTGGACCCAGTAGGTGTCGATCTCGAACTTCAAATTTTCGGGAGCGGTCGCCCGGGCGATGTAGTCCATGAGGACCTCGCCGCCGATCCGGATGAACTCGATGGCATGGTTGTGGTAGCTCAGCACGCAGCCGTTCTCCCGGAGGACGGCACCGGCGGCATCCAGGTCGGAAACCATGGCTTTCACGGACGCCGCATCCGAGAAGTCCACATCCGCCGGGTAGGGGTAGGCGGCGTGGGTGACATCGAGGGCTTTCAGGCGTTCCACCACCGCCAGGGGCTCGTTCCGGATCAGGCCGGACGCCTCGTGGGTGGCGCAAATTTTCAGGCCCTCGTCTCCCAGGATTTTTCGGATTTCTTTTGGGGAGATGTCGGGGGAGACCCCGCTGACCTGCACCGCCTCGTAGCCGATCCCACGAATTTTTTTTGCGGTGGCGGCGAGGGCGGTGGAGGAGGTGCAGAATTCCCGGACGGTGTAAAGCTGGGCGGCGATTTGAGATGGGTTCACTGCGCGAAGCTCTTAAATTTTCTCCGGGCCGTCAAACCGTTTGGCCCAATGGAGGAATAAAAGGCAAATGCCGGTCGCGGCATAGGCGGCGGAAAAATCGGGGGCGACCAGCCAGCCGAAGACCGGAACAACTCCCGCAGGGGTGATCGAAAACGCGTGGATCAAGCCGACACCCGACAAGGCCGCGCAGGCAAAACACGTCATCGCGGAGGCGACAAATTTCCTGTCGATGGCAAACGCCACGATGGAGGCGAACGCCATGCTGGTGATGAGAAACCCCTGGTTCAGGGCGAGGACACCGCGGATGAACAGGTCGCCCCCGAAATTCGGCAGCGCTTTTTCCAGCGGGCACCCGGCGGCGCGCAGCGAGGTCTCGATGAGCAGCCATGCCCAGGCCGCCAGCGAGGGGAGAAGCCCGGCCGCGACCGCCAGCGCGTGGCGGCGCGGGGTCTCCTGAAATGCCTGCGCCGTCATCACGAGGCCGATCCAAATGAGGATCCCCAGGGTCGTCTCCAAGGGCACGGCATGCAGCACGGCCGTCACTGCCCCGAAGCAACACAGGAGGCTGATCACGATGCCATTCAAAGCGGAATACCCGATGCGTGCGCCCATGGCTTTCCAGCCGGGGTGGCCGATATACAGGGTCGTGGGAAACGCGCTGCCGAAGAAAGCGGCGACGATGCTGCCCGCGCCATTCGCGGCGAGCGAGGGCAGGGTTTCGTAGCGGTCCCCGGCGGCTTCCGCGCTTTCCAGTGTCTGGAGCGAACCGAGAAGGTTGAACAGGGCCATGGGAATGATGACCGTCAGGTAGCCCCAAAGCCCTCCGCCGGAGACCAGCGCATGCCACGCCGTGATATCCGGACGCGGGAGATGCAGGCCAAAAGGAACCGGTCCCGTCGGCGGGGAAAAGGACGGGATGCCCGCGCCCCTCAATGCCCACGCAATCAAAACCCCCACAAGAACCGCAGCCAACCCCGCAGGGATGCCGAACGGCAGGCGCAGCCGCGAGGCATAGGCGATGACGATCAGAAACATCGGGAGAATGGCGATGGCGGGCGAGGCGAAGATCTGGAACGCGAAACCCATGGAAATAAACGTCAGCGCCACACCCGCCAGCGCCGAGAGCAAAGCCGCACGCGGCGCGTTCCGGCGCAAGGGATCGGCGCAGAACGCTCCGGCCAGCTCGATCAACCCGCTGAGAAGACAGGCGAAGACGCCCGCCTCCCAAACCTTGACCGGGTCACGGGTCGCCTGCCAGACCGGCCCCATGATGAAGAACAGGAACGCGATCAGGCTCACCGTGTTGATGCCGTATGGGAGCGCCGTCACATCATCGCGCCCGGTCCGGCGCGCCAACCGCCAGGCCTGCCAGGAATAGAAAAGGTTCCCGGCGACAATCGAAACCGCAGCCCCCGGCAAAACGACCGACGCCACCATCGCAAGCGGAATCCCGCACACCAATGGGCACAGCGTCGCGATCAGCAACAGCTGGAGAAGGTTGTCGATGAACAGCCCGACGAATCCATCCCAGTCCCCTTTCACGAACCACTTCGCTCTCATTCCCGGATCATCCCGTTTTTCTTCCTCCAATCAAGCTATCCGGAGAACCCGGGTTGCGCGGAAACTTCCGGCATGGGGGGGCCGGAGTCCAGCCACGTGTGCCAGCCTTCGGCGAGTTCGAGCCCGGCCCAGGCCAGCAGCATGGGAAAAAGGCGGAACATATTCCCGCGGTTGAGCGTGTAGCCCGGGATGAGCAGGCGGCGGTTGCCGTTTGTGCCGCCCAGGCGGCCGAGGCGTCGGCGTCGGCGGGCGATCCGGGCAAAGCGGCGGTTGTAGGACGCCATGAGCAGGGCGAACAGGCGTCCGCTCGGCGGCGAGAAGGGAGGGGCCAGAAACCCCTCGTCGCCGAGCCTGAACACCTGCCCGACAACCCCCCACACGTAGAGGCTGTAGTCGAGCCGGAAGGCGAGGCCCATCAAATCGAACTCTCCCATGTATTCGTATTTGTCCTTGTAGAGGGACTCGAACCACCGGCGGTGGCTGACGGCGAAATCGCGGTTGTGCCGGGCGACCAGCTCCGGCATGGATGCGCCCCGGAAGGACTCGGTGACAAGTTTGGCCGCGCAGCTCGCGGTGAACGAAACCCAATCCATCCCGGGGCTGTAAAACGGGTCCATGAATGCCGCCGCATCGCCGACAAGAACAAAACCGTCGCCGGAAAACGTCGTGGAATAGTAGGCCAGGTTTTTCCGCCAGTGAAGATCCCCGTCGCAGTATCGCGCGTCCGCCAGGATTTCGCGGGCAACCGGATGCTTCATAAGGAAGGTTTTCAAGCGGTCGCCCACGTTGCCTCCGTCGCGGGGAAAATCCACGAGCCGCTGGTCGAAGACGACGCCGACGCTCACATCCCCGCCTTTGAGCGGGATCCACCAGCTCCACCACCCGTCGCCGATGATGTGGTTGGTGGCGGTGTTGCGGGTGCCATAGACCGCCTTCGACCATTGCGGGAAGCGCTCCGCCAGCTCCCGGCTGTCCCAATCCTTGACCCCGCTCCAGCGCGACCAGGCGGCGGCGGTGGGGTGCGCGGCGTTCGGCCTCCACCAGCCTTCCTGGCGCGCCAGGTGGGCGGCGAGCCCCGAGGCGTCGACGATCCAACGGGCTGAGATTTGTCGTTTCCGCCCCTCTTGCGTGACATCGAGCGACTGCATGGCCCCTGCCCGAAGGCGGACATTCGAGACCGTGGCCGGGCGCATGAGCACGGCCCCGGCCCTGCAGGCGCGCCGGAGCACCTCCTCATCAAATGTCGATCGGTCGAGCTGGTAGGACGGCATCCGCGAGAGGTAGCGCGCGCCGATCTCGCTTGCCTGGTCGAGCGATTGCACCCCGTCGTTTTTGAACCAGAAGCGCAGGCCCTGTTTCGCGAGGTGGGATTCGTTCAGGTAATGCGCGAGGCCGAGCACCCGCCCCATGAAATACGCGCTGGCTTCCACGGTGGCCTCCCCGACGCGGCGGGAATGCGACGGCGATTTCTCGACGATGAGGACGCGGAGGCCCGGATGACTCCGGAGCAGCAGGATCGCCGTGGCGGCCCCGGAGAGCGCTCCGCCGATAATGGCAACATCGAATTTGTCGGAGGCGGCGTCCATTTGCAGCGCCTCCAACTAATGGATCCCCGCCGGATCTGGCGATTCTTTTCTGGGGGGGCTTTTCTGTGGGGCAGGGCGTCCCGGGCAGGAGCCGGGAAAACCGTTGCGCATCGCCGTCAAAGAGCCGGTCCATGCGCTCGTGCGAGCAAGCCCCCCCACAATGAAGTTGTCGCGCAATTTTTGACCGGCGTCATCTTTGTCGGCGGATTTCCTTCCTGGCGATCGGATGAGCCCTGTTTTTGAGTCGTCACCGGTCGTGTCGGCCTGCGAAGATGGCGGAGAACCCTCCCCTCCTATGAAGACCGCAGACGCACCCGCCAAATCGCCGGAACGGATCCTTGGGGAACTCCAGGCCGATCCCGCCAAGGGGCTCGCCTCCAACGAAGCCGCCGCCCGGCTCGCCAAATTCGGCCCCAACGCCCTCGAGGAGGAAAAGGAGAGCCCGCTGAAGAAATTTGCCGGCTACTTCTGGGGCCCGCTGCCGTGGATGGTCGAGGCCCCGGCCGTCATGGCGCTGGTGATCCAGGACTGGGTGGATTTCGCGATCATCACGTTCATGCTGGTCTTCAATGCGGTGCTGGGATTCTGGGAGGAGAGCGCGGCGACAAGCGCGTTGTCCGCCCTGAAAAATTCCCTCGCGCTCACGGCCAAAGCCCTGCGCGACGGGAAGTGGGGCGACGTGAAGGCGGAGGATCTTGTGCCCGGCGACATCGTCCGGATCCGCCTGGGCGATGTGGTCCCCGGCGACGGGGTGCTTTTGGAAGGCGATTACCTGAGCGTTGACCAGGCGGCGCTCACCGGCGAATCGCTTGCGGTTTCCAAAAAACACGGCGACACGGTTTACTCCGGTTCGATCGTGAAAAAAGGCGAGATGACCGCCGTGATCACGGCCACCGGGGGAAACACGTTCTTCGGGCGGACTGCGAGCCTCGTGGCCTCGGCCGGCGCGAAATCCCACTTCCAGCAGGCCGTGGTCGGGATCGGGAATTTCCTCATCGTCCTCACGATCGCGCTGGCCGCGATCCTGGTGATCGACCGGCTGGCGTCGATGGAGCACCACTTTTCCAAGGACGCCCTTTTCGGGTTGGCCGAGTATGTGCTGGTTCTCCTTGTCGCGGCGGTGCCGTTCACGACCCCAGCGGTGTTGTCGGTCACGATGGCGCTCGGGGCCAAGATGCTGGCGGTGAAGAAGGCGATCGTCTCGCGCCTCGAATCGATCGAGGAACTCGCCGGAATCGACATCCTCTGCTCGGACAAAACCGGGACGCTCACGCAGAACAAACTCACGCTCGGGGATGTCCTGCCCTACGGCGGGGCGTCGGCCCAGGATGTTGTCCTGGCCGGTTCCCTTGCATCCAAGGCCGAGGACAAGGACCCCATCGACCTCGCGGTCATGGGCGGCCTGAAAGATCCCTCGCTGGTCGCGAGCTACAAACAGACCGTCTTCGTGCCGTTCGATCCGGTCTCGAAGCGGACCGAGGCCACCCTGCAGGACGCATCGGGGAAAACCTTCCGCACCACCAAGGGCATGCCGTCCGTGATTTTGAAGCTCTGCGGCCTGCCCGACGCCGGGCGGGAGAAGGTCGGGGCCCAGATCGACGCGCTCGCGGCCAAGGGCATGCGCGCGCTCGCGGCGGCCCGTTCGGACGACGGCGGGCCGTGGACCTTCCTCGGTGTTCTCCCCCTCATGGACCCCCCGCGCACGGACTCGAAGGAAACCGTCGCCGAGGCCAACGAACTCGGGGTCGAAGTCAAGATGGTCACCGGAGACGACGTGGCCATCGCCCGCACGATCTCCGGCGAGCTCGGCATGGGCACGAACATCCAGCTCGCTTCCGACCTCTTCCCGGCGGATTCCCTGAACGGTTCCCTGCCGGCGGATGCCGCAGGCAAAATCGTCGCGGCCGACGGCTTCGCCCGCGTCTTTCCCGAGCACAAATACGGTGTGGTCAAGGCCCTGCAGGCAGCCGGCCACATCGTCGGCATGACCGGGGACGGCGTCAACGACGCTCCCGCGCTCAAGCAGGCGGACGTCGGCATCGCGGTTTCCGGGGCGACCGATGCCGCCCGCGCGGCAGCGGCCCTCATCCTCACCGCTCCCGGGCTCTCGGTGATCATCGACGGCATCAAGGAGGCACGCCGGATTTTCGAGCGGATGATGAGCTACATGCTCTACCGCGTGGCCATGACGATCGCCATCATGTTCTTTGTCGTCTCCTCAGTCCTGTTCTTCGACTTTTTCCCGATGACGGCGGTGATGATCATCGCGCTGGCCCTGCTCGACGATCTGCCGATCATGACGATCGCCTTCGACAATGCGCTGGCGGCACCGAAGCCGGTGAAATGGGACATGCCTCGGGTTTTTCTCATCTCCTCGGTGCTCGGGCTTTTCGCCGTGGTGCAAAGCTTCCTGCTCCTGTTCCTCGGACGCAACCTCTACCACCTCGACGCCCAGCACCTGCAGACGATGATGTTCCTGCAGTTGGTCGCCGGCGGACACCTCCTGCTCTTCGTGACCCGCTCGGTGGGAGCATTCTGGAAGCCGCCCTTTCCCGACCCCCGCCTGTTTTTCGCCATCGTCGGCACGCAACTGATCGCGGTCCTGGCCTGCGGGTTCGGCATCGGCACGATCGTGCCCGCGCTCCCGTGGGGGATCATCGGGCTGGTGTGGCTCTACAACATCGCGTGGATGTTCGTCCTCGATCTCGTCAAGATGGCCCTCTACGAAGTTCTGCAAGGACACAGCATGACCCACCAGGGATACTCCCTCTTCTTCCGGCGCATGAGCCATTCCCTCCAGCCCTACGGCGGGCTCCACAGCTTCCGCCGCCGCAATCCATAAACTGACAAGGAGGGAGTATGCCGTTGCGCCAGTTGGGGCGGTCTGTTACTTGCCCATCGAACGGGCTTGGAACGTGGGGGGAGGCAGGTTCTCGGGCAATCCCAGAGGCTCCACGATTTCCTCCTGCTCTTCATCCTGCCGGACAGGGCGGCCCTCCGCATCCATCAGGCGGGCGGTCACAAAGATAATGAGGTTGCGCTTGATCTTTTGGGAAACATCCGAACGGAACAGACGGCCCGCCAATGGGATGTCACCGAGGATCGGAACCTTGTCCTGCGCTTTTTGAACATCTTCGCGGATCAGTCCACCCAAGGCAACCGTTTGGCCGTCCCAGATGCTCACGCTCGTGGTCACTTTCCGTGTCGAGAATATCGGCTGGTTGATGACGTTGGGCGTAATCTCATAGGTCCCAATGGTGAAAGTGACGGGATTATAGGTCGGCCCGACAATTGGGCTGCCGTAGTTGATGAATCCCTCGAATTCCACGACCTCCGGCGATAGGTTCAGTTCGATGGTGTAGTTATCGGCTCCCACCTGAGGCTCGACCTCAAGGGTCACACCGAGATCGCGGTTTTCAAACGTGGTGGGAGTGGTCGGGGTCACCAGGCTGTCAGTGTAAAACCCCGACCTCAAAGCTGCAGCCGTCGTCGTGGTCGTTGTGCCAGCAGCGGGCTGCTCGGGGGGGTTGAACTGCGTCGGGTAAGGGAAGCTGCGTATGACCTTGACCACCGCCTTGTTCCCGCTCTTGGTGGTGACTTTCGGCGCGCTCATCAGATCGATGCCCCTCTTTTGGTTGAGGGCGCGGATGACAACCTGAAATTGCGGGTTGGAGAAGATGCCGGAAAGACCGAAAATTCCGGGAGCCGCCGAGGTGACGCCGGGCGGGACCCCCGCAAGGAGCGCGTTGATGGAATTTGCAGTGATGGCGGCATCCGGCGTGGTTCCAGCTCCGGAGCGCAATCCGCCGGTCACGGGGTTCTGGCCGGTTGTCCCGAACGGGTAAACCGCCCCGTCAACCGCCCTGCCATAACCCCTTGTTCCCCCGGCTCCATACATCCCGTCGCCGATACTGAACGGCCCGAGGAGCCAGTTGAAGCCAAGCTCCTTCAGGTTGTCCTGCGAGATTTCGAGAAATTTCGACTCGATCTCGACCTGGGTCGGTCGAACCCCCATCGCCGCATCAACCAGGATGTCGATGAGATCCAAGGCCCCCTGCGTGTTTCGCACGAACAGCTTGCTCCCGGCGGGCACATACTGCGCAAAGGAATCCGGCGGGAAGGGAACTCCCTGGCTCTTCAAAAATTCCTGGGCGTCTTTCCCGCCCTTGATGCGCTGGTCCTTCAAGGCATCGGCAGGTTTCCCAGGGGTTGGAAGCGACGTGTCGGCTCCGGCCGTGCTGGCCGGAATAAAGCCTGGGGGCACGCGGTATTCTTTGGTGAGAAGTTCGTCCGTGTTCTCGCTGATGGGAACGATCGAGACCGCGAATGGTTCCACCTTGTATTTCAAGCCGGCGAGCTCCGTGAGATACTTCAATGCCTCAATGAGGGGAATATTGCTGAGAGAGAGTGTGATCTTGGTATCCGGGGTCACCGTCGGTGCGGTGCCGACGGCGGGAGCCGCCGTCGTGTCGCCGGGGGCTGGAGTGGCAGCAGTCTCCGTGGTCGTCGGGGTGGAGGGCAGCTTCAGGACGATGTTGACGCCTTTTTTCAATTTTGGGTCGTCCGTCGTGGTGTCGAGCTCCCGGCTCCTTTGTTTCAGGAAATCCACGGCCTCGCGGATCGTTGTGTCCCGGTATTCGATTTTCGGGATGATGATCCTGTTCAGCTTCGCCGCGATCGCCTCGGTCCCGCTTCCGGAAATATTTCTGGATTGCGTCCCGTTGTTGGTATCCCGTCCTTGAAACCTCCGCACGGGACGCTCCCATGCGCGGTCGACGAGCCAGAGCATCCTGCTGCGGGTCTCGTTGTATGCCTCGCTGTGGTAGTTGCTCTTCTGGTTGTTCACCTTTTCCATGCCCATGCGGGCGGCATTGTTGTAGCGGTCGATGTTCAAGACCTGCTCGTAGCGTTTGATGGCGAGATCGAACCGGCCCGTGGCATAGTAGCCGTCGGCTTCCGCCAAAAGCTTCGAAACCTCGTCCCTGCTGGCCGCGAACTGGGGGGTGACGGTTTTGTTCACGTAGTCGGGCTGCTCGAGGTCGGCAAGAAACTGGACCGCCGGTTTGTATCCGGGGCTGAACTGGGGAAGAAGAATGGTCTTGGCGACTTTTTCCGCGTCGCCGTAGCGCCCGTTCTGGACCAGAAAATTCGCGTAGGCGATCCCCGCGCCAGCAAACTTCGATACGGCCGGATCGCGTTGAGCCGCAGACGCCGGGCCTTCGGGAATTTTGTCCAGCGCATCCAGGTAGCTGACATACGCGGTTTCATAGTCCTTGTCGCCCATCGCCTTGTCGCCTTTGGCAACCAGCTTGTCCGCGAGGATGAGGTTTTCCTGACGGCGGACGACCTCCCTGTCGGAAAGGGCGGCGACATTCTGGGCGGGAAGAGTTGGTGAGGCGGCGAGAGTCGTCAACAGGACCAGCAGGCATGGAAACCAAGATGCATGGGCTGGAAGCCCATGCCACGGGAGAGGGATAACCGGGATGCTTTGTTTCATCGAAAGTCTATTGTGGGAGAGGGATTGTGGAGGCATCCCCGGGAATGGCCTCGGACTGGATTGCCTGCGCGTTGGGAACGGCAACCACCTGGTCTTCGGCCTCGGATTTGATGAGCGGTTGGCCGGCGGGGTCGAGGAGGTTCGCGGTCACGAACATGATGAGATTCCTCTTCACATGCTGGTCCGCGCTGGTCCTGAACAACCTGCCTGCAAGAGGGATGTCCCCAAGGATCGGCACCTTGTCCTCGACTTTTTGCACGTCCTCGCGCATCAGCCCGCCCATGACAACGGTCGAGCCGTCGTAGACGGAGACCTGTGTGGTCACCTCGCGGGTCGAGAAAACCGGCTGGTTGATGACGTTGTCCGTCACCGTGATGGTCCTCTGGGCCAGCAAGACACCAATATCAAGGTATTGGATATTGGCGTTGATCGGGCTGCCGTAGTTGATGAAGCCGTCGAACTCGATGACTCTCGGGGCGAGAACGAGCTCTATCGTGTATCCGTCCGGCCCGACCGTGGGCTCGACTTCCAAAGTAATTCCAGTCGGCTTCATCTCGAATGCGGTCGGTGTCGTGGGGGTGACCGGCGAAAAGCGGGACTGCCCAGAACTGGCGGCAACGGTCGGGAGGTCATAATCGGAAGGATAACGGAACTCCCGGACAATTTCGATCGTGGCCCTTTGGCCGCTCTTGGTCGTCACTTTGGGGGCGCTGACAAGATCGACACCTTTGGCCTGATCGAGGGCGCGCAACACGATTTGAAACTGGGGATTCGTGAAAACCCCCGCGAGGGCGAGCACGGCCGGGGCAGGCCCGATCGGGCTCCCGAAAAGCAGGCCGTCAACCGCATTCACGCTGATCGCCCGGGTTCCTGAGCGGTTGCCCGAAGTGATGGGACCTTGCGTCAAGGAATTGGCTCCGATGGGAACGGCTGCGGTGGCACCGGGAGCCAGCGCGTTCATGAACGGGTAGGCATTGTTGGCGATCGTCGTGCCCCCGGCAGTCGTTCCACCCCCTCCGTAAGTCCCGGTCCCGAACGGCAGGGCAAATTGCCCGACCAGCCAGTCGAAACCGAGTTCCTTGAGATTGTTTTGCGTGATTTCGAGGAATTTGGATTCGATCTCCACCTGGCTGGGGGGGGTCGTGAGCGAATTTTCCACGAGGTTGTCGACGAGATCGAGATTGGACTGCGTGTTTTTCACGATCAGGCGGCTGGTGGAGGAAATGAAGTTGGCGCTGGCCCCCGGGGGAAAAGTGACCCCGCTGGCTTCGAGGAACTCGCGGGCTCCCGAGCGGGCCACGACGGCCGGCAGCGACCCGGGAGCCACACCGGCGACAGGCGGCGGCGCGGCGGCGCTGCCCGGAACGGCCGTGATGAAGCTCGGCGGGACTTTATATTCCTTGGTGATCAGAATATCGGTGGCTTCCGACTGCGGCACAACCACCACAGAATAGGGCTCCACCTTCAGCTTCAGGTTTGCGGCGCGCGCCACGTAGTCGATGGCGGCGCGCAGCGGGACATCGGTGAGCGAAAGGGTGATTCTCGAGCCGGATTCCACCGCATCCGGGGCGAGTTTGAGGACGATGTTGATCCCCTTCTTCGCCGGGTCCTGCTCGACAGTGTCCAATGAGGAGGCGCGTTGCTTGATGAAATCCAGGGCCTCGCGGACCGTGGCGTCACGGAAATCGATTTTGGGGATGACGATCTCGTCGAGCTTGCGGTTGATGTTCGAGGTGCCGCGCGTATCGATCTGCGGCTGGTCGATAATTTGCGAGGCCGCCACGTCGAATTTGTGGACCGGGAGCTCCCAGGCCTTGTTGACCTGCCGGATCATGTCCCCGCGCGTTTCCGAGTAGGCGGTTTCCTGGTATTTGATGCGGGCGTTGTTGACCTGCTCCATGCCACGCCGTGCCGCGATGTTGTATTTGTCGACGTTCAACACCTGCTCGTAGCGCTTGAACGCGAGATCATACCTGCCGGAGGCGTAGAATCCCTGCCCCTCCTGGAGAAGCTGCTTGACTTCCTCCACGTTGGCCACGGCCCCGGGGGTCATCGTCTGGGCGTAAAAGGAGGTTTTGTCCTTGAGCTCGTAGCTGAGAGAAACGGCGGGCTTGTAGCTGGGGTTGTAGCGTTCCTCCAAAACCACGGCGACAGTCGTTTTGGCATCCTCGAAGCGCCCTTCGGAAATCCGCTGGCGCGCCAGTTTAACCGCCGCCTCGGAAAATCCGTCCATCGCCTGCTGGCGGAGGCTCGCGGTGGCTGTTCCGGCTGCCGGCAACATGTCGACCGCGCTCTTATAATAGGCGAACGCGCTCTCGTAATCCTGGGATTCGAGGGCCTGTCGACCCTTCTCCGCAATCCCCTTCGCGTAGTCTGCGGTCTGTTCGTTGCGGCGGATCTGGCCCTCGGCCGATCCTTGAACGCCGACATATTGGGCGTGAGAGAAGAGGGGCGCACAGAGAAGAAGGGCCAGGATGGCAGGGCGGAACAACAGAGGGGAAATCCCACGGATCCGCATGGGCTGGAGGCCGATGCCACAGGAAGACAAGGTCAATTTCATGAATGGTTCTGGCAGCATGGAAGGAAAATGGCGGCGGGCGGTCACTCCGCCTTTCCGATCCGGATTTTTTGTTGTCCGGACCCAAGGTCCTCCATTTGGGCTTCTTGCGCGGAAATGTCAATAAGTTTGTATTTCCGGTTGTCGTCGGGCGGCAGGGTGAACTCGTCGTCCTTTTTCCACCGGTGTTTCGAATTGTCGTAGAGGTAGAGGAATTCGCCGTAGGATGTGGGGTCGTCGGCTTCCTTGTCGTAGACGAGCACGATTTTTCGTCCGGTGTCCGTATTTTGGATGGTGAGCTCCGAGACATTGACTTCCATGTCGTTTTTGCTGGTGGTTTTCGGCTCGTAGGACAGGATTTTGTAGGGTGCGCCCTCGATCGTATCACCCAGTTTGAGAAACTGTGTGCGGGCCTTGGCGTCCCTGGCATTGATGATGAAGGTTTCCCCGTCGCCGGAATCGCCCCCGAACTTGAGCCGGAAAGGGACCGGGTCGAATTTCGTGAGGCGGAGTTTCGTGTAATACGGCGGGACCGTTTTCTCGTTCGTGGGATCTGTCCCGGCGTTGAATTCTTCGAGGTTGGTGAAGCGGTCTTTGTCGGGGTCCTCGTTCTTGATGTTGGGATTGCCGTAATCGAGGTTATACTTCACGAGCCAGGCGTTCGTGATCGGCGGGTGCAGGGGCGTGTCCGCCTCGAGGGGATCGTAAAGCTTTTCCTCGCGGAGCACGTAGGGCCTGGAGACAAAAAGCGAACCCTCGTGGGGGCTCCAGGAGCGGGGGTTCGCGGCCAGGGCGGCGGCGGCCTCGACGGATTTCATATCCGGGGGATTGATGGTGTTGTCGGGCTTCTTGCCGCTGTTGCGCTCCGCAAAATTTTCCGGAAACGAAAGCGCCCTCCAAGCGATCCAGCCCGAACAGGCAATCAAGGCCAGGGAAAACGCCCCGAGGAGCGCGCGTTCGTAATGTTTCTTGATCCAGTTCATGAAACCTATTTGTTCGCGGTGGCGGGCTCGGAGAAATCGAGCATTTCCAGGCGGAGCGACACCTTGAGCAATTCGCGCCCGAAGATGACCTTCAATTCCGGCTGGTCTTTTCCCGATGCCCCCGCGGGGCTCGACGGGTTCGGGAGATTCGAGGGCTCCGCGCTTTTCTTGGCGGGA
Source organism: Terrimicrobiaceae bacterium (assembly GCA_041675465.1). Taxonomy (GTDB): domain Bacteria; phylum Verrucomicrobiota; class Verrucomicrobiia; order Chthoniobacterales; family Terrimicrobiaceae; genus QYQL01. The sequence continues at coordinate 66,431 of JBAYTU010000001.1, read as the reverse complement.
GCCTGGGGGTTCGAGTTTTGGATGGAAACCGACCGGACGATCAAAAACTGGTCGGACCCCAGCAGGGAGTTGAACGCCACGCGGAATTTCGGCTGCTCGGCGGTAAACAGGATATCGAACGGGAAGCGGCTTAAAACCGGCCCGGGGGACTCCGGCTTGTTTTTTCCCGCAGACACGGACTCCTGGGGGAGCGGGACGCGGGTGATGCCGTCAACCGATGCCACCTTGTAATCCACCAGCCGGACGACCAGGGATTGGATCACCTGAAACTGCCGGTTCAGGAACGGCGCGGCCTGCTCCGTGGGAACCTGCGTCTGGTATTGGTCGAACCCGAAGTAGAAATTTGCGGGCAGCTTGACGCCGTTGGCTTCCGCCTTGACACGGATGTCGTTGACAGCCGTCCTGAGACCGTCCTGGAACTGCTGGGGCGTAAACTTTTCATCCAGCGGGATCTCCATCTTCGCCAGGCGGGAACGCAAGCCCTGGATTTGCGAGGAATAACTCTCCAGCCCGGCCCGGATGGCTTTCAAATTCGCGTCGTCTGGAAACGGAACCTTGTTTTGCAGGGCATGAAGCTTTGCAACGGAAGCCGAGTAAGCTTCGGAAGAAGCGGAGTAGGCCGAAGCCGACTGGATGATCAGATAGCCGAAAACGCCCGACCCGACAATGCAGGCGGCCACGATGCCGGCGAGAAACGGGTTGTCCTTGAACCAGTTCATGGGAGGGGGATCGGTTTGCGCAGCGGCAGGACCATCGTGTAGCCGTAGGCCCAGCTTTCGCCGGTGGGTGTTGTCCGTTGCGTGATGATCTTGGCCTTGTCCTCGGGGAGTGCGAAGACGGGCGAGTTTTTCAGATTGTCCACGAACTCATCGACAATCCTCGCTTCCTTGTCGTTCGGGGGGTTGTCGAGATAGAGCCCCTTGATCTCGAGCGCGGAAATCGAAGCGGGACCGGGCCGTTGGCCCGGTTTTGGGGGGCCGACTGGCTCTGCCGGAGCGCCGCCGGGCTTTTCGGCGGACTGCCCGCGGGCCCCGACGGGCTGCAATTCCGTGATCCAGATGAACCGGGCGGGAAGTTTGGCTCCGAGTTCATCGAAGATTTCCGCCCAAGCGCTGCGCTCGGCCGATGCGAGGAGGACCGGCGCGACCATGTCGTCGAGCTTTTTCTGTTCTGCGGCGAGCGTTTCCATCTTTTGGAAGATGCCGTCCAGCTTCGAAACTTCCGCGTTGACGCCCGCCAAAACTTCGTCCGTCACCTTGGCGGCCTGGCTGAAGTAAAGCCACCAGGCGGCGAGGGTCAGCAGAAGGCAAACTGCGGCGAGAACCAAAAACGGCTTCCTGCGGGCGAGATCCTGGTCCCGCACGACGGACAGGGGGCGAAGGTTGATCTCCAAGGGGCAATCCGGGAAGGACCGCAACGCGGTGCCCACCAGCTCGCCGAAGGTGTGCGCCTTGGAAGCGAGCGCTTCCGCAACGGCGGCGTCGTTCACGGTGACATTGCGCAAGGGGTTGAAAAATTCGATCGGCGTCTGGAGTTTTTCGCTGAAAAATTCCACCATGTAGGGAAGGCCGACCGTGCCCCCGCAGAGGAGGACCCTGACGGGCTGGCTGCCGGCCTGGCTGGTGCGGTAAAAGCTGATCGAGCGGGCGATTTCCGCATGCAGGCGCGTCATGGTGTTGCGCACGACCTTCGCCACTCTTGCCTCGGTGGGGTCGCTCGGTTCCGCGTAGGCCCCGCCGAGGCTCACGGAGCCTTTCTCCACTTTCAGCCTCTCGGCCAGCGTGATGTCCTGGTGGAATTCCTTTGCGACGGCGGCGCTGATCGAGTTGCCACCGACCGGGATGCTCCGGCTGAAGGCGCGGGTCCCCTCCACAAAAATCAGGTTGGTCGTCCGGGCACCGATATCGATGATCAGCGAGCATCCCGCCGTGTCCGGATAGCTGAAACGGAAAGCGTTGTAGACCGCCATCGGCGCCACATCGATGACCTGGGGTTTTAACCCGCCCGCCGTCACCGCCTCGGAAATCTCGGTGAGCTGGTCCGATTTCATGGCGACAAGGACGACATCCCACATCCCGCCCCTCTGGCCGCCCATGATCTGGTAGTCCCAAACCACCTCGTCGATGGGGAAGGGCACATTCTGCTGCGCCTCGAAGGCGATGATCGAGCTGACATCCTCGGGGGATCCTCCGGGCAGCTTGACGAAGCGCGAAAAGACGGACTGGGCGGGCAGGCTGAAATTGACGGGCTCCTTGGCGGGAGCTTTCAACGCGTCCCGGAGCTCCTTCACCGCCTCCTTGACCTGCGCGGGCCGGGTCGCATCAGCCGATGGGTCGGTGATGAGCTCGGTCTCCCTGAAGGCGTTGAGGCTGAGACCCCCGTTCGGGAGCTTGTGGAATTCGGCCAGACTGACTGTCTGCATGCCGAGATCGAGAGCGTAGACACGTAATGGTTTGGCCATCGAGAGACTCAGTTGCCGGATTTCGACTTGATGGCCTCGTAGAAATCCCATTCCAGCGGGGCGAAGGGAGTCTCGTTTTTATTGAGCAGGGCCCCGGGCGTCGGGGTGTAAGCTGCCGTGGGGTTATCCCACCAACCCTTGTCCCCCTTCACGGTCCCTTTGGAGGTGGCGATGGCGAGGAGTCCGTTCTTCCCCGAGATCGTCACCCCGGCATCCACGACCGCCTGCTGGGCGTTGACCGGTGCCTTGCCATCGAAGAAATGCGCGAGCGTTCTGGGGCTGACGAATGCGACGGAATGCAACCCTTTTTCCTGCGGCACGTGGACATGGACGATCGAACCCGTGAGCAAGGTCGGCTTCTTGTCCTCCGTGACATGCTCGTTCTTCAGGAGAACGTAGTAGTTGAAGGTGAGCTCGTCGGAGAACTTCGGCTCTTTCGGGACGGCGTTCCGCTCGAAAGTCACCTCGATTTCCAGCCACGAACCGGGCCGTCCGGGCGACTTCTTTGCATACCCGGGAGCGGTGATTTTCGGCGAATCGATAAAGGCGGATTCGATTTTGGTGATCTGGACCTCGGAATTCAACGCGGGCCGCTGGGCGTTAAGATCTGCAGGAAACAGGGAAAGCGACAGCAGGATCGCAGCAAAAATCACGGTGGAAGAGGGGCGCATACGAACCGGATTGATAAATAATCAACCTGGTGAAGTAAACAAAGAAAAGCGGGGCGCAACAAACTTTATGCAACTCCCGCCTTGTTGCGCGAGGGTCCGCCGCCATTTCGCCAGGCCGCCGGAGTGCGTCCGCCACCGGACGATGAAACGTAATACGACCGGTTGAACTTGTCGGATTTTTGATTTTCGCATACAAGATGGCCCGTGGCCCTGCCCCCTGGAATCTCGATCCGACATTACGAACCCCGCGACCGCGGTGCTGTCCGCCGCCTTTGTTGCGAGACCGGGTTTCTGGGCAAACCGATTGATCCGGTTTTCGAGGACCGGGAACTCTTCGCCGATTACCTCACTGCGTATTACACCGACGTCGAGCCGGAATCCGCCTTTGTTCTGGAACAGGACGGCGTGGTGAAAGGTTACCTTCTCGGGTCGCGGCGGCCCCTTCGGCAGCAGTGGCACAGCTTTTTCCACAATCTCAGCCTCTTCGCGTCAGGCATCCTCAGATATCACCGCTACAATCGGGCCACGCGGGAATTCATCCAGTGGATCCTGAAAAATTCCTGGCGCGAAGTTCCCGCCGCACCGCGCAGAACCGCCCATTTTCACTTCAACGTCCTGCCCGAAGCGCAGAGCTTCGCCGGGACCCATGTGCTGCTCAACGCGTATTTCGACTATCTCAAATCCCATGGCGAAAAAGCGGTCTTCGGCCAGATGGTGACATTCGAATCCCGCCGCGGTGCGAAGGTTCTCGAACGGTTCGGGTTCCGCGTGATCGAGAAAAAGGAAATCACGAAATACCGCGGAAAGTACCCCGAGGCCGTCTATCTCACGACCGCCATCAAGCAGCTGGTCTGAGCAGTCCGGCCGACATGCCAACCACGCAGGGAACAAAAATCGGCCGCGGAGAAATCCTCTGCTCAGATGTCCTGGGCGCGCTTCCGGGGATTCCGGACCAATGCGCACAATTGATCATCGCGGACCCTCCCTATTTTCAGGTTTTGTTGGAGCACAAGTGGGACAACACCTGGAAAAGCCAGGAGGAGTATCTGGAATGGACCCTGAAATGGGCGGATGAATGCAAACGGATTCTCAAGCCCGACGGACTGCTTTACATCTTCGGGCAATTGGGAAAGCGGGAGCACGTCTGGCTGCATGTCTGTTCCGCTCTGGCCAGGAAGATGGCTTTTCACGACATGCTCATCTGGGACCGCGCGGTCGGCTACAACGAACGCTCGGATTCGTTCACGCCACAGTATGAGATGGTCTTGGCGTTGCGTACGACACCGGATGCCGCTCCCTTCTTTGACAAGGATGCCGTCCGGTTGCCCTACGACGAGGCCACGATTCAAACCTACATGCGTGACAAACGCTACAAGGACAAGCAGGCCAGGGAAACCCATCTGCGCAGGGGCAAATACGCCACAAATATTCTGCGTGTGCCGTCGCTCAAGGGACTCTCCGGAGAAAAGGTCGGCCATCCTTCCCAAAAACCGATCGCGTTGATCAATGCCCTGGTCGAGTCCGGCAGCCGTGCCGGCGATCTTGTGCTGGATCCGTTTCTGGGAAGCGGCACCACTGCCGAATCCTGTGAAGGCCTCGGGCGGCGATGGCTGGGCATCGAATCCAACCCGGCCTATGTCGAAATGGCCGCCAGACGGGTCGGGGCATTTTTGTCCGAACCGAAGCTGCTCTAGTGTAGTCCGCCAAGCAGATGAGGTATTATAGGTATCGCGCGACAGGGCCTGCTGTAGAGACCCTTGTGTCAAGGGTCTGTGGAAATCCGATAGGCGGTTGGCACAACCGCCTCTCAACATAACCCGCAATCCGTTGGACGGACTACACTAATTTCGGAACGTCCCGCTTGCGGCAGCCCGGGACGGGGCCGCGCGAAGGAAAGAGCGCGGGTGTCCCGCCCGCGAACGAATATTCCGTACGGCGGGCTGGAGGCCCGCGCCCCTGTCGGCACCGGCCACAGGGAGCGCGCAAACCAAAACAAAGATAAAATTATCTTTTTTTCTTGCAATCGCGGTCCCGCCGTGTTGGGATTCGCGGTGTCATGAGCCATCACCCCACTGCTTTCTCTCCCGCCGGAACGCCGTTCCCAGACCGCACGGTCGGGGAGCTCGTGGCCGGGGAGCCCGGTCGTTCCCGCGTTTTCCAAGCATTTCAAATCGATTTCTGCTGTCAGGGCGGACGCACTCTGCGCGAGGCCTGCGAGCGCAAGGGCGTGTCGCTTGACGCCGTGCTCGGGCAGCTTGAGGCCCTCAGGCCGGCTTCGGCGGAGGCACATGCCAATCCGGCGGACCTCCCGCCCCACGAGCTGGCCGATTATATCGTCGAAACCCACCACGCCTTCCTCCGGCGGGAATTTCCGCGTCTGCATGCGATGTCGGAACGTGTCGCGCATGTCCACGGCGGACACACCCCCTCGCTGGTGGAAGTCTTCCAGGTCTATTGCGGACTGGAAGCGGAACTCATCAGCCACATGGCGAAGGAAGAACAGATTCTTTTTCCCGCCGTCTCGGCGATGAGCCGTGGAGAATCGGCTCCCGCGGGACTAGACGGTCCCATTGCCTGCATGATCCATGAACATGACGATGCCGGGAAGGCTCTCGGGCGTTTGCACGAACTCACAGGGGGATATCGGCCTCCGGCGGATGCCTGCAACACCTATCGCGCGCTCTTTGCGGGACTGGCCGACCTTGAAGAGGACCTCCACCGCCACATCCACCTGGAAAACACGGTTCTTTTCCCCGCGGCCGCAAAGATGGCCGCATAAAAAGAATCACCAAACATCCGATGACCACCCCGGGATCGAAACCCCCGCCAATGAATCCTCTGTGCCTCCGGGTCTCTGTGGTTTAATTTCCCACCATGTTTATCTACGGCAAAACCTCGGCGAATGCTATTGCGGTGATGAGTTTTCTTGCGGCGGAGCCCAAGAAGCGGGCGGGGTCGGGCGAAATTGCCAAGGCGCGCGGCATTTCGCGGGCGCTGACAGCCAAGTTGCTCACGCAACTCGCCGCGGCGGGACTCGTCAGCGGTCAGCCGGGTCCGGGGGGAGGCTACACCCTTGCCAAACCGGCCAGGACGATCTGCCTGCTGGATATCGCTTCCCTGTTTGAGCAAATCGAACCACCGTCCCTGTGCCCGTTTGGTCACGACTGGTGCGGCAAAGGGGATCCCTGCCCGCTCCACAACATGATATCCGGAATGATCGATTCCAACCGGAGTTTCATGAAGAAGACGAGTTTGGCGATCTTCGACGGGAAATTTCCGCAGTTGCCCGCAACCGCGTCACGGCGCAAAAAAAAGGAATGTTCGGCACGCTTAACCCGGCGGCGCTGATGACGGCGACACTGGCGACAGCCGGTCTGGTCGTCGCGGTTTTTTTCGGATCGCGGAATTTGGGAAATTTTGACGCGGCGCTCGTGGCCTATCTGTTCGGTTGCATCTTCGCGTGGTTTGGCGTCGTCTATCGCTACACGGTCTGGCTGCAGAGACCGCCGACATGGAGATATTTTTCGCGCGGCTGGCAGTTGTTCTTTTCGGGCCGGGCGGTTGTTTACGGATGGGAGCTGGTCAAACATTTTGTGGTGAATTTCCTCGGCCAGCGGTTCATCCAGAGGCGCGGTCGCGCGCTTGGCCGGGGGCATCTGCTCATGGCCTGGGGGTGTGTCCTGGCTTTCGGTGTGACGTTTCCGCTGGTGTTCGGATGGATTCATTTCGGACTCAAACCGGGAGGCATCGACACCTATGAAATCTACACATTCGGGTTCAAAACGATGGAGTTTCCTCTCCATTCCTGGATCGCCACACTGATCTTCAACGCGCTGAACTGGTCGGCCATTCTCGTAATTGCCGGAGTGATGCTCCTCATGCGCCGGCGTCTCACGCATGCGGGCCTCATCGCGGTGCAGACATTCGAAGGCGACTGGCTGCCGCTTCTCCTTCTGCTCGCCATTTCGGTGACCGGTTTGGGCATCAGCCTCGACTACAAATTCATGGACGGCAAAGCGCACCAGTTCATGGCGATCACCCATGCGATCACCGTCATCCTCTTTCTCCTCTGGATGCCGTTCGGAAAATTTTTCCATATCATCCAGCGTCCCGCCCAGCTTGGCATCGCGATCTATCGCAAGGCCGGGGCGGAAGGCCCGCAGGCCCGCTGCCCGCACACCGGAGGCGATTTCACCTCGCAGATGCAGGTTGATGATCTGAAAGCCGTCACGACCGATCTCGGGTTCGACTACACCCGCAGCGACGGAAAATCCCATCTCGACTACAGCCCACAGGGCAAGCGCGCCCTGCTGGCCAAAGCCCACCTCAAAGCCAGGGAGCAATCGGGCGGATTTTTTGGATAACCATGAACCACAGAGGCACAGAGACGCGGAGATTGGGAACATCGAATGTTTTGCATTCCTCTGTGCCTCTGTGTCTCTGTGGTTCAACCCCTTGACCTTATGGCCACCCTCCCGGTTCCTGCTGAAGACATCATCGCCCGCTTCGGTCCCAGTCTCAATTTTCCCAAGCCGGAGGGGATCCCCGGCCGCGACGAGCCGGATGAAGTGGTCAAGACCCACTGTTGCTTCTGCGGCATGCAGTGCGGCATCAAATTGCTCGTCAAAGACAACCGGGTTGTCGGCTTCGAGCCCTGGGAGGAGTTCCCCTTCAACGAGGGCCGTCTGTGTCCGAAAGGCGTTCAACGCTATCTGCAAAATGATCACCCGGACCGCCTGCTGGACCCGATGATTCGCGTCGGCGGCAAGGGTTTTGAGAAGCTCGGGTGGGATGCCGCCATGGACCGGGTGGTCCGGGAAATCCAACGCATCCAGAACGCCCACGGCAAAGACTCCTTCGCCATGCTCTCCGGCGTTTCCCTGACCAACGAAAAAAGTTACCTCGTGGGAAAATTCGCGCGGATCGCCCTCAAGACCAAAAACCTCGATTACAACGGACGCCTCTGCATGGTGAGCGCCGGGGCGGGGAACAAGAAAGCGTTCGGTCTCGACCGCGGATCGAACAACTATTCCGACCTCGCGCATGCCGAAGTCATCATGCTCTGCGGAACGAACGTCAGCGAAACCTTTCCCACGCTCACGCACTGGATCTGGCAGGCCCGCGACAACGGCGGCAAATTGATCGTGGTCGATCCCCGCCTCACTCCCATTGCCCGCACCGCCGACCTTCACCTCCCCGTCCGGCCCGGACGAGACTCCGCCCTCTACGGCGCAATTCTCCACCAGCTCATCAAGCATGATTGGCTCGACCACGATTTTATTGCCAACCACACCACCGATTTTGAGAAAGCGAAGGCCGCCGTCGCATCCTACGACCTCGACTGGGCGGAGCAGGCCACCGGTGTCCCGAAGGAAAAAATCCTGCTGGCGGCCCGGTGGTGGGGGCCGGCCAAAACCAGCTTCCTGCTCCATGCCCGCGGCATCGAGCACCACAGCAAAGGCGTCGAAAACGTGCTGGCGTGCATCAACCTCGTCCTCGCCACCGGGCGGATCGGCAAACCATATTGCGGCTATGCCACCATCACCGGCCAGGGCAACGGCCAGGGCGGACGCGAACACGGACACAAGTGCGACCAGCTCCCCGGCAACCGGGATATCGAAAATCCCGAACACCGGAAATACATCGCGGGCGTCTGGGGAATCGACGAGAAAGACCTGCCGGGCAAGGGCCTGACCGCCTACGAGATCATGGAGGCCATCCACCGGGGCGAGATCAAGGGCCTGCTCAGTATTTGCTTCAACCCCCTCGTCTCGCTGCCCAACAACAACATGATCCGCGAGGCGCTCGACAAACTCGAGTTCTATGTGGTCATCGATTTCTTCCTCAATGAAACCGCGCGCCACGCCGACATCATCCTCCCCGGCTCGCTTCACGAGGAAGAAGAAGGCACAGTCACCACCGCCGAGGGCCGCGTTGTCCGCATTCGCAAAGCGGTCAACCCGCCCGGCAATGCCCGCACCGACACCGACATCCTTCTCGAACTGGCCGACCGTCTCGGCTCAAAAAAGTTTTTCACCTACGACTCGTCGGAAGCGATTTTCAATGAACTGCGTGTGGCCTCGAAAGGCGGGACGGCCGATTACTCCGGCATCAGCTATCAAAAAATCGAGGACAACATGGGCGTGTTCTGGCCCTGTCCGGACGACGATCACCCGGGCACGCCGCGGCTCTGGGAAGACCGGAAATTCAAAACGCCCGACGGGCGGGCGCACTTCCACGGAATTTCCTATCGCGATCCCGGCGAAGTGACCGACGGCGAATTCCCCGTGATCCTCACCACCGGACGCGTCGTTTCCCAGTATCTCAGCGGCACACAGACCCGCCGGATTGGCAAACTCGTGAACCAGTATCCCGAGCCGTTGCTGGAAATTCACCCTTCGCTCGCGGCCCGATACGGAATCCGGGACCGGGAGCTTGTGCGCGTTTCCACCCGCCGCGGAGCGGCTGAGTTTCCCGCCCAATTGGTCGAGACGATCCGGGAGGACACGGTTTTCATCCCCTACCACTGGCCCGGCAGGAAATCCGCGAACCAACTCACCTCGGGCCACCTCGATCCGGTCTCCAAGATCCCGGAATTCAAAGTCTGCGCCTGCAAGCTGGAGCCGCTTGGCCGCGTCGCTCCAGGCCCGGAAGAAACCAAAGCCTGGGCGAGCATATGAACAATTGGAACCACAGAGACACAGAGGCGCAGAGTTTTGTCAGCAAGAGACAACTCGTGCGACCCGTCTTCCTCTGCGTCTCTGCGCCGCTGTGGTTACCCATCCCATGACGACCACCACATTCCGCACCGATCAGGAGTTTTTCCTCGATCCACAACGCTGCATCGGGTGCCACGCGTGCGAAATGGCCTGCGCCGAGTGCGAGACAAACGGACAGACCGCGATGATCCACGTCGATTACGTGGACCGCTTTGTGACCACACAAACTTCGGTGCAAATTTGCATGCACTGCGAGGACCCGGTCTGCGCCAAGGTCTGTCCTGCCGTCGCCATCGGGAAGGATGAGTTCGGCATCGTCCATACGGCCAACACCGAGCGATGCATCGGCTGCTCGAACTGCGTCAATGCCTGTCCGTTTGGCGTGCCGAAAAAGATCGAGCCGATGGACCTCATGATGAAGTGCAACATGTGTTACGACCGCACGAGCGCGGGCAAAAGACCCATGTGCGCCACCGTGTGCCCGAGCGGTGCCCTCTTCTACGGAACCCGGGAGGAGATGGCGCGCCGCCGCCCCAACAGCACCCCCGTCAACACTTTCAAGTTCGGACAACAGACGGTGAAAACCAAAGTCAACATCATGATGCCCAAAGGAGCGACACAGCTCGTCGTGGACGGAGAGTGATGAACCACAGAGACACAGAGAGAAGCAGGGATGCGGGGGGATCAGAAACAACTCTGCGACTCTGCGGTTCCAACCCTTATTTTCAATGAAGAAAAATAACCACAGAGGCACGGAGGCACAGAGAGAAGCAGAAAGACAGGGGGATCAGAAAAACCTCTGCGACTCTGTGTCTCTGCGGTTAATTCCTCTTGGTCCAAACCATCCTCTTGATGCCATCTTTGAGGACGGGAACATTGAAGTTAATCAGCAAGCCTCGTTCAATCCCCGACAGTTTGAGATAGGTCAGAAGCTGGGCTTCATGGATCGGGAGAAGGGCTTCCACCGTTTTGAGTTCGATGATGAGCTTTTCGGGCAACACGATATCGAGTCGATACCCGCATTCCAAATGAACCCCCTTGTAACGAACGGGCAGCGGATGCTGGCGCAAATGCGGGATTTCTGCCTGTCGAAGCTCATAAGCCAGACATTCCTCGTAGGCGGACTCCAGCAAACCGGGTCCAAGTTCCCGGTGCACCTCGATGGCAAGCCCGATGATTTGATGCGTGAGCGGATCTCTGGTCTCCATCCGCCGATAATAACCACAGAGGCACAGAGACACAGAGGACATTTTCAAAAGCTTTCCAAAATCTCCGCGTCTCTGTGCCTCTGCGATTCAAAAACTTTATGAACCCCTCATTACCTCCCAAGTCCGCGTCAGATGTCGATTTTCCCATCGAGCGTGCCGAGGCCGAACACGTCTCGCGGCGTGAATTCGCCAAATTTCTTTGCCTCGTCTCCGGCGGCATGGCGGTCGGCAGTGGATGGGTGGCGATCAAGGACAAGATCTTTCCGCCGTTCCGTTTTGAAGGAGACTTCTTTGTCTGCAAGAAATCCGACGTGCCGTCCGGTGGCACACACGCCTTCACGATCGAAGGTTCAAAAATCCCGTTCATCCTGATCCACCTCCGGGACGGCTCGTTCCGGGCCTACGAACAGAAATGCACGCACCTTGCCTGTGCCGTCTATTACTCGCCCGAGCACAACAAGATCGAATGTCCGTGCCATCACGGGTTTTTCGATGCCAAGACCGGGCATGTCCTTCAAGGACCTCCTCCCCGCCCACTCCCGCACCTGGAAGTCGTCATCAAAGGCGACGACGTCTATGTCCGGGAACCGGCGGAAGAAAACCACAGGGGCACAGAGACACAGAGGAACTCCTGAAAGATGAAGCCGCTTTATTTTCCCTCCCTCCGCGTCTCTGTGCCTCTGCGGTTCAACCCATTTTCCTTATGAGCAACTTCCGCGACGCCCAATCGCAGGCCCATCCCACGAAGACCAACACGTTGTCGCTGGGCATCATCTGCGTTCTCATCCTGATCCTCGTCATGCAGATTTGGCTGCTGACATCCGCCCTCAACGAATCGCTTGACGGCAACAACGCGGTCAAATGGCCGGGTTTCTGGGCTTCGATCTCCCTCTTTCTGAGCGGGGCGGCCCTGCTGCGGTATCTGCCCGGTCCGATCCGGCTTTCCGTTCGCAAGCCGGCCCGCGAAGTGTTCCGGAACGAATCCCTTGCCTGGCGGACGCTGGCCATCAGCACCGTTTCACTCGCGTTGGCATTCGCGGTCTGGTTCATGTGGTCGGCGATCCCGCTGCGGCTCAAGGACGCGGGATTCCACCTGAGCCGCCAGCAACTTTTCTGGCTCACGGCCACTCCCGTGCTTCTCGGTTCGCTCCTGCGGATTCCCTACGGACTCATCGTTTCGACCTTCGGCAGCCGACGGAGCTTCGCCGCCGTCACCCTCGCGATCCTTCTTCCCTGTCTCGCGACGGGCTTCGCGGTAATGAACCCTGCCACCCCATACTGGGTGTTGCTGGTCTGCGCCGCGTTTACCGGCATCGCCGGGGCGAACTTTGCCACCTCGATGGGTGTCGTCAATCTGTGGTTTCCCAAGCAGATGCAAGGCACGGCCCTGGGTGTCAACGGACTCGGCAACCTCGGAGTCACCATCGCGCAATTCACCATTCCGGCGGTCATCGGATTCTCGATCGCCGGCCTTCCGGGGAGCGGCCCCATCCCGAAGGCTCTGCATCTGGAAAATGCCGCCTTCGTTTGGGTTCCATTCATTCTCCTCTGCGCGGGCCTGATCTGGTTCGGGACAAAGGATTTTCCGACCGAGCCGAAATCCTTCGCCTCGCAGCTCGTCGCGGGAAAACGCCTGCATACCTGGGTGCTCTCCAGCCTTTATTTCCTGACATTCGGATGCTTTGTCGCCATGGGAGCGTCGTTGCCTTTGATCATCTCCTCGGTTTTTTCCGACGCTCCCGGTGGAGCACCCAACCCCTGGATGTTCGCCCCGTGGGCCGTTGCCGTGGCCACCATCATGCGTCCCGTGGGCGGATGGCTGTCCGACAAGTTCGGCGCAGGCTTGATCACCTCGATCGCCATCGGCATCATGGCCATCGGCGGATTCAGCCTGTCCGCATTCCTGCAGCCCGACCAATTCGGCGGGTTCTTCGGGGTGATTCTCGGGATCTGCGCCGCGTCCGGCCTCGGCAATGGCAGCGTCTTCAAAATCATTCCGCAAGTGCTGCCGCGGGAAGCCGGGGCCGCGATTGGGATTGTCAGTTGCATCGGCGCCCTCGGCGGCTTTGCCCCGCCCCTTCTCCTTGGCTGGACGATGGATCATCTGGGAACACCGGCCCTCGCCTACACGGGCATGGCCGTTTTTGCGCTGGTCTGTTTCCTCGTCAACGGATGGTTCTACCACCGTCCGAATTCCGCGTCGCATTGTTGAGAGGAGCGGCACCACGGACTCTTCCGCTCATGGAAACCTGAGCGACAGGCCTGCCCCGTCATCCAGAACGACCAGAAAGTCCTCGCCGTTTGCCACGCCTTCGGGCGGCTTGCCCCCGTCAACGAAATCGAGTAACCTCCCTCAATGAGCATGACCGAAATCCTGGAGGAACTGCCCCGGCTTGGACGTGTCGAGCGTGAAAAGGTATGGCAGCGTTTGGAGGAAATCGAGTTGAGGATCGAGGAAACCCCTGAAATGCTTGCCGCCATCGACGCTGGTCGGCGCTCGATCCGCGAGGGGAAAGTCACCACCCTTGAGCAAGCCCGCAACCTCATCGCCCGATGGGCTACAAAGTCATCCTGAGCGACCTCTTCCTTTCCGATATTCAGGAAATTGTCGAATATCTTGCGGAAGTTTCTGGATGCGAAACCGCATCGCGCATCGGCAATGAGTTGCTCGACCGCGCCTTTGAAGCCGGTCAAAGCCCCTTTATCGGACAACCTGTCAAACAGCGCCCCGGTGCGCGCAAAGTACTGCGGTATCCGTACCTGATCTATTACGACGTGGACGAGTCACGCAAGACGGTCGAAGTCCTGCGGGCCTGGCACGGCGCCCGCGATCCGAAAACCCTGCGTCTCAGCATCTGAACAATCCCTCCTCGGATTTTAATGGTTTGCCCTGCAAGTTTATTGCTGAGTTAAGTCCGCCATCGAGGGCACAGAGTAACCGATATGATAGAATAGAGCTTCATGTTCTTGCGATAGGATAGAGTCTTTCGGAGGAAACTACTGGAAGAATCGCCAAAGAAAAAGCTGAATCCCGGAGGCGAGATGCGGTTTTTTCCTTTGAGTCAACGCTCCCCGGGTTCAAGCGACCAACCGGCCTTGAGGCCGACGACAAACCATCCGAGGACAAGAATCCCGACCGCGAAGATCGTATCGCCGATCACCCGCAACCAGCGCAGAGTATCCATCAATCCTGTCTGCATGAATTCCGCGGAGCGGGCGTACCACATTCCGTGTTCGACACTGGCCCACGTTTGCAGGAGGCCGACGGGCAGCAGGGAGAGCAGGACCATGAGGATCAGCCCGATGTTGATGGACCAAAAGCTGAAAAACAGCGTTCCTGTTTTCCATGGTCGTTTCGTGGCAAGCCCCTTGAGACAGAAAAGCATGAGCCCGATACCGAGCATCCCATAAACGCCAAACAGAGCGGTATGCGCGTGCACGGCTGTCGTGTTCAACCCCTGCATGAAATACAGGGCGATCGGCGGGTTGATCAGGAACCCGAAAAGCCCGGCCCCAACCAGGTTCCAGAACGCGACTGCGATGAAAAAGTAAATCGGCCAGCGGTAAGCCGCCACCCAATGGCGGGCGCGGGACAAAGCCAGATTTTCGGCCGCCTCGAACCCGATGAGTGTCAGCGGAACCACTTCCAGCGCGCTGAACGTCGCTCCCAGGGCAAGAATCGCGGTCGGTGTGCCCGTGAAATAGAGGTGATGGAAGGTGCCTATGATGCCACCCGACAAAAACACCACGGTGGCAAACAGCACCGCGGCGGTGGCGGTGGAGGTCTTCAGCAGACCCATGCGGGTGAAAAGGAACGCGATCACCACGGTGGCGAAGACTTCAAAAAATCCCTCCACCCAGAGATGAACCACCCACCAGCGCCAATATTCCGCGATGGCCAGGTTGGTTTGCCGGTGCCACATCAACCCCGCGGCCCAGAAAATCGCAATCGCGGCGGAGGCGATCAAAAAGAGGGCGAGCAGATGACGGTTTTCCCGGGGATTCCGAAATGCCGACCAGATGGCCCGGATCATCAGCACCAGCCAGAGGAAAAGCCCGACCAGCAGGAAAATCTGCCAGAACCTCCCCATATCCACATACTCGTAGCCCTGGTGTCCGAACCAGAAATTCGTCTCGAGTCCCATTTGCTGGCGGGTGCCATACCATGTGCCGAAGCACGAACCGACGACGATGAGGACGAGGCATGCGAGAAGGAAGTTCACACCCGCGGCCTGAAATTTCGGCTCGTGGCCGGATACAGCCGGGGCAATAAAAAGCCCGGTCGCCAACCAGGCGGTCGCGATCCAAAAGATTCCGAGCTGGGTGTGCCAGGTGCGTGTCACCGAATAGGGCAGCCATTGGTCCAGCGGAATCCCGTAAAAGCCGGAACCTTCGACTCCATAATGCGCGGTCACGGCGCCGAGACCGACCTGGGCCACAATGAGGGCTGCGACGACCCAGAAATAACGGAGTGTTGCCCGCATCGAAGGCGTTGGGGAAAGAGCCAGCAGGGGGTCGTTCTCCGGTGCCTGATGCTCCTCCCCGCCGCTCTGGCGCAGGAGCGCATGATACCATGCCATTCCCCCGATGCCTCCGAGGAGAAGGACGAAACTGATGACCGACCAGACCACGACAGGTCCGCTCGGCGAGTTTCCAATCAGATGTTCGGGCGGCCAATTGTTCGTATAAGTCACCTGCCCGGTCCCGGGCTGTGAAGCGCCTCCCCCGGTGGCTCCGGGCCGCTCTGTCGAACACGCCCACGCAGCCCACCAAAAGAACGTGTTCATTGCAGCCTGCCTCTCCGGAGTCTTGATCGTGTTTCGCGCGATGGCATAAGCATCGCGCAGTTGCGGGGGACTCATCCCCGCGTCGGCCACGCGGGCCGCTTCCGGAGGAAATGCCATCGCATCACCGAAAATCGCGGCATAATACCGGGCCAACACCCCGAAGGCCCTGGCGTGCACATCGGAAACCACAATGTCTCCGCTCCTGGGATCATGGGTGTTGCCGCGGAGTTCGATGCGCAACCGTGCTTGCAGGGCGGCCTTCGACTCCGGATCCAATTCTTCAAACGGCTTCCCTTTCGCCTTTTGGGACCATTCGTCCAGAATCAACAGGCATTCGCGGTGCAGCCAGTCCGCCGACCAATCCGGCGCGACATAGGCGCCGTGACCCCACACGCTGCCCAGCTGCTGGCCGCCCATGGATTGCCAGACGTTCTGGCCATCCCGGATGCTTTCGCCGGTGAATAGAACCCGCCCGGATTCCGTCACCACACGGGCCGGGACCGGCGGAGCCTGCCGGTAGATCTCCATGCCGTAATAGATCAAAACAGCAAACGAACCAAGAATCACAACGGCCAAAGCCAGCCAGAGACGTGCATAGGAGACGGAGCGGTTTTTCATCAAAAAATGTGGTATTTTAAATACGACTTTAAGTCAACCGGAAAACTAGTATTAATAATGCGACTTTAAAAATGAAAATCACCCGGCACTCCGACTATGCTTTCCGGCTGCTCATCTACCTGCAGCTCCGCCCGGGGGAAACCGTCCGTGTGCGGGAAGTCGCGGAAGCCTTCGACATTTCAGAGAATCACCTGACCAAGGTGAGCCGCAAACTGATCGGCCTCGGCTTGGTCCACGCGAAAAGAGGCCGAGGGGGAGGGATCGTGATGGAACCCGCGGCGGCGCGATGGAGTCTCGGAGATCTGATGCGGGCTCTGGAGCCAAAGGGGGAGATGGCGGGGTGTGAAGGCCCGGACGGTCATCCGCTTTGTCCCATCTCTCCGAGTTGCCGGTTGCGCGGGATTCTCAACGAGGCGCGCGGGGAATTCTACCGCAGCCTCAACCGTCACCAGGTCGGCGACCTCGTCGCCGACCGCATGCCACGGCTGAAAAAGAATCTCGGCTTTCAGGAGTGAAAGCCCCGCGCTCCCGGAGACCAACCGGGTGAATCCGCGGGATCGGGTCTCCGCCGCCACCAAAGCCCCGCCACAACCGCTCCGGCGGCATAAGCGGCCACGTCAAGAGCGTCACCGGAAGAATGCCGGAGGAACCAGGGACCGATCCACTCGCAGAGCGCCGCCCAGAAAACCAGATGCCACGCGATCTCGGAGATCTCCGGCATGCCATCATGACGGCGGAGCTTCAGGCGCCGGTGCAACCAAAGGACGGGAGGCAGGGCGCAGGGAATCAGCCACAGGTCGTTGAAATGACCTTGGAGGAACGGCCAGGCAATGACCGGCTTGATCAACCAGCGGTTGCCGGCATACGCGGCGCAGCCCGTCAGAAAGAGCGGATCGCCCAGATAGCGGAACCGCGGCATTTCAGAGAAGCTCGAACATCACCCAGCCGGTCACGGCGGCAATGACGAGTTTGAGAAGAATGATTTTGAAAGCGAGCATGGCGACCGGTGTCCTGTAATATCGTTATACGATCTATACAAGCGCTGTCTTTCCGCTCATGGGCAGACGCCCGCCGTCTGCTCCCGTCCGGCGGGGGTCCGGGAATTATCCATCGCGGCGATACTGGCGGCAAGTTGCGGCACAAGTCGTTCCGAGTCCTCCGGATCGAAATCCACGTGCTTCTCCTTGCTCACCCCGCACCGACTCAAGTCCAGATACAAATCCGGCTCGATCCCGTGGCGCGCCAGCGTGTGACGTCCGCACTGGAAGGGGCAGCCGTCGAGCATGACGATGGGCCGCCCGGACTTGGCGAGACGCACCAGGGGTTTCACGTCGCCGCCGAGACCGGCGATGCACGACATCTCGGCGGCCCCGAGCCGGTCCATCCGGATGGCGAGGTGGTTGGCAAGCTGCGCGGCGCCGGAGCAGCCCGAGCAGGAGTAAATCAACGGTCGGTCGGTCATGGAAGGTTGTCCGCCGACCCGTCAAGTCCGGATTCCGCGAAAAATGTTTTCCGCCCGATCACGATTCCGTTTCGTTCAAAAGCGCCCGCAGCCGCGCGGGTTTGAGGACAACGATCTCGCGGCCGTTGACAGCCAGGTTTCCCGATGCCCGCAAATCCGCCAGAAGACGGGAAAGCGTCTCCTGCCTCATGCCCAGTTCGGCGGCGAGCGCCGCCTTGGTCGTGGCGAGATAAATCGTGTAGGAAATTGGATTGCCCTCGGTTGGGCGTCGGGAGAGCAGCCAGAGAAGCAGTCGTTCCCGCATATTTTCGACACGCAGGTTTTCGATGGAACCGGCCAGAGCGTGAATACGGACACTCAGGGCAACGATCATCCTCAGGGCGAAATGGGAATCGCTTTCCAGCAGGGATAGAAACGGAGCCCGTGAAATCAAACAAACACTGCAATCCCCCAAAGCGCGCGCGTTGGCCGGATACACTCCCCCGGGCAAAAGGGAGGCTTCCGCAAAACTTTCCCCGGAATGAAAGATCCGGATGATCCGTTCCGATCCATCGGGACTCAGACGGTGAACGTTCACCGCTCCGGATTGGATGACAAAAAAGCCGGTGGCCGGAGCCCCCTCGCGGAAAATGATTTCGTTGCGCCGAAAACTGCGGACCGACGTGATCTCCGCGAGAGCGGATTTTTGCGGTGCCGACAGCCCGTGGAAAAGGGGGGCGTTTTTCAGCGGGGGCAGCCCGGCGGACAGGGGCTTCTTTTTCATGGACTCCATCTTGATCGGGCGGCTTCGGGCTTCATGACGGGCACTCATACCATAAACGCGCGATAAATAAAGATAAAACTATCCTTTATTATTGCAATGTGCCGGATTTCCGGAGACATTGGTCTCATGATGAGAATTGCCGACATGCCAGCCATCCGCGAATCGTCCGCCGTGCCTTCAACCGGAACAGGCCGGGCCGCGGCGAAGGGTTACTGGCAGTTGGTGGCGGCGGGCGAGCCCTTCCGGCTGCTCTTTCCCCTGGGGGCGGCGGTGGGGATTTTCGGCGTGATGATGTGGCCGTTTTATATCTGGAACATGACGGGCGTGTATCCGGGCCCCCAGCATGCGCGGATCATGATCGAGGGATTCCTGGCCTGTTTCGTCGGGGGATTTCTCGGCACGGCGCTGCCGAGATTGCTGGGGGTGCCCAGGGTGACGATTTACGAGACCCTGGGATTCGGTTCGGCCCTGGTTTTTACGACATGGCTTCATTATTCCGGACGGACCCTGTGGGGCGATCTGGTCTTTTTCTGCACCTTTCTGGCGTTTGTCTTTGTCCTCGGTGTGCGCGCTCTGTTTCGCGGGGACACCCCGCCGCCGGCTTTCGTTCTTGTCGGAATGGGATTGGCGTCCGCGTTGACGGGGTCATTCGGCCTGGCCGTCTCCCAAGTGGCGCCCGGCCTGATGCCCCTTTGGGCGGTGCCGTTCGCGAAACTGCTGCTCTATCAGGGTTTTCTCCTGCTGCCGATCATGGGGATCGGTGCGTTCCTGCTGCCGCGTTTTTTTGGACTGCCCAACCGGCAGAGCTTTCCGGAATCCCCCACACTTCCGCCGGGATGGAAGGCGCGGGCGGCATTCGCCGCGATGTGCGGAGTGGCCGTCGTTGCGAGTTTTGCCATTGAGGCGGCGGGTTTTCAGCGCTGGGGCTGCGGCTTGCGGGCCGGCGCGCTGCTGCTCTATTTTTTCCGTGAGGTGCCGGTTCACCGGGCGGGTTTTGGCGGCGGATCACTGGCGCTGGGTTTGCGGATCGCCCTGGCGTCGATCCCCGTTGGCTTCATCCTGGCGGCAATCATGCCCGGGCATATGCTGACGCTGCTGCACATTGTTTTCATCACGGGCTTCAGCCTGCTCACCTTCATCGTCGCGACCCGCGTCGTTCTCGGGCACAGCGGGCAATCGGACAAATTCCGCGCCTCCCTGTGGTCCGTGCTGCTCATGTCCGCCCTCATCACCCTGGCCATGCTGACGCGCGTCACGGCCGACTGGATGCCCAAAGTCCAGATGACCCATTATGCCTATGCCGCCATCGCCTGGGCGACCGGCGTCATCGTCTGGGGGGCGTTCATTCTCACGGGGATCGCAAAGGGCGACGAAGAACGGTCCTCGTAGAGCCACGATCGAGCCGCTGCGTGAGGAACCGCTGAATTCGGATCAGAGCGAGATCACCTGGGCGGCGGAGATGTCGGCGTCGGCGGCGAGGCGCCCGAGGACGGCCGCATCGGGCAGGCTGTCCAGGTTCAGGAGCGTGAGCGCGCGGCCGCCCTGTTCGTTGCGGGAGAGGCTCATGCTGGCGATGTTGATGTTCTCTTTGCCGAGGAGGGTTCCGATGTGGCCGACGATGCCGGGGCGGTCTTTGTTTTCGAGGAGGAGAACGACGCCGGAAGGCGTGACCTCGACCGGGCGGCCGTTGACGCGGACGATGCGCGGGTCATTTTTTGCGCCGAAGAATGTGCCGCCGACCGAGACCTTGCTCTCGCCGCTGAAGACGGCGACGTGGAGCCACTCGTTGAAGTCGGTCTGCTCGCTGGAGCGGACTTCCTCCACGTTGAGGCCGAGCGTGACGGCCATCGTGCGGACGTTGACGCTGTTGACTTCCTCGCCGCCGGCATTTTTTAAGAACCCGGTGAGGATCGCGCGGCTGATCGCCTCGGTCGGCATTTCGACCGCCTTGCCGCCGTAGGTGATGACGATCCGGTCGTTGCGCTTGGGCGCGAGCTGGGCGGCGAAGCGCCCGAGTTTGTCGCCGAGCGTGAGGTAAGGTTTCACGATGGCGGCGGTCTTGGCGTCGATGCTCGGCATGTTGACGGCATTGCGGATTTCCCCTTCGAGGAGTGCGGCCCGGATTGCCTGGGCGATCTCGATGCCCACGTTTTCCTGCGCCTCGGCCGTGCTGGCACCGAGGTGCGGGGTGAACACGATGTTCGGGAGCGAACGCAGCGCGAACTCCGCCGGCGGCGGCTCGACCTCGTAAACGTCCAGGGCCGCCGCGGCGACGTGGCCGGATTTCAGGGCTTCGCCGAGAGCCGCTTCGTCGATGAGTCCGCCGCGGGCGCAGTTCACAATCCGCACGCCTTTTTTGCAGAGTGCGAGCCGACGCGCGTCGAGCATGTGGCGGGTCTCGTCGGTGAGCGGCATGTGCATCGTGATAAAATCCGCCTGCGGCACGAGTGCGTCGAGGTCCTCGACGAGCTCGACCTGAAGGCTGCGGGCGCGGCTGACCGAGAGATACGGGTCGTAGGCGACCACGCGCATTCCGAAGGCGATCGCGCGGCGCGCCAGTTCGGTGCCGATGCGGCCCATGCCCAGAATGCCGAGCGTCTTGTCGTAAAGCTCGACGCCCTCGTATTTTTTTCGGTCCCACTTCCCGGCTTTGACGCTGGCATCCGCCTGCGGAATGCTGCGGGCGATGCTCATGAGGAGCGAGAAGGCGTGCTCCGCCGTCGAGATCGTGTTGCCGCCGGGCGTGTTCATCACGATTACGCCGTGGCGCGTCGCGGCGTCCACGTCCACATTGTCCACGCCGACTCCCGCCCGCCCGACGACCTTCAATTTTTTGGCGGCATCGAGGACGGCGGCGGTGACCTTCGTCTGGCTGCGGACGACGAGGGCGGAGAATTCGGGGATGAGCGCGATGAGCTCCGGTTCCTTGAGGCCGGTGTTGACAACCACTTCGAGGGCGCCGCCTGCGGCGAGCTCTTCGACGCCACGTTGGGAAACCGGATCAGCTACGAGCACTTTTGGTAATGGCATTTTCTTTTTGGGAATTCTGAATTATCTGTTGGACCGACGGTTGCGGCAATCCTGCACGAGATGCGTGTGATAATGCCAAACCGCTTCCACGGAAAACCAATTTTTATGCGCTGGTCCTACAAAGTCGCCCGGGTGGCGGGAATCGACGTCAAAATCCACGTCACATTCCTGCTGGTTTTGGCATGGTTTGGGGTGGTGTATTGGAAGGAAAGCGGGGTTCAGGGAGCCGTCGAAGGGGTGGGCTTCACGCTGCTGCTTTTTTTGTGCGTGCTGCTGCACGAGTTCGGCCATGCGTTTGCGGCGCGGGCTTACGGGATCCGCACCCCGGACATCACCCTTCTGCCCATCGGCGGAGTTGCCCGGCTGGAACGGATGCCGGACAAACCGGTTCAGGAACTCGTGGTCGCCGTCGCGGGGCCCGCCGTGAACGTGCTGATCGCCCTGGTGCTCTTTGCCTTCCTGGCCGCAAAAGTCCGGATGTCGGATTTCACGGACATCGACCATGCGGGGGGCGGCTTGCTGGAAAGCCTGCTGGTCATGAATGTGGGGCTGGTGGCGTTCAATGCCCTCCCCGCCTTCCCGATGGATGGCGGCCGGGTCCTGCGCGCCCTGCTCGCGATGGTGATGGATCACACGCGGGCGACCTTGATCGCGGCCCGGATCGGCCAGGCGCTGGCGGTCGTGTTCGCGGTGGTGAGCTTCCTCGGGCCGGGCATGTTGCTGTTCATCGCGGTGTTTGTCTTTGCCGGTGCCCAGCAGGAGCTCGCGTATGCGCGGTTCCGCGCCGGGGGAGCGAAGCGCAAGGTTTCGGATGTGATGTTTTCGGGCTATTCCGCCATTCCGACGGAGACCCCGGTCGCACATGCGCTGGCGCTTGCCAGGGCGAGCGGGCAGGGGGTTTTTCCGGTTGTGGACCGTGGCCTCCGCGCGACCGGAATCGTGAGCACGCAGGATTTGGAGCAGGCCATGTCCGGAGGACTCGGTGTCCGGCCGGTGGACGACCTGGTCAGGCCGGTGACCAGAGTCCGGATCGACGACCCGCTCACGGCGGCGATGGCTGCCTCGCCCCCGCGCGTTCCCGTGGTGGTCGAAAATCCCTCCGGCCAGATCGTGGGGCTGCTGGCTGTCCGGGGATAATCCCGCCCAAATCCCTCGCGTAGGGGAAGAAATGAGAGGGGAGCGGTTCGACGACCTGTCGATAACGCGAGGGAGGGCGAAGCTCCGTCCTGGGAGGGCGAAGCTCCGTCTGAGCCGTAATAAATGGGCCCACACGGCGGTTCGCCCTCCCATCGTTGGCGTGACGCGCAGATTTGGGCCCCGACTGCTGCGTTGACGATCCGGCGGCGGTCGGGTTCTATGGGGGCTTCTCATTATGGCCAAAGACGAGTCTGCCCAGCGCATGGAAAAAATTGTGAGCCTCTGCAAGAGGCGCGGTTTCATTTTTCAGTCCTCCGAAATCTACGGCGGGCTCAACGGGTTCTGGGATTACGGCCCGCTCGGCGTGGAGCTGAAGCGGAACCTCAAGGATTTCTGGTGGAAGCGCAATGTCCGCGAACGCGACGACATGGAAGGCATGGACGGCGCGATCATCATGAACCGCGCAGTCTGGAAGGCGTCCGGCCACGAGGACACGTTCTCCGATCCGATGGCGGACTGCCGCGTGTGCAAAACCCGCCACCGCGCGGACCAGCTCCCGGAGAGGGACGGCGCGAAATATTGCCCGAACTGCGGCAGCCGCGACCTCACCGAGGCGCGCGCGTTCAACCTCATGTTCAAGAGCTACGCCGGCCCGGTCGAGAGCGACGACAACCTCGTCTACCTCCGCCCCGAGACAGCCCAGGCGATGTTCGTCCAGTTCCGCAACGTCCTCGACACGTCGCGGCAGAGGCTCCCGTTCGGGATCGCCCAGATCGGCAAGGCCTTCCGCAACGAGATCAACCCCCGCAACTACATCTTCCGCTCGCGCGAGTTCGAGCAGATGGAAATCGAATACTTCTGCCGCCCGGAAGACGGCCTCAAGCTCACCGACTACTGGCTCGAGCAGCGGCTGAAATTTTACGAGGACATCGGCATCCCCCGCTCGAAAATCCACATCAACGACATCCCGGACGGCGACCGCGCGTTCTATTCGAAAAAGACCTACGACCTCGAATACGAGTTCCCGTTCGGCATCAGCGAGCTGGAGGGCATCGCCTACCGGACGGATTACGATCTCTCAAAACACATCGAACACAGCGGCAAGCCACTCGACTACTACGACGAGGTGACGAAGGAGCGCTTCGTTCCCCATGTCGTCGAGCCAAGCGCGGGAGCCGACCGCACCGTCCTTGCCCTCCTCTGCGAGGCCTTCGCCGAGGAGACCGTCACCGATGACAAGGGCAAGGCCGAAACCCGCAACGTCATGCGCTTCCACCCGCGCATGGCCCCGATCAAATGCGGCGTCTTCCCTCTTCTCAAAAACAAACCCGCCCTCGTCGAGACCGCCCGCTCAATCGTCCGGTCCCTCCGCGGGGACATGAATGTCTTCTACGACGAGTCCGGGGCCATCGGCCGCCGTTACCGCCGCCAGGACGAAGCCGGCACCCCGTTCTGCATCACGGTCGACTTCGACACCGTCGGCGAAAACGGACCCGAAAAAGAGGGCACGGTCACATTGCGTCGCCGCGATTCCATGCGGCAGGAACGCCTCGCCATCGCCGACCTCAAACCGTTCCTCCTCGAACACATCGCGTAGGGCGCTTCGATCTCCCACCAGCCCGGCGACGAACGGATCCCTCACCCCGGCTTGCCGCAAAGTGGACGGCATCGGGGCGCTAATACGAATAATCGTCCGGGAGCTGGAAGGCATTCTCGATGATCCGCACCTCGCCGGGCGGGGCGGTCAGGACTTCGACGACGTCGAAGCGGAAAGTGACATCGGGCATGTCCAGCATGCGGAGCCACTTCATCGCGCCCCGGATGATCAGGCGGCGTTTTTTTTGGCCGACCGCATCGGACGGACGCCCGAACTCCTCGGACGAGCGCGTCTTGACCTCGACAAAAACGAGCTCCCTCCCATGCCGACAGACGAGGTCGACTTCCCCGCCACGCGGTGCCCGGAAATTTTTTCGGAGGATTTTATACCCGCATGCGCGCAAATGCCGCGCGGCGATGCCCTCTCCCTCGCGCCCGAGACGGAGGTGCGGTGCCTCAGAAGAGTCCGGCCTGCGCAACCGGAGAAAAGCTTCTGCGATGAACCGGACAGGGGCCATGTTCGCGGAGTTTGGCAAGATGATCGGGCGTTGGATAGCCTTTGTGTTTGGAAAATCCGTAGGCCGGATATTTCAGGTCGAGTTCGAGCATCGCGCGGTCTCGCTCGACCTTGGCGACGATGCTTGCGGCGGCGATGCTGAGGCTCCTCGCGTCCCCACCGACAAGCGCGGTGTGCCGGCACGGAAAATCCGGGACCGGCAACCCGTCGATGAGGGCGTGGGGCGGCTGGGGGAGCAGCGAGAGGAACGCCTGCCGCATGGCCCGGTGGGTCGCACGGAGGATGTTCCACCAGTCGATCTCGGCGTTGTCCAAGTGGGCGGATGCCCAGCACACCTCCGGGTTCCCGGTCAACGCGGCATACAGGGTCTCCCGCCTGGCCGCCGACAGTTTTTTCGAATCGTCGAGGCCCGGAAGACGGTAGTTCCGCGGCAGGACGACTGCGGCAGCCACGACCGGACCCGCGAGCGGCCCGCGACCGGCTTCATCGATTCCCGCAACCGGAAAGATTCCGCGCGCGAAGAGGAGGCTTTCCTGCTCGAAAGAGCAGGACATTCAAGCCCGGTCCGCCTTTTCCTTCACGGTCGTCGCCGACTTGCCCTTCCGGTCGCGCAGGAAGTTCAGCTTCGAGCGGCGAACGGAACCCTGGCGCTCGATTTCGATCTTCGCGATGCGCGGGGAATGGAGCGGGAAAACCCGCTCGACGCCCTCGCCATAGGAAACCCGGCGGACCGTGAAATTGGCGTTCAAGCCGGAGCCCTTGCGCCCGATCACGATGCCGGAATAAATCTGGATGCGTTCCTTGTCGCCCTCGACAACGCGGGTGTGGACTTTGACAGTGTCGCCAACTTTGAAGGCCGTCACGTCCTTCTTCAACTGTTCGCTTTCGATCTTCTCAATGGTGGTCATGGCTTGAAAAACTGGAACGAGTCATTATGAGCGGTCCGCGTTCGGGTGCAAGCAGGATTCCGGATTATTTCAGACCTTTCAAAAAACCGGAACTACCTTCTGTTATCGGAACGGACGGCCCGGAGGAGGGCCGGGAGAAACTGCGGGAGCGCGGATTCGACGCGGTTCCAGTTGGGGATCATGGGGTCGCCCAGGGGGTCGACGAGATATTCCTGTGAGGCGGTGCGGATCGAGTGGACGAAGGTGGCCGCCGCAAGCTCTTCTTCGTGGCGGTCGTATTCCAGCCCGTTGATTTCCGCATCGGCGGCGTAGAACCGCATCGTGTCCTCAGCCTTCCTCACGTAGGTGGTGAGGAGGGTGTCAAAAACCCCGCGGTCGAGTTTGACCCCGTGTCCCGCGAGCGTGCGGAACAGGCATTTGACGATGTCGCCCGCCATTTTGTTGAGACCCTGGGCCGGGTCGTGTGACGAGAGCTCCTGGTGTTTGTGGTCGTAGCATTCCGCCATGTCCACCTGGCAGATGCTCTTCGGCGAGGAAACCCGGAAGACTTCCGCAAGGGTGCCCGCCTCGACCCCCCAATCGGAGGGCACGCGGGCCCGGCGGATGATGTCGAGATCCAGGCTGGCTTCCCCGCTGAGGGGATACCGGAAAGCATCCAGATAACTCAAAAAGGGGTGCTCGCCGAGAATGGCCTGCAACGAACGGATGAGCGGGGTGAAGAGCAGGCGCATCACGCGTCCGTTCAATTTGTCGGTGAAACGGGCGCTGTATCCTTTGCAAAAATCAAAACCCAGGTGCGGGTGGGCGACCGGATAGCAAAGGCGCGCGAGCAGGTCCCGGCTGTAGGTGAGGATGTCGCAGTCGTGCATGGCCACCTTCCGCGCCTGCGCGCTTGCCAGCACGTAGCCGAAACAAAGCCACAGGTTGCGCCCCTTGCCGGATGGCCCGGGACCGAGGTCCGAGGCGGCGAGGCGCGCGATCAACCGCCCCATGCGGGGCCCGTCATTCCAGAGCAGGACCGGCTTTTGCGGGAGCTGGCCGAAGAGTTTCCTGGCCTTCCGCCAGGATTTGTGGTCCGCCCCGTCGATGCCGACAACGATCTGTTTGAGATACCGGACGTCCCTCAGCTCGCGCAGGATCCCGCGCAGGGCGGGCGTGTCGAGTTCTTTGACATGGCACGGCAGGACGAGCGCGAGCGGGGCTTCGGCGGAAAACTCCAAGAGCTCGCGCTCCAGGCGTTCGAGGTCCGGCGTGCCGAGCCGGTGGAGCGTGGCCATCGCGCCGTCCTGGAAAAAATCCGACATGGCGGAAATCTTTCCCACCCGCCGCGATTGAGCAATGCCGGATTTTTTGTTAGGGATCGGGGTCCGGATGCAGAAGCGAACGGCCATCCCGAAAAAACTTTTGATTTTGCACTCCCATCTGCGGCCGGGCGGAGTCAGGCGGGTCATCGAGATGTATCTCCCTGCGCTTGCGGCATGCGGCGAATTCGACACGATCATCCTGGCCTCGGGAGAACCCCCCGATCGCGCTTGGGCAGCCCGGGTCAAGTCGTCCGTCAACGGGGTCCGTTTTACCATCCTCATCGAGCCAGCGCTCGGCTACCTTGCCGCAAAATCCGGGGATGCCGCCGACGTGAGGCGGGACATCAGAGCTTTCCTGACCCGCTGTTCCAACGCTGAAGCATTGGTCTGGGCTCACAATCTCGGACTCGGCAGAAACATCCTCCTCGCGGATGAGCTGGCCCGCC
Source organism: Terrimicrobiaceae bacterium (assembly GCA_041675465.1). Taxonomy (GTDB): domain Bacteria; phylum Verrucomicrobiota; class Verrucomicrobiia; order Chthoniobacterales; family Terrimicrobiaceae; genus QYQL01. The sequence goes on along the minus strand of JBAYTU010000001.1, from coordinate 38,804 downwards.
ACTCTGCGGAGACCGGCGTGCCGATCCTGAGCCAGCACCACGATTTCTGGTTCGACAACCGCTGGGCGCGATGGCCGGTCCTGCGGGCAAACGGGTTCGGGTCGCTCGAGAAAGTGGCCCGGGCGATCTTTGCCTCCGGCGGTCGGGCCGTGCATGCGGCCATCAACTCGGCGGACGAGTCGGTGCTCGGCAACCATCTTCCCGGCCACACCGTCTGGCTGCCAAATCCGGCCAGCCGGGGAACCCGCCCATCTCCGGGAGAAATCCGGAAGGCGAAAGCGTGGCTCCGCCGCGATCTCGGACATCGGGGGCCGGTCTGGATATTTCCCACGCGGTTTCTCAGGCGAAAAAATCTTGGCGAGGCGGTCTTGCTGACCCGGTGGCTGCGGCCGGAAGCCATTCTTGTGACAACGGCCGGCGTGAGTTCGCCGGAGGAATCCGATTATGCGCGGCGGCTCGAAGAAGCCTCCAAACGGGGAGGCTGGCCGGTCCGGTTCCAGATCCTCTCCGGACGCGAGGGACGCGCCCCCTCCGTGCCCGCGCTCATGTGCGCCTCGGAGAATACCCTGCTGACCTCGATACAGGAAGGGTTTGGATTGCCTTTTCTGGAGGCGGCGGCGCTCGGTCGCCCACTGCTCGCGCGGCGCATGAACAACGTGGAGCCCGATCTTCTGCGCTTGGGTTTCCGTTTTCCGGGAACGTATGACGAGGTGCTCGTTCCGCCGGATCTGTTCGATCATGCGTCCGAGATCAAACGCCAGGAACTTGCCTATGGGGGCTGGAAGCGCTCCCTGCCGCAGGCTTGCCGGCATTTTGCCGGAATCCCACCACTCATGAACTCCAAGGCGAATGCCCCCGCGGCCTTCAGCCGCCTCACACTCGAGGCCCAACTGGAGATCCTTTCCATTCCTCCCGCCGAGAGCTGGAGCGCCGCAGCCCCATGCAATCCCGGTCTTCTGGCACTTGCGGGCCCGTTGATGCAGGAGGTCGAATGGCCTGCGGAAGCGGAAAGCCGCATTTCGCCAGCCGCATGCACGGAGCGGCTTCTCGAAGCTGTCCGGAACATGCCGGAATCCAGAATCAAGGACAGCCAGGCCATCGGCGCGCAAGGGGCATTCATTGCGGAACATCTGAAGCCGGAGTTCCTCTACCCGCTGTTGATGAACCCATCTCGATCCGTCTGATGTTGGCTGGTTGCTTGCCGCCTCGCGAAGGATGCCCTTGCGTCGCTCTTGCAGGGGGATGTCTTTTCCATGACGGCGTCGGGGTCTGATTAGAAAGCCGCTCGGGAGAGCAAACCGCATGTCGCCCCGAAGGGTGTGACGCCGGGGGCGGCGCGAATCAACTGACACCGAAACGAAGTGGAGCATCGCTCGCGCCACGTCCGACCCAAAATTCCGCTCTCGCGTCGCGGTGGGGGGTGATGGTAGGGGTGTCCGGTGACTGAATTGACGCCGGTGCGTGTTCGCGCCAAGTTTTTCTTCGAAGGGGAAAAGAAATTTTTTATCAAGGGGGTGACGTATGGTCCGTTTGCGCCCGACGCGAATGGCGAGTATTTCGGCAGCCCGGAGGGGGTGGCGAGAGACCTGGACCTGATGGTCGAGGCCGGGGTGAACCTGGTCCGCATCTACTACGTTCCCTCGAAATGGTTCCTGGATCTCTGCGCGGAGCGGGGAATCCGCGCGCTGATCTCGATCCCCTGGGCGGAGCATCTCGAATTTTTGAAGGACTCGAAAACCCGTGCGGAGGCGGAGCGGGCGGTCGCGGAGGGGGTGGCGAAAAATGCCGGGCATCCGGCGGTCTTCGGCTACCTCGTGGGAAATGAGATTCCGACGACGATGGTCCGGTGGCTGGGTGCCCGCCGGGTCATCGAGTTCGTCGAGCGGCTGATCAACATCGGAAAGCAGGCCGATCCCAGGGCGTTGTTTTCCTATGCGAGCTACCCGCCCACCGAGTATCTGCTGCCGCAAAACAGCGACTTCGTGACGTTCAATGTCTACCTGCACCGGCAGGAGGATTTCGAGCGTTACCTGGCGCGCCTCCAAAACCTCGCCGAGGACAAACCGCTCATCCTCGGGGAATTCGGAATGGATACGATCCGCCATCCGGAATCCGAGCAGGCCGAAATGATCCGCTGGCATATCGAGAGCGTGGTCCGCGGCGGGCTGGCCGGAACGGTCATCTACGCGTGGACCGACGAGTGGTTCCGCGGGGGGCAGGAGATCCTGGACTGGGCGTTCGGGCTCGTGCGGAGGGACCGCACCAAGAAAGAGGCGTTTGAAACCGTCCGGCATCTCTTCTTCGGGGAAGGCTCGATGGCCTCGCGGGTCAGGCTGCCATCGTATCCCAAGGCCTCCGTCGTGGTCTGCTCCTACAACGGGGCCAAGACCCTGGGCCGCTGCCTCGATTCCCTCAGGCAGATCGACTACCCGGATTACGAGGTGGTCCTGGTGGATGACGGCTCGAAGGACGACACGCAGGAGATCGCGGCGAGGCATCCCTGGATCGTCAACGTCCGTCAGGAAAACAAGGGGCTGAGTTTCGCGCGCAACGTCGGTGCCCGCGTGGCGAAAGGCGACGTGATCGTCTACACCGACAGCGACTGCATGGCGGATCCCGACTGGCTCTATTACCTGATCGGCACGCTGCTGGGCGGCGAGTATGCCGGCGTGGGGGGGCCGAACATTTCGCCGCCGGCGGAGAACTGGGTCCAGGCCTGCGTCTCGGCGGCCCCCGGGGGGCCGAGCCACGTCCTGCTCACGGATGTCGTGGCCGAGCACATCCCCGGCTGCAACATGGCCTTCCACCGCCGGGCGTTCGATCTGGTGGGCGGGTTCGATCCCGAATACCGCAAAGCCGGCGACGACGTGGATTTCTGCTGGCGGCTCCAGCAGGCGGGAGGGGTGATCGCGTTCAGCCCGGCGGCGATCGTCTGGCACTACCGGAGGTTCTCGTTGCAGGCGTTCAAGAAACAGCAGGAGGGCTACGGCGAAGCGGAGTCGATGCTCCGGTTCCAACACCTGATCTTTTTCGGCCCGACCGGAACGGCCAAATGGAAGGGCCAGATTTACGGGGCTCCCCGGTTCACGTGGTTCGTCAACAAGCCGGTCATCTACCACGGCGTCTTCGGCGAAGGGCTTTTCCAATCGATCTACCCGACACCGCAATCCGACCTCGCCGCCTACCTCAGCAGCATCGAGTGGGTGGCGCTCACGGTCTTTGTCTTCGGCGTGTCGGTCCCCCTGCCGTTCCTGCGGATCGTCCCGTATTTGATGTTTGGCGGCACGCTGCTGGTGGCGCTCTCCTACATGATCCACGCGAAGCTGGAGCCGAGGCACGACACCGTCCCCGCGCGGCTCCTGGTGGCCTTTCTCGCGCTCGCGCAACCGCTCGTGCGCGGATGGTCGCGCTATTTCACCTGGCTGAAATTCAAACGGACCCCGCCTGCGGTCATCGCGAGCGTGGAAAAGGATTTCACGCCGACGCGCGGGAGCATCTCGCACCTGAAATTCTGGAGCGAGGACGGCCACGGGCGCGAACGCCTGCTGCAGGAGGTCGTGCGGACGCTCGAAAGCGAGGGTTGGAACTACTCGATGGACACGGGCTGGAAGGATTGGGATGTCCAGATCTACGGGAGCTTCTGGTGGGGGATCCAACTGCGCTCGGTCACGGAATACCACGGCGGGCCAAAATGCCTGACGCGCGTCCACCTCGGCACCCGGATGGTGGCGACCACATTCCTGATCAATCTCGTCCTTCTGGGGATCCTGCTCTACCGACAGTTATTGATCGAGGGGAGCGACTGGTGGCTGTGGGTGCCCTACTGCATTTTTGTTTATGTGCTGCTCGGGAGGATCTGGCGGCTGAAGCGCCGTGTCGCAGACCTTGTCGGAGCCGTGGCAAGCCGATGCGGGCTCACGAGGATCGCGAAGTGAGGGGGGGGATTCCGCGATCCCGCCCCGCCGAATGCCCGGTGGGGATGCCTCGCCGAGGCGTCCGTCGATTTGATCAGACAGCGCTGCCGCGTAAAAAGTCGGGCACCCCGGCGGTGCGCCCCCACCACTCCGGCCTGTTGGCTCGTTGCCCATCGATACGACATGTTTCCCTGACGGCATGAGCCAGCCGGTTGCGGACTACTTTTACGAGCTCCCGCAGGACCTGATCGCCTGCCGCCCGGCTCCCGAACGCGACGCTTCGCGGATGATGGTCGTCGACCGTGCGTCCGGCGAAATCACGCACCGGATGTTCCGGGATTTTCCCTCGTTCCTCCGCGAGGGCGACCTCGTGCTTCTCAACGACACGCGGGTGATCAAGGCCCGCCTGCTCGCCCCGGAAAAACGGATCGAGATCTTCCTGCTCGAACCGCTCGGAGACCGCCGCTGGAAATGCCTGACGAAGCCCGGCCGGAAGATGCGGACGGGCGCGGCGGTGGCCATCGCCGGAACACAGGCGCGGGTTCTTGAAATGCTTCCCGGGGGAGAGCGGATCGTGGAATTTCTTGAGGGGCCGGATCTGGAAAAGCACGGCCACATGCCGGTGCCTCCGTATTTCAAACGGGAATCGGATGCCGGGGACGACGAGCGCTACCAGACCGTTTACGCCAGCCATCCCGGCTCGGTGGCGGCCCCCACCGCCGGGCTGCATTTCACCCCCGAAGTGCTCGCGGGAATCCCGCACTCCTTCCTCACCCTGCACGTCGGCGCGGGAACATTTCTCCCGGTCAAAACCGATCTGATCGAGGATCACGTCATGCACGAGGAAAGCTACGAGATTTCCGACGCGACCGCGAAAGCCGCGAACGATGCCGCTCGCATCGTCGCGGTCGGCACGACGGTTGCCAGGGTCCTGGAATCGAGAAAAGAGGAACAACTGGAGGCCTGCTCGGGACGGACGGATGTTTTTATTTTCCCCCCGTATCGTTTCCGTCGCGTCGGCGCGATGCTGACAAATTTCCACCTCCCTTGCTCGACCCTGCTCATGCTCGTCAGCGCCTTTGCCGGAAAGGATCTGATCCGGAGGGCCTACGCGGAAGGCATCCGGGAACGCTACCGGTTCTTCAGCTACGGGGACTGCATGCTGGTGGTCTGAAAAGTTCAGCGCGCTGCGCGCAGGCGGTCGAGAACATCACGGGCTCCGCCACTGTCGATCGCCTCACCCGCAATCTTCCATCCGGCAGGCAGGTCGGACGCGACCCCCGAGACCACCAGCGCCGCGCCGGCATTCATCTGCACGATCGTTCTCGCGCCATTGCGGAGGTTGCCCGCGAGCACATCGGAGATGATTCCCGCATTGAAGGCGGGGGTTCCCCCGGCAAGGTCCTCCGCGTGGATGCGCCCGATCCCGAGATCCTCCGGGCTGATGAGGAATTCGCGGGTGCCCCCCTCTTCCCAGGCCGAGACTTCCGTGACGGCCAGCGGAGAAACCTCGTCCAGCGGAACCGGGCCGGTCCCGTGAACCGCCCATGCCCTCCGCCGCCCCAAAAGCGCGAAAACGCCGGAGTAAACGGGAAGCAGCCGCCCATCAAAAACTCCCGCCAACTGGAACGAGGGGCGGGCGGGGTTCAACAGCGGCCCCAGCATGTTGAAAACGCTGGTTTCGCCCCGCTCCGCGAGAAACTTCCTCACCGGCGCGATGGCTTGGAACACCGGATGATAATGCGGGGCGAAGAGAAAACAGCATCCGGCGGAATCCAGGGCGGCCGCCGCGCCTGCGGGAGACAGGTCGATGCGCACACCCAGGGCCTCCAGGACGTCGGCCCCTCCGGCTTTTGAAGTGATTCCCCGGTTGCCGTGCTTCACCACGCGGACTCCGCATGCCGCCGCGACGAGCATCACAGCCGTCGAGACATTGAACATCCCCGCCCTGTCTCCTCCGGTCCCGCAGACATCCAGGCAGCCTTCGCCGGAGAAAGGCACCGGCGTGGCGCGATCCAGCAGAAACCCCACAAACCCCGCGACCTCCTGCGGGGTTTCCCCCCTTTTGTGGAGCAGGCTCAAAAATTCCGCGCGCGATTCAACCGGCCCCCCCCCGTCCACCATGACCTCGCAGGCACGGCGGATATCCCCGTCGGACAGCGGGGTTCCAGAGAGAATCCGGGAGCACAGGTCAGTCATACGCGCGAACATATCGGAGATATCACGGCGAAGCGCAAGACCGCAGCCTCTCCCGCTTCGAAGACAAAACCCGTTTCAATTCCAGGGCGGACCACTGGCCGGGAACATTCGGGCGGTCGATCCACCCGTAGTTCAAAACGGAACCGCAGCAGGCAAAAAGAAGGCGGGACCCGAAGCCGAGCGCCCCCATGCCCATCACTGCGAGCGGGAGTGGCGAGACCTGGAACAAACCCAGGAGCCTGGAGACATCGGCGGGAGATTCCGTCGTGGTTGCGAGTTTGAAGATGTCGGCCCCCGAGTCGTCGGCCCGCGCCGCAAGATCGCGAAGTTTGCGGGCCGCCGGGGTTCCCCTGAAATCGTGGAACGAGGCCATCACCCGGATGTCCCGGCCCCGCGCGGCACCGACGATCCCAGCCAGGGACGAGAGGGATCTGAGTTCGATGTCCACGATCCCGACCGCCGGGAGGAGCCTGGAAAAAATCTCCCTTCTCTGCGGGGCGGACAGTCCGCCGCTGCCGCCCTCGAGAGGATGCCGGACGGTCAAAATCCAAGGGGTTCGCGAACGGGGGATCGGAAGGCCGGATGGCAGGCAATCGGCTCTCCATTCCAGGAAATCCAGCGTGCCGGACGGGAGTGCCAGCGCTGCGGAAAGTGCCGCGGGGGTGTCCACGATCCCCACCACGGGAGGGTTTGTCGGTTTATTTTTTTGACGCATCGGCCCAATATAGATAATCGTTCAGCCCCATTCCAACACCGGTTGCATGGCGTAACACCATGAGTGCACGCAGACGCGAAATCAACCTCCAGTTCAACCAGTTCCTCGACGCGCTCCTTTTGGGCGTGGCGTTTTGGTTTGCCCACTTCGTCCGGTTCAACGGAATCATCATCCTCGACAACCTCTGGATGATCGACGGGTTTGGAAAGTTCGCCTGGATCCTCGCCGTGATCATGCCGTTCGGGCCGTTCCTGTTGGAGATGCAGGGTTTCTACAGCTACCCCCTGGAAAAGTCGGTCTGGAAATCCCTGCGGCAGATGATGGCAGCGGGGGTCTGGCTGTTCGTGCTCCTCGCCTCCGCCGTCATTTTCCTGCGGCTCGACGTCCCGAGCCGCTCGGTCCTGATCCTTTTTGGCGTGATCGCGCCTTTCGCGCTCCTTTTTCGCGAGCGCCTGTATGTCTGGGATTACGTGAGGCAGCTCCGGCGGGGCGCGACCGGAGAGAGGATGATCGTCGCAGGCGAGCCCGCAAGCATGAGGGATCTCGTGAATTCCCTCTCTCCCGCCCAAAGGCTGGAAGTCCAGATCGTCGCCACGGTCGACCTGGAAACGCACGGCATCGAGACCCTGGTGGAGGCGCTCCACCGCCACGCCGTGGGCCGGGTGGTCCTGACGTTCCATCGCATGGAATTGGACAAGGTCCAGAGGGCGATCGAAGCCTGTGAGACCGAGGGGGTCGAGGCGTGGCTGAACGCGGATTTCATCCACACATCGATCGCCCGCCCATCGTATGAGATTCTCGCCAAGAAGCCGATGCTGGTGTTCCGGGCCTCCCCCGAACTTTCCTGGGCCATGCTCGTCAAGGCGACCATGGATCGCGTGCTGGCGGCGATCGGGCTCCTCCTCCTGTCCCCGCTGTTTGTTCTCGTGTCCGTTTTGATCCGCGTCACCTCGCCGGGGCCGGTCTTTTTCCGCCAGCAGCGCGCCGGGCTTCACGGCGACCCCTTTGAAATGTGGAAATTCCGCACCATGTGCGCAGATGCGGAACATCTCCGCGACGAACTCGCTTCCCGCAATGTCATGCGGGGGCCGGTCTTCAAAGTCGAAGGTGATCCACGGATCACAAAATTCGGCGCGTGGCTTCGCCGCACGAGCATCGACGAGCTGCCACAGCTCCTCAACGTGGCGAAAGGAGAAATGAGCCTGGTCGGCCCCCGGCCGCTGCCGGTTTACGAAGTGGAAAAATTCGAGGCGGCCGCGCACCGCCGGAGGCTGAGCATGAAGCCCGGCCTCACCTGCCTCTGGCAAATCCGGGGCAGGAACAAAGTCACCGACTTCCAGGACTGGGTCCGGATGGATCTCGAGTATATCGACAACTGGTCCGTGCTTCTGGACCTGTATATTTTGATCCGCACGGTCCCCGTGGTCCTGGCCGGAAGCGGCGCGAAGTAGGGCGGGGCCATCACGGGCGGATTGACTCCGGCCAGCTTCGCGCGATGATGGGTGTATGCAGGAACCGCGCGCTGTCAGCATGGAAATCCCCGGACCCTTCCGCTCCGGGTCCGTCCGGGATGCCGCCCTCCGGATCCGGGAGGATCTCGGGCGTCCGGCATCGGTCGCCGTGGCGTTCGTCAGCCCCGACTACCTCCCCCATCTTCCGGAATTTATCGAGACCCTGAGGGTGGACGGGCACATATCGGACGTCATGGGATGCACGTCCGCCGGTCGGATTGTCGGCAGGCACGAAGTCGAGAAAGGCTCCGGCTGCGCGATTCTGGCGCTGTGCTGCGATGCGGGCGAACCGGTGGACTTGAACGCGCACGAGGGGGCATGCCATTTTTCCGGCCCCCGCCCGCACGCCTCCATTCTGTTGGCCAACCCCTTCCGCTTCGCGGCGGACGACTGGTTGCGGGAGTGGAACGCGGAGAACCCGGGCGTTGCCGCCGTGGGCGGGTTGGCCAGCGGAGGAGAGGAGAACGATGTCGCGGTTTTCCTGAACGACCGCCTGGCGGACGCGGTTTTCCTGCCGCTCGGCGGGCGGACCACGATCCTGCCCCTGGTGAGCCAGGGCTGCCGTCCCATCGGGGAGCCGATGACGGTCACCCGAGCCGAGCACAATATCGTTTACGCACTGGGCGGCCAGCCGGCCTACGATGTCTTGGAAACCGCGTTCGAGGCCCTCACCGACTCCGAAAAATCCGTGGCAAAAGGAAACCTTTTCGCCGGGTTGGCCGGCACAGAATACCTGGACGAATTCAAGCCCGGGGACTTCCTCATCCGGACCATCATCGGTGCCGATCCGGGCTCGGGGGCGGTGGTCATCGGCGGGATCCCGCGCACCGGACAGACGCTGCAATACCAGCTCCGCGACCGCGAAATCGCCAAGGCGGATCTCAAACGTGTCCTGGCAACAGGCGCCCTTCATGGAGTCCGCCCTTTTGCGACGCTCCTGTTCTCGTGCCCGGGAAGAGGCAAGGATTTTTTCGGCAGCCCGAACCACGATGCCTCCTGTTTTTTCGACGCGGCGGGGGGCAATCCCCTCGCTGGGTTTTTCTGCAACGGCGAGATTGCCCCCGTCGCCGGGCGGAACGCGGTTCACGGGTATACCGCGGCGGCGGCATTATGGATTGAAAAATCCGATTAAACAGAGAGACTCCCCCTCGCGCTTGAAATTAAAAATACTAATAGCAACCGGAGTCCTGGGGATCGCCTTTGCGGTCTGGCGCGGATGGCTCCACCTGCCCGAGTCCAAGTCCCCGGCATCCGGCAACCCCACCGCCACGGCCACCGTGGACGACGTGGAGCCAAAATTGTTTCTCTCCGGCGAAATCACGCCCGCATTTCAGGTCGATGTCAAATCCGAGGTGGGGGGGAAGGTGAAGAAGATCCACGTGGTGCCCGGGCAGGCGGTTTCCAAAGGCGACGAACTCGCCACGATCGACGACACGGATCTCCTGACGGAGAAAGCCTCCGCGGAGACCGAAATCGAAGGGGCCGATCTCGCCGTGCAGAAAACCCGCGGCAACTACGAACGCGCCCGTGCCCTCTTCGACCAAAAGCTGATCAGCAAGGAGGTGTTCGCCAACCTCGAGGCGGATTTCAAGATTTCCGAAAACACGCTCGAAAAAGCCCGGAGAAAACTGCAGACCGTCAACGACCGGCTGAGCAAGACCCGGATCCTCTCGCCGGCGACCGGAACCATCCTCGACGTCAACGTGAACGAGGGCCAGGTGGTGGTCGGGGCGGCCAGCGTGAACTCGGGCACGGTTCTCCTGCTCTTCGCCGACTTGTCCCGTCTGCTGATCAACGCCCACGTCAACCAGATGGATGTCGCGCGGCTCGGCGTCGGCCAGGATCTGACGATCCGGTTTTCCGACGAAGAGGCGGACAAAATCAAAGCCAGGATCGAATTCATCGCCCCCATTGCCACGGTGAAAAACAACATCAAGGGGTTCGAGGCGCAGGCCGTGATCGAGGAAAACCAGGGCCGCCTCAAGCCGGGGATGACCGTGAGCATGGAGCTGCCGGTCGGCCACGCGGAAAAGGTCATCACCGTCCCCGTCGCGGCCGTCTTCAAGGAGAAAGACCAGAAGGTCGTCTACGTGCGCAAAGGCGGCAGCATCCAGCGGCGCGTCATCGCCGTCGGCCTGACCGACATGTCCAAGGCCGAAATCAAATCCGGGCTCGAAGAGGGGGAGGAAATCCTTCTCGTCGATCCCACCGCCCTCCCGCCGGGGAAATCCTGAGTTTCCCGTGTCCCTCATCCGTCTCGAAGGGGTCAGCAAAATTTACCGGGTCGGGGACCAGGAGATCCGCGCCCTCGATTCCGTCGACCTGCGCATCGAAGAGGGGGAGTTCGTTTCCATCATCGGTCCCAGCGGCAGCGGGAAATCGACCCTCATGCATCTTCTCGGCTGCCTGGACGCCCCGACATCCGGGCGGATGGAAATCTGCGGAAACGACCTGAGCAAGGCCTCGCAGAACCTGCTGGCGTCGGTCAGGAACCGCGAGATCGGTTTTGTCTTCCAGGCCTTCAACCTCCTCCCCAAGCTGGACGTGGTCCATAACGTCGAGCTCCCCCTGGTCTATTCCGGGCTCCGCGCCCCGGAGCGCCGGGCGCGCGCCGAAAAAGCCGCGAGGGACGTGGGCCTCGGGGACCGGCTCGCCAACCGTCCGGTCCAATTGAGCGGCGGCCAGTGCCAGCGGGTCGCGATCGCCCGCGCGCTCGTCAACAACCCCCGCATCGTCTTCGCCGACGAGCCCACCGGAAACCTCGATTCCGCCACGGGCGAGATGATCCTCCGGATGTTCGAGGAGCTCAACGTCGGCGGGCGGACGATCGTCCTCGTCACCCACGATCCCGGCATCGCCGCCGTTTCCCGCAGGGTCATCGAGATCCGCGACGGAAAAATCCGGCGGGAGTATGCGCCATGAACCTTCTCGTGGCATTGCAGATCGGCCTCCACGAAATCGGGGCCCACAAGTTCCGCAGCTTTCTCTCGATGCTGGGCATCGTGCTCGGGGTCAGCAGCCTGATCTCCACGCTGGCGCTCACCGCCGGGATCGAACGCGGCACGCGGGCGTTCATGCAGCAGGTCGGCGGCCTCGAATACGTCAGCGTCGTCGGCAAGGAAATCTCCAACGCGAAATTCGAGTTCTGGAACCTGTCGCCCGGACGGACCCTCCGCGACGCGGCAGCCATCCGGGCCTCGGCCCCGTTTGTTTCGCACGTCTCACCCGAACTCGCTTTCGGGGCCGCGATCTCCTCGCCGGGCCATTCGGACCGCAAGCAGGTCCGCGGGGTTTTTCCCGACCACTTTGTCGTCGCCCGCCACGAGATGAAGGTCGGCCGGTTCCTCACCGGGCTCGACGTGGAACGCGGCCTGCACAGCGCGGTCATCGGGGATGACATCCTCGCGGCGCTCTGGCCCGGGTCGAAGGCGGGTGAAGTCGTCGGACGCCAGTTCCGGATCAATGACCGTCCCTTCGAAGTGGTGGGGGTCCTGCCGAAATACGAGCGCGAGGAAGACCGTCGCCGACGCGAGGCGGGCAAGGTCTCCCCAAACAGCCGCCAGAGTCGGCGATGGGATGCCTTCCGCGGAAAAAACGAATCGGTCCTGATCCCCTTCTCGACGATGTTTTACGAATTCAAGGCCGGGGCCTTCCCGCTGGATTCCATGGAGTCGGCCCGCCTCGATTCGCTGACGTTAAGGGTGGCCGACCTGGACAAATTCCGCCCGACGCTCGATCAGATCAGGGGAGCCCTGGACATCACCCACAGGGGGGTCGACGATTTTGACCTGGAAACCCGCGAAGAGTGGTTCGACCGCATGGAATCAAGCATCCGCGCCACGAAATTGAGCGGCGGACTGATCGCCACCATCAGCCTCGTGGTGGGCGGCATCGGGATCATGAACATCATGCTCGCGAGCATATCCGAACGCGTCCGGGAAATCGGGATCCGACTGGCGGTCGGCGCCAAAGGGCGGGATATTTTTGTCCAGATCATCGTCGAGAGCGTCACCATCGCGTTTATCGGCGGCCTCCTGGGAGTGCTCGCCGCGATCGGTCTCATCGCGATCCTCAAGTCCCTCGCCCCGACGGAAAACGTCCCGGTCATGACGTTGGGCGGCATTGTGTTCAGCGTGGGATTCGCCATCATCGCCGGTTTCCTGTCGGGCATTTATCCCGCGCTGCGGGCCTCCCGCCTCAACCCGATCTCGGCCTTGCGATACGAGTAGTTCATAACGCGAGGGAGGGCGAAGCTCCGTCTGGGAGGGCGAAGCTCCGTCTGGGCCGTAATAAATGGGCTCGGATGTTCGCCCTCCCATCCTTGGCCTTACCCGCGGATTTGGGCGCGATGCGCGCGGTTGCGCGGCGGCGCGAACTGTGGGAGTATCGCGGGCTCCATCCAGAACATTGCCATGCGAATTCTTTACTTCGATTGTTTTTCCGGGATCAGCGGCGACATGACGGTCGGTGCCCTCCGGGACCTTGGTGTGGAGGAGGATGTTTTCCGCAAGGCGATCTCCGCGCTGGGGCTCGGGGACGAGATCCACGCCCACTTCCACCGGTCCGCCCGCCAGAATATTTCCGGGGTGAAATTTGATGTGCACGCCCACGGGCGGAACCCCGAGACCGGAGAATGGGGGGCGGCAAGCTCACCCCGGGAACCCGCGCCCACCCACGTTCACCGGCATGGCCACGGGGATTCTCACGGGCATGTTCACGGGCGGAATTACCGCGACATCCGCGCGCTCCTCGAAAAATCCACGCTCGATCCCGACGTCAAATCGCGCGCCTTGTCGGTCTTTCACAGGATTGCGGTTGCCGAGGGAAAAATCCACGGGGTTCCCACGGAAGAAGTGGGGTTTCACGAGGTTGGCGCGGCGGACTCCATCGCGGACATCGTGGCGGCCTGCGCGGGCATCCACGCTCTCGGGCCGTTGCGCGTCGAGGCGTCGGTCCCGGTCGAGGGGTCCGGCTGGGTCCAGTGCGCCCACGGGCGATTTCCGCTCCCCGCCCCGGCGACGCTGGAAATCCTTGCCGGAGTCCCGCTGCGCCAGGTGGCCGAGGAATCGGAGTTCATCACGCCGACAGGGGCGGCGCTGCTCGCCGAATTCTGCGAGCGCTACGGCCCGGTCGGCGAAATGCGGATCGAGCGCGCAGGATACGGGCTCGGCTCCCGGGAGACCCCCCCGCGCCCGAACGTCCTCCGGGCGGTTCTCGGACAGACCGGCGACCCCGAATCTTCGGAGACCGACGAGATTTCGCAGATCGAGACCAACCTCGACGACATCACGCCCGAGCTGGCTGCCGCAGCCATGCAGAGGCTGTTCCAAGCCGGCGCCCTCGATGTCTTTTTCACCTCCGCCCAGATGAAGAAAAACCGTCCGGGATTCGTGCTCACGGCGCTTTGCCATCCGGACAAGACCGAGGACCTCGCGAGAATTTTGCTGACGGAAACCAGCGCGTTCGGAGTCCGGATCCACACGGCCAAACGCTACAAGCTCCGCCGGGAGTTCCGCGACGTCGAGACGCCCTACGGGCCTGTCCGCATCAAGCTGGGATTTTTGGGCGAAGACCTGGTGCAGGCGTCTCCGGAATTCGAATCCTGCCGCGCGGCCGCCGAGCAGGCCGGGGTCAGCGTCCGCGACGTCCACATCGCGGCCTGGATCGGGACGACGCCGAAGCCGGTCAGCTGAAGAGATCTTTCAGGCGCTCGTAGAAGCCCTTGTGGATCGGGCTGTTGTCTTCGCCGCAAAGCTCGGAAAACCTGAGCAATGCCTCGCGCTGCTCGTGGTTGAGGCGGGTGGGAACCTCGACCTGCACGTGGGTGAGGATGTCCCCTCGCGCCGAGCTGTGGAGGCCGGGCATCCCGTGTCCGCGAACGCGGAACACCGCGCCGCTCTGGGTGCCGGCGGGGATTTTCACGTTCACGGCCCCCTGGAGGGCGGGCACGCGGATTTCGCCCCCGAGCGCGGCGACGGTGAACGGGATCGGGACCTCGCAGCGGAGATCCATCGCGTCGCGGACGAAAACATCGTGCTCCTTGATGTGGAGGACCACGTAGAGGTCGCCGGATGGACCGCCCCGCAGGCCGGCTTCGCCGCCCCCGGAACTCCGCAGCCGGGATTCGCTTTCGATGCCGGCGGGGACCTTGATTTTCACGCGCGAGGTCTTTTCGACCCGGCCTTCGCCCTGGCAGGACTTGCAGGGCTTTTCGATAATCTGGCCGGTCCCGTGACACTGGGGGCACGTCTGCGCCACCTGAAAAAATCCCCTCGATGCCACGACTTGGCCGCGTCCCCGGCAGGTCGGGCAGACCACCGCCTTGGATCCTTTTTGGGCACCCGACCCCTCGCAGGATCCGCAGGCATCGAGCTTGCGGATCTCGATTTCCTTTTCGGCGCCGAAAGCCGCCTCCTCGAGCGTGATCTGCATGTCGTAGCGCAGGTCCGATCCCCGCTGCCGACCTGAGGCGTCGCCGCCACCGCCGCCGAAAAAGTGATCGAAAATCCCTCCCGATCCCCCACCCGCTCCGAAGACCTCGCGGAAGAGATCGAACGGGTCGTGAAACCCGCCGCCGCCCATGCCGCCCTGCTGGAACGCCGCGTGACCGTAGCGGTCGTAGGCCGCACGTTTCTGCGGGTCCATGAGCACGTCGTAGGCCTCGCCAAGCTCCTTGAACCGTTCCTCGGCTTCGTGGTCGCCGGGGTTTTTATCCGGGTGGAATTTGACCGCGAGCTTGCGGTAGGAACGCTTGATTTCCTCCTCCGCAGACGAACGCTCGACGCTGAGGATTTCGTAATAGTCGCGCTTGCGGCTCATTCGGCGGCACCCTTGGAAACGGTGACACTGGAGGGGCGGAGCAGGCGATCCCTGAGCCTGTATCCCTTGCGGAGCAGGCGGACGACATGGCCCTCGGGCACGGCCGGGCTGTGTTCCTGCGCGACCGCCTCGTGATGGGACGGATCGAAGACCTCCCCTTCGGCGGGGACGGCTTCCACGCCATGCTCTTTGAGAAAATCCTGGAGCTGCTTTTGGACCATGGCCATGCCCTCGACGATCGAGGCGGCATCGGGGGCGGAACGCGCGGCCTCCAGGCCCAGCTCGAAGTTGTCCAGGACGGGAAGCAACTTTTCCAAGAGGCGGGCATTCGCGTATCGGGCCGACTCTTCTTTGTCGCGGATGGCGCGCTTGCGGTAGTTGTCGAGTTCGGCCTGGGCGCGAAGAGCGAGGTCCTTGAACCGGGCCGCCTCGGCCTGAAAATCCGGGGCTTCCTCCGTGGCGGAAACCGCTTTCTCCGGCGCATCAGGGGTTTTGTCCCCGGGTTCGGGTTCGTTTTTTTTCATGTCTTGGCAATGGCGATAAGAGTGATGTCGTCGTGCTGGGGATGGATGCCGACGAAGGTTTTCACGTCGTCGGCCACATACCTGACCACGCTGGCCGCGCCGTGCGGCGCGCTCGCCTGCAGGCCCTGGACCAGACGGGGAAGGCCGTATTCCAGCCCCTCCTGGTCCAGCGCCTCCGTGGCACCGTCGGTGTAGAGCAGGATACAATCCCCCTTCTCCAGCGTGAAGCTGAAGTCGGCGCACACTCTATTGAAGACCTCCCCGCTGTCAATCCCAAGCGCCATTCCTTTCGGCGTGAGCTTTTCGACCTCTTTGGTCGCCGCGCGATAGAGCAGGGGGGCATCGTGTCCGGCCCTCGCAAGCGTCGCCTGCCTGCCATCCGCGTCCAGGATCAGGTAGGCCATGCTGATGAACATGTCTTCCTTGATGTCCGGGTAGAGCTGCTGGTTGACCCGCCGCAAAACCTCGGAAGCCGAGGTTTTGTTGACCGCCTCGCTCCGGAGGACGCTGCGACACATCGCCATGATGAGCGACGCGGGAACGCCTTTTCCCGAAACGTCCGCAATGACGACCCCCAGCCGGGATGGATCCATGCGGATGTAGTCGAAATAATCTCCGCTCACCTGGCGGGCGGGGATGTTCACCCCGCTCAACTCATACCCCGGGACCGCCGGCGAGGACGAGGGAAGGAGGATGCCCTGGATCTCGCGCGCGATCTCCAGATCGTGGTCCATCCGCTTTTTCTCGCCGGCCTCGAGATAAACCACCTCGTTGTAGAGCGCGAACGCCCCCTGCTCGGTGATCGCTTTGAAAACCTTCAGGTCCGCCACCCGGAACGGCGTGCTCACCGGCCCGTTGGCGAGGCCGAGCACGCCGAGAATTTTGCGGCGGTAGACCAGCGGGCCGACCAGCGCGGACGTCACCCCCTCCGCCCCGGCATCATCATCCGAGGGTTCGAGCACGCGGGCGCTGCCGCTCTCCCAGCATTTGCCGATGATCCCCTCGCCGCGCCGGACCGGATGCAGCCGCAGGTAGCTCTCCAACGCCACGGATGTGAGCGTGGACTGCTCCATGATGTGGCGGGGCACATCGACCAGGGGCGGGCATCCTTTGGAAATGAACGCGGGCGACAGCGTGGAGTCGTTCTTGTCCGCCAGATAAAGCGCCCCGCCATGCGCGTCCAGGATGCGCACGGCACTCTCGACGATGAGGCGATGGAGCTCCGAGCTGCGGACCCCCTCGGAAAACGCCTCGCCCAACCCGTGCAGGAAATCGAAGACGCGGTCCTCCTCGACCTCGATTTCGGCGCGCTGCCGTTCGAGTTCGCTGACCTTCTTGGTGAATGCGTTCAGCACAACCAGAAGCGCGACGAATGTCCCGAAGAACAACACGAAGTAAATTAAGGTCCACATGAGGCCTGAGGCGGCGAATATCCGAAACGGCATGCGCGGGATCAAGGATGATCCGCGTCAATCTTCCGCTCCGTTCTCCTGCTCCAGCTCCTGGCGCAGATATTCCACAACATCCTTGAACTTCACGGCATTCTGGGCGTCCGCCTCGATCAGGGCCTCGTGGGCCTGGAGAACCGTCTCCTTGGGGTCCTCGTCCCGGACCGGATCGGGCTGACGCAACTTTTCTGGGGCATCCGCGAGATGGCCGGTTTCCACCGCGAAAAGATGGTCGAGCCCGAGGTTTTCCAGCAGGGCGGCGTTCCGGTCGTTGACGTTCACCGCGCGGAGCCCGCCCTGGCCGATGTCGCGGAGCCGGAGCGCGACGCCCGCAAGGGTGCCCATGAAGGTCGAGTCCATCAACTCGCAGGCATCCAGATCGACCACGAACTCCCGGTGGCCCCTCCGGATCATCTGTTTCACGAATTCTTTGACGCCGGGGCTGCTCTGAAACGTCCCCCGGCCATTGACTTTGAGCCATACCGTGCGACCGAGGCTGCCGACAAGAACCGAAGATGGTGTGCTCACAATGAACCGGACACAATTTGCCCCGAGCGGGCGGCGGTGTCAAATGAAGGCTAGTTCCACATGTAGGACTGGCGGAGGGCCACGATCTTCCCGCCGACAATCAAAAGGACGCGCCAGGACGTCACGCGACCGTTTTCCAGATACTCGTCGCCGGCGACTTCGAAGGAGGATTTCCGGGACCCGCGCACACCGGGATAATACCGCTCCTTGGCCAAGACGTAATTGGACAGCCCCGCCTGGCGGTATTCGAGCCGGACGGTCACGTCGGACGGGTTCTTCGACTTCCAGAAGATGTTGTAATAGTTGCCGTTTCGCTCGGCCTGTTCCCGGCTGTCGACCGCCCCCCAGTAGGCCCTGTTCCTTTCGAAATTCGCAGCCTCGCTAATGGTCACAGGCGCGATTTTTGTGTTGTCCCAGGTGTTCTGCTGGATCTTGCGGAACTGGTAGGAATCATCCAGCGCCAGCGGCAGGACATTGGCCTTTTCGAGCCTGTTTGCGGGCCCCTCCGGTGCCGAGCAGCCGACGGCAGCCAGCGCCAGGCAAAAGAGGGCTGAAAATCTGATCATCCGGGGGATCAAAGCGCGTTTGGGCGGGCGTGTCAATTATGCAGGAGGGACCGCGAGTTTTTTCATTCGCGTTGGATCGCGTGATTTGCGAGTGTGCCCGCGTTTCAACAATGGGCGCTGTTTCCACAAAACGACTGGTCAAAAAATACGGGAGCCACACGGTGTTGCGCGGCCTGGACCTCGAGGTCGTCGCGGGCGAGATGTTCGCCCTCCTCGGGCCGAACGGGAGCGGAAAAACAACCCTCTTCCGGATCCTCGCCACGCTGATTTCTCCGGACGGCGGTTCCGCCCGTGTGGGCGGCAGCGACGTGGTTCGCGAGCCGGCATCCGTCCGCGCCAAAATCGGGGTTGTTTTCCAATCGCCGAGCCTCGACAAGAAACTGACCGCCCACGAAAACTTGCGGTATGGCGGGGCGCTCTACGGCATGCACGGCATCCCGCTACGCCAAAGGATTTCCGAGTTGGCCTCCTCTCTCCGCCTGGAGGAAAAGCTCGACGCGCTGGTCGAGACCCTCTCCGGCGGCCAGCAGCGGAGGGTGGAAATCGCGAAATGCCTTCTCGCGCGCCCGGAAATCCTGCTGCTGGACGAACCTTCCACCGGACTCGATCCCTCGGCCCGCATGGACCTGTGGGCGCTCGTCGGCAACCTGCGCTCCTCGCATGGGATGACGGTCGTCTTCACCAGCCACCTCATGGACGAATCCGCCCGAGCGGACCGTGTCGGCATCCTGAGCGAGGGATCTCTCGTGTGCGTGGAATCCCCCGCCGACCTGCTGGCGGCCGCCGGCCCGGAGGTCCTGCGCGTGGCCACCACCGATGTCCCGGGCGTCGCGGGATTTCTCCGGGCGAAATGCGGGCTCGACCCTCATTCGCTCGAAGGGGAAGTCCGGGTCTCTGCCTCGGAGGCCCATTCCGTGGCCGCCCGGCTCGCGGCGGAGATGCCGTCCGCGATTGCTTCGACAACGATCTCCAAACCGACTTTGGAAGACGTGTTCCTCTTCAAAACCGGAAAGCGCCTCGATGAATAACACCTACTTCTGGAGACCGGCTGCCGCCCTCTGGCACCGCGACGTGGCGCGCTTCCTCCGCCAGCGGAACCGGATCATCAGCGCGTTGGTGACCCCGCTGGTTTTCTGGGTGCTGCTCGGTGCGGGATTCGGCCCTTCGTTCCGGCCTTCGGGGGGGGAGACGATCCCGTATCTCACCTACTTTTTCCCGGGAACCCTCGTCCTCATCATGCTCTTCACGGCAATTTTCTCGACGATTTCCGTGATCGAGGACCGGCGGGAAGGATTTTTGCAGGGCGTGCTTGTCGCGCCGGTGTCGCCGGGCGCGATCGTGTTGGGAAAATTCCTCGGCGGCACGACGCTCGCCGCGGGGCAGGCATTGCTCTTCTGCGTCATGGCCCCGTTCGCGGGGGTCACGTTCCCGCCCCACCTCCTGCCCGCGCTCGCCGCATCGTTTCTGCTGGTCGGCTTCAGCATGACCGGGCTTGGTTTTCTCGTCGCCTGGCCGATGGACTCCACGCAGGGATTCCATGCCATCATGAACGTGGTCCTGATGCCGATGTGGATGGTTTCCGGCTCGCTCTTTCCGCTGCCAGTCGGCCATTCGGTGGTCGGCTGGATCGGCAAGCTCAACCCCGTGACCTACGGGGTCTCGGCGATCCGCCAGTCCCTCGGCGGCCCCGCAGTGGCCGGCATGCCTTCGCTCGGCCACTCGCTCCTCGTGACACTCGGTTTCTGCGCGGTGACCTACGCCGCCTCCTACCGGCTCGTCTCCCTCCGCAGGAAAGTCGCGTAGCTCCGGGCGTTCCCTTACCCCTTGGAGGTTCGGCGGTAGGCACCGGGTGAACTCGCAGTCACTTTCTTGAAAATGCGCGAGAAATAATAAGGGTCCGGATAACCGACTTTTTGGGCGATTTCCTTGATAGGCAGGTCCGTGAAATCAAGAAGCTGGCACGCGCGTCCGATCCGCGCGCGGATCAGGTATTCCACCGGCGGATGCCCGGTGTGCCGGAGGAAAAGGCCCGCAAAATGCGAGGGCGAGAGCCCCGCCATGGAGGCCATCGCGGGGACGCCGGGAGATTGGGCGTGGTTTTCCCGGAGAAACACGGCGACTTTTTCCAGGCGCGCCGCAAGGGAGGAACGGTCCGGGAACCCCTCCTTTTGCCGGACGATGATCCTGCCCAGCAGATGGCCCAGGGCAAGCGCGGCGTGGACGAGGTGGGAATCTGTGAAACCGGCCTCGAGGCCCGAAAGCGCTTCCTCGAAAAGGCCGGAATCCCAGACCCCCGGCCCGAGGGACAGAACCGGCGAACGCCGGTTCGTCCCCATCCGCCGCAGGATTTCCGGAATGCCGACACCCGTCGCGTGGAACCACTCGATCGACCAAGGGCTTCGCGTCGATGCGCCGTAGGCATGGGCGCAGCGGGCGGGGATGACGAGAAGGCTCCCCGGCCCGACCGCATGGCGGGCCCCCTCCACTTCGCACCAGCCGCCGCCCGCGATGCAGTGGATGAAAATCGTCTGGGAACTGCCCGCCGGACGGCGGCGCTCGTGGCCGGACGCCGAGTGAAAAATGCCGACATCCGTCGGATGGAACGGGTGCAGGAGCGCCAGCCGCGAGGCGCGGGCCAGTTGCGGCGGATGCACCACGACGAGGCGCTGTCCGGGGAATCCGGACGCGCGCTTCCTTGCCGGGAAGGAATTGCCGGGGCTGCAAACCGCCATCGGAGGATTGTCCATCATTTTCGGGGCATTGTCCATTTCCCTCCGGGCCCGGTTCGGGAAGACTTGCCACGATGAAATTCCCCGCTGTCCAGGTCCGCCGCGAGCCGGTCGTTTTTCCCACCTACGCGCCGGCTGCTCCGGACAAGAACCCGATGTTTCTGGAGAAGCGCGTTTACCAGGGGTCGAGCGGACGGGTTTATCCCCTGCCCTTCATCGACCGGATTTCCGAAACAAAATCGGATGTCGGGTGGGACGCGGTGCATCTGGAGAACGAGTTCCTTTACATCATGATCCTGCCGCAGATCGGGGGTCGCATCCACGTGCTGCGCGACAAGACCAACGGCTACGATCTCGTTTACAACCAGCCCGTGATCAAGCCGGCGCTGGTCGGTCTCGCGGGCCCGTGGGCCAGCGGAGGCATCGAGTTCAACTGGCCGCAACACCACCGTCCCTCGACATTCATGCCCGCAGATGCCGAAATCGAGAGGCACGGCGACGGGTCGGTCACCGTGTGGCTTGGCGACCATGACCCGATGGCCCGCATGAAGGGGATGCACGGGGTCTGCCTGCATCCCGGACGCGCGGTGCTCGAGATCAAGGTGCGCGCCTACAACCGGACGCCATTCGTCCAGACGTTCCTCTGGTGGGCAAACGTCGCCACGCGCGTGCACGAGCAATACCAATCCTTTTTTCCTCCGGATGCGAGTTGTGTCGCGGACCACGCCAAACGGGCGACCAGCGAGTATCCGCTGTGCCAGGGACATTATTACGGGGTGGATTATGGGGCACGCGGAAAAAAGGGGGTCCCGGCCGAGGAAGCGCCGCGCCACCATGTGCCGCCGGGCTCCTATGCGCCCAACGACCTGTCGTGGTATGCCAACATCCCCGTGCCGACCTCCTACATGTGCATGGGGACGAAGGAGGACTTTTTCGGCGGATACGATTACAGGGCGCGGGCCGGACTCGTGCACATCGCGGACCACCGCATCGCCCCCGGAAAAAAGCAGTGGACCTGGGGAAACCACGAATTCGGCTATGCCTGGGACCGCAACCTGACCGATGCGGACGCGGGCGGAGAAACCGCGCCGTATATCGAACTGATGGCCGGGGTCTTCACCGACAACCAGCCGGATTTTTCGTTTTTGCAGCCCGGAGAAACCAAATGCTGGAGCCAGTATTGGTATCCGATCCGCGAGATTGGCGCGGCGCAGCACGCGAATCTCGACGCGGCATTGAGCCTGCGGGTCGGCAGCGGACGGGCCCGGGCGGGCGTCTCCGTCACGCGGGGGTTTCCCGGGGCGAAAATCACGCTTGAGTGCGGGGGGCTGCGTTTGTTCGAGCGGAAGGCGGACCTTTCGCCCGCCTCTCCCTTCGTCCGTTCCGCCGCGCTGCCGCCAGGCGCGAAAGACACTTCGCTGAGGCTGCGCGTGACGGACCGGGAGGGGAGGGAAATCCTCGCCTATTCGCCCGGGCCACGCACCGGGGGCCACCCGCCGGACCCGGCCACGGAACCGCCCGCTCCCGCGGACATCGCCGGTGTGGAGGAACTGTTCCTGACAGGGCTGCACCTCGAACAATACCGCCATGCGACGCGCTCGCCGGAACCCTATTGGCGCGAAGCGCTGAGACGTGATCCCGGCGACTCGCGCTGCAACAACGCGCTCGGCCTCCGGCACCTCCGGCGCGGCGAGTTCGGCCCGGCCGAAGCACATTTGCGCCGCGCCATCGGGCGGCTCACTTGCCGGAACCCGAACCCTTATGATGGCGAGGCATATTACAATCTGGGGCTTTGCCTGCGGTTTCTCGGGCGGGATGACGAAGCCTGCGAGGCCTTCTCGAAGGCGGCCTGGAACCAGGCATGGAAAGCCGCCGCCTGGCATGCGCTCGCGGAACTGGATTGCTGCCGACAGGATTGGCCCGCCGCCGCCGGGCATCTGGACGCCTCCCTGCGGGCCGACGGCGGCAACCTCCGCGCCCGCGATTTGAAGGCGGTGGTGCTGCGGCGGCTGGGGCGCGCGGAAGAGGCGGCGCTCCTGCTGCGCGAAACCCTGGGCCTCGACCCGCTCGATTGGTGGGCGCGGCATCTGGACGGGCAGGAACCCGCCTGCGACAATCAAGTGCGGCTGGACTTGGCCCACGATTGCGCCAGGGCGGGCCTGTGGGAAGACGCCGCCGAGTGGCTTTCGTCGGCGCGGAAAGAGGACGGTTCCGGGACGGGCCCGCTGGTGGCATACACGCTGGCATGGATCCAGGAAAAGGCCGGGAAACCGGCCTTGGCGCGCGCGGCGCGGAGGCGGGCGCAGGCGGCATCCCCCGACTATTGCTTCCCGGCGCGGATCGAGGAGATCGCCGTGCTCGAATCCGCGATGGCGGCAAATCCCAGGGACGCGCGCGCACCCTATTATCTCGGCAACCTGCTCTACGACCGCCGCCGCCACGAAGAGGGCATCGCCCTTTGGGAAAAGTCCGCGAAGCTCGACCCGGGCTTCTCCGTCGTCTGGCGCAATCTCGGCATCGGCCGATACAATGCGCTCAAGCAGCCCGCGAAGGCCCGCGCCGCGTATGAAATGGCCCTGCGCGCGGACCCGCAGGACGCCCGCGTCCTCCACGAGCGCGACCAGCTTTGGAAACGGCTTGGCGAGCCGCCGCAAAAACGGCTCCGCGAACTCGAAATCCACCGCGGGCTCGTCGCCCGCCGGGACGACCTCTCGGTGGAACTCTGCGCGCTCTACAACCAGACCGGGCAGCCGGAAAAAGCCCTCGCCATTCTTTCGGGGCGCAAGTTCCAGCCGTGGGAGGGAGGCGAGGGCCAGGCCCTCGGCCAGCACGTGCGAACCCGTCTCGCGCTCGGGTGCCGGGCGTTCGCGGCAGGGGACGCGGCCGGGGCGCTCGCCCGCTTCCGCCAGGCGCTGGACGTCCCCGAAAACCTCGGCGAAGCCAGGCACCTCCTGGCGAACGCGAGCGACATCTGGTTTTGGCTCGGCGAAGCCAGCTCCGCATCGGGAGACAAGGCCGGGGCGAAACGGTGGTGGAAGAAGGCGGCGGAATTCCGGGGCGACTTCCAGGAAATGAGCGCTCGCGCGTTCTCCGAAATGACGTTCTTTTCCATCCTCTCCCTGGAGCGCCTGGGCCGGAAAGCGGACGCGCGCCGACTCGCGTCCGGCCTGCTCGCCCACGCGAAGCAACTCGCCGAAACGCCCGCAAAGACAGACTACTTCGCGACATCGCTGCCGGCGATGCTGCTCTTCGACGAAGACTTGCAGGCCCGCCAGAACCTCGCCGCAAAGTTCCTCGAAGCGCAGGCGGTTTCCTGCCTCGGACGCAAAGCCCGGGCGGGGAAACTCGCGCGGGAGGTCCTGGCCTCCGACCCCAGCCACTCGGCCTCGGATTTTCTCGCGCTCCTCTCCTCAACTTGATCGACTTCGAAGGCCGCACCCAAATTCGCGCCTAAGGGAAGAAATGAGAGGGGAGCGGATCGACGACCTGTCGATAACGCGAGGGAGGGCGAAGCTCCGTCCTGGGAGGGCGAAGCTCCGTCTGAGCCGTAATAAATGGGCTCGGAGGTTCGCCCTCCCATCGTTGGCGTTACCCGCAGATTTGGGCCGCGATTCCCATCTTGCCAAGGATGTCGGTTGGGTTTACGAATCATGCCCTCTCTCATGGCAGCCGCAAACGATCTCCGCAAAGGCATGGCAATCCGTTATAACGGAAACCCGGCCATCATCCTCGACATCCAGCATCGCACTCCCGGCAATCTCCGCGCCTTCGTGCAATGCATCATCCGCTACATCGGCACCGGCAAGTCCGCCGACATCCGGTTCTCCTCAACAGAGAAAGTCGACACGGTCGACGTGAACCGCCAGCAGCTGGAGTTCAGCTACTCCGATCACCAGGGCTACCACTTCATGGATCCCGAAAGCTACGAAACGATCACCCTGCATGAGGATCTTGTCGCCGAAGGCAAGGACTACCTTGTCGAAAACCTCAAAGTGGAAGTTCTGAGCATCGAGGGTCGGCCCGCACAGGTCATCCTCCCCTCCTCGGTCACCCTGAAAGTGACAGAGTCCGCCGACGGAGTCCGCGGCGACTCGGCGAACAATGTCCAGAAGCCCGCCAAACTGGAAACGGGCAAAACGATCAACGTCCCGCTCTTCATCAAGGAGGGCGAATCGATCAAAGTCAGCACCGCCGACGGGTCCTACCTGGGCCGGGCATAGCGTTTCTCTCACATGGCCGGGAAACGACGTCCAAAGCGTGCACCGACCAGACTCAATGCCTCGTTCGCCGGAGCCATCCCCGACACCGTCCCCACGCGCTGGGTGAAATTCGTCGTCGGGATTTTCCTGCTCCCGCCGACCTGGGTGCTCACGCAGACGTTTTTCACCGCGTTCGCCCGGACGACCGTCCACGATGTCTTCTGGCTCACCGAGGAGTTCTGGTTTTTTTCCCTGGGGGCGCTTCTCTGGCTGGTCGCGTTTTTCGGGCTGCCGCGCCCGCTCTGGATCTACGTCTTCGGGCACGAGCTCACCCACGCGGTCTGGGTTTTGATCATGGGTGGCCGGGTGCACAAGTTCCACGTCGCCAAAACCGGAGGGCATATCCTCACGGACAAAACGAACACATGGATTGCCCTCGCCCCGTATTTTTTCCCGATCTACAGCCTGCTCGTGATCGCCATTTACGGCGTGGCGGCCCTTTTCACGGATGTCGCTCCCTACCGTCAGCTCCTCTTCGCCGCAGTCGGCGTCACCTGGGCGTTCCACCTTTCCTTCACCTGCTGGATGATCCCCAAAGGCCAGCCGGATCTCACGTATGGGGGGACATTCTTTTCGCTTGTCCTCATCTATACCATGAACCTGCTCCTCCTCGCCATCCTCCTGATCATCGCCTCCCCGGGAGTGACCTGCTTCGGGTTCCTGCGGGATTTTTTCGGGAACGCGGCGGATTTTTCCCACCAGATCCTGCGCCTCGCGTCAAAAATCTGACCAGGGTTGAACGAAGTGGGGATACCACGAAAGGGGGTGTTTCATGCGTTTTCTTGCGTTTCGGTGCGTAACCGCCTGAGAGGGTGAAGAGGCCCGCAAAGCCTGTGTTTATCAGGGATACAGAGGAAAAAAGGGGTTTGGGTTGGGTGGGACTCGAACCCACAACCAACGCCTTAAAAGGGCGCTGCTCTACCATTGAGCTACCAACCCGAAATCGACAATGCCAATCCGCTGCCGTGCCGCGCGCGGGATCGGGGCGCGGAAAAACGGGGACGCAGAACGGCATGAGAAGATCGGACCATGTCTCCCTTGTTACAAGGGCCGCGCATGCTACGGGCGGTCAAATGGCGGGGCAAGCAAATTCGACATCCTTCCGAAGCGCGGCGGCCACGGCATCTCCGGAATGTCATGAAAAACCGGCACCGCCGCCTACTCGTCCTGTTCGTCCTGTTCGTCCTCCTCGATCTCGTGCCGAATCGCTTTCGAAATGAAGGGGCGGACGAAACCGTAAACCAGGAAGGACACGAACAGCACGGCCGGCATCCACCAATAATACATGGCGGTGAACGCCAGAAGGACGATCAATCCCAGGAAGGCCGGGATGGATCGCTGCGTCCTCCAGTTCAAGCCCTTGAAGCTCGGGTATTTCACTTTGCTGAACATCATGAAGGACAGGAACAGGAGCAGGACCGGAAGCGCGAATTTCCACGGGCCGATTTCCTTGTCGTCCGCCTGGATCCACAGCATGAGAAGCGTGAGCGAGGCGATGAGCCCGGCGGCCGCCGGAATCGGGAACCCCTGGAAATCCCTGTCGGGCTTATCCCCGGCGGATTGCGAGGTGCAGTTGAACCGGGCGAGCCGGAGCGCGCCGCACAGCAGGAAAAAAAATGCGATCATCCATCCGGTGCGCTGAAAATCGCGGAGCACGATCTGGTATACCAGCAGCGCCGGGGCCACGCCGAAGGAAACGACGTCGGCCAGCGAGTCGAACTCCCTCCCGAACGCGCTCTCGTGCCCGCCCAGCCTGGCCAGCCGTCCGTCCAGCAGATCGAAAACACAGGCCCCCAGGATGAAGGCGATCGCCTCGTAGTAGAGCGAGCCGGGAGATTCTCCGGACGCCACGAGAAGGGACCCGTCGATGATGTGCAGGACAGCTGCGAACCCGCAGAACAGGTTGCCGGCCGTCATCAGGTTCGGCAGCAGGTAGATTTTTGGCTCGTTGGATCCGTTCATAGGCGAGTTTTTGGGATTCCCGCTCCCCGGGCCGGGATCGAAGGTTGCGCTCTCATCCCGTTAATCCCGTAAATCCTGTCCGGCTTCCGCAATTTCCGGCAACCGGGCAACAGGCGTCTCGCCTCCTCGCACGCGGTCGCCAGGCCGGACGAGAATTTCCGCATCCAGCGGAAGAAGCAATTCCGTCCGCGAACCGAAGCGGATCATCCCGAACCGTTCCCCGCGCGAAAGCTTGTCGCCGACCACCGCCCAGGGACAAATCCGCCGGGCGATCGCCCCGGTGATCTGGCGCACGACCACGGTGCCCGCCGCGCCGGAAAAAACCCAGGACCGGCTGACATTCAGCAAGGAGCAGAGCGGGTTCCGGGCATCCAAAAAACGCCCGGGCTTGGGTTCGGAATGCAGGACCTCCCCCGCGAGCGGAACCCGGTTCACATGCACGTCGAAAACTGAGAGAAAAATGCCGACCCTGCGCAGCCGGGTTTTCAAAAACTCCTCTTCCTCGACCTCATCGACCGTGGTCACCAACCCGTCGGCCGGAGACACTGCGAGATGGTCCCCCGAAGGAGGAACGCGCTGCGGGTCACGGAAAAAATAGAGCGTGAACAGGAGCGCCAGCGCAAAAAAAATCGAGAGCAGGGGAAAAACAAGAACCGTGAGCAGCCAGGCTGCGGCAATCGCGGCCAGAATCCATTTAGCTTCACCCAGCGCCCGGTTTTCCATCTGCGGACCCTAGCACCCCGCCCGGCGGGAGGGAATCCCGATTGTTTCATGGGTTTCACCGGATGAAATATCCCGCCGCCCGCCACGCGCCGTCCTTTTCCAGCATGAAAGTCACGGTTTCCACAGCGGTTTTCTTCGCGGCGAACGAGGTGTCGAATTGCATGAAAACATATTCCCCATCCGGCGCGCCGGGGAGCGACTTGGTGTATCGCGCGGATTTCAGCGCGCGGGAAACCAGCGCGCCCAGCGGCTTGCGGACGCCCGTGACGGCGGTGTTCCATCCGGCCTCCGCAATGGCCTTCTGGAAAAGCTCCGACGCGGCTTTCCAGCTTTGCGGATAATTTCCGGCGTCGATCCCGGCAATCCACGTTTCCGCCGCCGCCACCGCCGCCTTTTCCGTCGGTGTGGCGGGTTCCGTTTTTGTGTCCGAACCGGGAAGGATGAGGCAGGCGGCGGCTTTCCACGGGCCTTCCTTTTCCTGGACGAACGTGACGGTTTCCACGGCGGCCGGCATTCCTTCAAAGACCGTGTCGAACTTCGCCACGCAATAGGTGCCGTCCGCCATCCCGGGCGATGCAGTCATCCGCCGCGTCGAGGTCGCCTTCCGGGAAATCACCTTGCCCAGCGGCTGGCGGACCGCCTGCGACATCGTCACCCATCCCTCTTGCGTGACGGTGTGGCGAAAGCCCTCTGAGGCCGCCTCCCAGCTTTTGGCGTAGTCGCCGTTGTCCATGAGCGCGAGCCAGGCGTTGATGGCTGTGGTCGCGGCGCGGGTGTCATCGCCGGCCTCGGCAACCACGGCCCCGGTTGCCGGCGGGAGTTTCCATAGCCCGCTCACCTTGCCGGCATGGTCGAACACGACCTCGCCGGGCGATGGTGCCGGGGGCGGTTCGCCTCCCTCGCCGGCAGGCGCGCCCCCCGTCGCGGATGCCTCGAGCTTTTCAAAAAACTTCCTGTCGCCTTCCTCGAGAGTCCCGGCAAGCGTTTCGGGCGCGCCCTGGCCGCTCCACCAACGGACGATCTCCGGCGTGAACGGAGGCTGGCCGCCGCTTTCGTTCCACCATTTGCCCCAGGCATTCCAGTCCTTGCCAAAATTTTGTCCCGTCAGGCGCACGAGCGATATCTGCGCCCACCAGCGCGTGTTGGTGTTGCCGTGATAGACGAGGTGGGCAAGCTCGGGCACGGCGGTTTTGTCGCCCAGGATGCCGAGGGCGCGGATGGCCATCCAGCGGTCGCGGTTGTCTTTTTCGCGGCGGTCGAAGGCGATGGCGCGCAAGTCCGGCAGGGCGCGTTGCGAACCCAGAGCGGCCAGCGAGTTGATCGCCTGATAATATTCGCGCGTCCGCGGCCCCTTCAGCGTATCGATGAGGCGTTTTTCCAGATCGGCGCGTTCCCTGTCAGACCACCCGTCGAACGCGCGCTGGTCGAAATAGCCCCGGAACTGCCGGTCCGTCCATTCCACGATGCGTCGCTGATCGTCATTCAGCAGGGTTTTCCAGCCTTCCTCTGTCAGTTGGGCGGGATTTTTTTGCGTCTCCGCCCTTATGTAATAGAGGGCGATGGGACAGAAAATGAGGAGACAAATTCCTCCGAACGCCCATGCGAACCACCGGCTTTGAAAAATACGCGGCCAGCCGAACGGCCAAGCACTGAGCAGTTTCAACTTGATCAGCGTGGCCATGAGACCGACGGCCCCGATCACCACCGCTATTTTGCTTTCGGGAGAATTCAGGATCAGCCCCCCAAGCAACGCGATGAAACTGAGTGCGGCAGCAATATAAGTCGCGACCGGCACCGACCGTTCCTGCGCGGATTGCGGGTCCGCAGCAACCGTCTCCACCTGCGTTTTGAAAACACTGGCCTGCTGGTAGCGGCGTTCCGGCTCTTTTTCCAGCGCGCGCAGGACGATCTCGTCGAGGCGCACGTCGATCTGCACTTTGCGCGAGGGCGGCTCCAGCGATTTGCCGGGCAGTTCGCCGGTGAGCATCTGGTAGAAAACGACGCCGAGCGCGTAGATGTCCGCGCGGTGATCAACCTCGCCGGGATGCCCGGTCTGCTCGGGGGCCATGTAGCTCGGCGTGCCCATGACTTTTCCCGCCTCGGTCAGCGCCGCGCCGGAAGGCTCGCCTGCACCCGCTTCCTCGCCGACCCCGACGAGTTTGGCGAGCCCGAAGTCGGCGACCTTCACGCGTCCCAGGCGGTCGAGCAGGATGTTCTCCGGCTTGATGTCGCGGTGGACGATGCCGTGGTCGTGCGCGAATTGCAGCGCGTCGCAGATTTCCGGCACGATGGCCAGCGCCTGCTTTGGCTCCAGTTTTCCGTCGCGCAGCAGGTCGCGCAGGCTCACGCCGTCCACAAATTCCATCACGAGGTAATACAGCCCGCCGGTCTCGCCGAAGTCGTGGATGGTGACGATGCGCGGGTGGCTGAGCTTCGCGAGCAGCTCGGCCTCGCGGGCGAAACGTCCGGCGAACCGGGCGTCGTGCTCCCGCTCCGGGGCGAGGATTTTGATCGCGACCAGCCGGTTGAGCGATTTCTGGCGGGCCTTGTAAACCACGCCCATGCCGCCGCGCCCGAGGCACTCGAGGATTTCGAACTGCGGGAACTTCCCGGCGATCTCCTCCGGCGTTGGAGCCGCCGCCGCGTGCTTCTTTTCAGCGCACGTTTGGGAAGCCAGGGCTTGGGCGAGGAGGCAGGCGGGGCAGATCTGGTGCTGGCTGCCGACCGGCACGGGTTTTCCGCATTCGGGACAGAGGCTTGTGGGATTCATCTTATTCCGCCCTTACGCGTTGGCGGACGGTCGTTACAAAAAATCATTCGGAAAGCGCGGCGAAAAGGGAGCGCATCTCGTCCTCGACGGGCTGGCCGGGGGCAAGCGTCCGCCCAATCTCGTCGCGCAACCGCTGGCGGTAGCGTTTCCGCAGGCGGTGCACGGCCACGCGCGCGGCTTCCTCGGTGATGCCGGATTCCGCCGCGATTTCCGCGTAGGGAAGGCGGGCGCTGTTCGCGCTGAGGAACGGTTTCCACCGCACAAAATCGGAGCCCTTTTCCTCCTCGGCCAGATCGTCCAGCACCTTGTCGAGCAGGGCGACGGCCCAATCGCGGTCGTAGAGTTTGGCGGGGCTGCGCCGATCCTCAGGTTCGAGGCCGAGGCCGGTTTCGGCATTCTTCCAGTCGATGGAAAGATGGGGGGCAAACCCGCCGCGTTTCAGCCGGTGGTCGCGCTGCCACTCGTTTGCCATATAGTGCTTGAGGCTCCCCAGCAGGAAGGCCCGGAAGCGCCCCCGGTCGCGGTCGGCAAGGCGCAGGCCGTTCTGCCGGAGCAGATGGGCGAAGAAGCCCTGCACCAAGTCTTCCGCATCCGGCTCCGTCCGCCCGAGGCGGCGGATGTAGCGGTAAAGCGGCTGCCAGTAGGTTCCGAACAATGCGCCCAGGGCCTCGACTGCGGCAGTGTCCCCGCCCCGCGCCGCCTCGCACACCAGCGTCCATCGCGTGGTGGCGAAAAGGGTCGGATCACACATCGCTGGCTAAAACGTGTGGACGAAGAGCCCGGAGCGGAGTTTGGGCTCGAACCACGTGCTTTTCGGCGGCATGATCTGTCCGGCATCGGCGATGTCCATGAGCTGGTCGACGGTCACGGGAAACATCGAGAACGCCACGGCGGCGCGTCCGCCATTCACACGCCCCTCGAGTTCCGAGGTGCCGCGGATGCCCCCGACAAAATCGATCCGCCTGCTCGTGCGCGGGTCGTCGATGCCGAGGACCGGGGCCAGCAGGCGGTCCTGGAGCACGCTCACGTCGAGCCGCGCGACCGGATCGGCCGAGGGATCGGTTTTCCAGGAGAGACCGATCCAGCGCCCGTCGATGAACATGCTCACATTTCCGGACGCGGTCGGCGACGCGGGGGCATTTTCCACAACCTCGAATGTTTCGCGGACCTTTGCGAGAAACTCCTCCGGCGTGCGCCCGGCCAAGTCGCTCACGACGCGGTTGTAGGGAAGGATCCGGAGCTGGTCGGCGGGAAATAGCACGCAGAGGAACCAATTGTATTCCTCGTCACCCGTGTGGTCCGGGTTCATCGCGCGGCGTTCGCGCCCGACGCGCGCCGCGCTGGCGCTGCGGTGGTGCCCGTCGGCGACATAGGCGAGCGGGACATGGGCGAACGCCTCCGCGAGCGGCCCGGCGTCCCGAATTTTCCAGAGCGTATGTCGGATGCCGTCCGGTGCCACGAAACCCACATCCGGCGGAAGCGACGTCTGCGCGGCAACGATCGCGTCGATTTCCGGGCGGCCCCGGTAGGTCAAAAAAACCGGCCCCGTGTCGGCACCGAGCGCACCGATCAACCGCGTGCGGTCGTCCTCTTTGTCTTTCCGCGTTTTTTCGTGTTTGCGGATGATGTCGTTCTCGTAGTCGTCGATGTGGCAGACTGCGGCCACGCCGGTCTGCATGTGGCCGCCCATCTGCTGGCGATACAAATAAACCGTCGGAACGGGCTCGCGGACGAGCGCGCCGACAGACACCAACCCGTCCAGGTTTTTTTTCGCGGCCGCGTAGACGGCCTCCGAATACGGGTCCGTCTCCGGCGGCAGGCCGATCTCCGCGCGGTCCACATGCATCAGGCTGAGCGGGTTTCCGTCCGCCTGCGCGGCCGCTTCCGCGCGGTTCACCACATCGTAGGGCACGCAGGCGACCTCTGCGGCCAGTTCGGGTTTCGGGCTCAGCCCCTGGAATGCTCGGACTCTCAACATGCGGATTTTATGTATCAGTGGGGTTCCTGTTTGGCCAGGGAAAGCCATGCGAATACAGCAGGAAGGGCTGCGAAAAATGCGGTCCGCCGCATGACGCTTGCAAAGCACGCGCCGGTTCCCAGAAACTTTTGTCTGTTCCCGGATGTGGTCCATCACCTGTTTCCAGGCCCAATCCACACGGGTGCCCACTCCGCCCAGTTCCCGGCAGACCAGCCCGTCGCGCGGGTGTTTCTCCGCAATTCCCCTCCAAAAGGAGCTCCGGCCATCCTCGTCGATCTCGGGCAACAACAAAAGAATCCGCCTCTTCCGGCCAAGGATGGCACGGGCCTGATCCTCTCCGATTTTTGCGGGAGCCAGGAAAAGAAGTGGGACAGCATCATTCGGACGGGGGCCGTTCACCGCATCACCGGCCAACACGACGAAGTCGGCCGATCTTCGGTCGCCCAGAAGAATTTTTGCCCCGGTTTCCAGTGCCAGCAATCGCAGAAGTTTTCCATACGCCGGGCCGAGCACCGCGTCGGCAACCACATAGCCGTTCGTGCCCGCGTTCGAAACGACGACTTTGCCGGACGTGCCCGTGTTGAATGTGTAGGTCCCAAGGTAATACCATTCTTTCCTACAAAGTGAACAGCATTGGGGCTATCCCCGTCGCCGCCATGCCCGAGGGCTCAGGCCGTGGAAGGCTTTGAACTGGCGGCTGAAGAGGTGGTAATTGGCATAGCCCAGGCGTTCGGCCACCTCGCCGACGCGAATAGTGGATTCGTCGAGCAGGACGGCGGCATGGCGCAGGCGTTCCTGCAAGATCCAGCGGCGGGGGGAGACGCCGTAGGTTTGCCGGAAATGGCGGGCAAAATAGTCGGGCGACAGTCCGGCCACCCGGGCCAGGTCACGCGGCCCGGGCGGGGGCGTCGGCACGCCATGCCTGCTTTCGATAAAAGCCCGTAATTTTTCCTGCTGAAACAAAGTCAGAACGCCGCGGGATGAGCCCGGGCTGCGCGAAGAGAACATTTCGATGCTGAAAAGCATGAGCAGGGACCGGATGCGTTCGCCGGACCAGGTGTCGCGGCGCATGCCTTCGCGGAGAAGGTCCTCGATGGTCTTGAACGCCGCTCCGGCATCCTTCCTCAGCACAAAGCGTCCCCGCGGGGCCAACGCGCTGCGACCGCGGCGCGCCGAAAACCGAAACCGGTAAATGAGCGAGGGCTGGCCGTCCCGGGAAGTGAACCGGAACCGCGAGCCCGGATAGATCCAGCAGCAGGTCCCCTGGGGGCAGGGGCAGGCGACTCCGTTCACTTCGGCCAGCGCCCCGTGCTCGGAAAAGTAATACACCAGGTGCTCGTTCAGCCGGAGCGTTCCGGTATCCCACCTGCGGGGAGTGAGAAAGCGCCCGCTCACCCCGCGCAGATCGACGCGGCAGACCGTTCGGTTATCGCGCAGTGCGCGGCACCAGGATGCTTCACCGAGATGGAGAATGGAAGAGTCGGGCGGCATAACGAAAACACCGGTTCAGTGCAAAATTACTACACTCTGCTGCATTGTGAAAAGCCCGCTCCCAGGCAAAGTTTGGAACATGATCCATTCCGATGCCGCCAACGGCCGTCCCCTCAGGTCCGAGACCTTCCCAGTTGATTTTGCCGTGGTGGGAGGCGGCTTGGCGGGAACCTGCGCCGCCCTCACCGCCGCCCGGCAGGGATTGCGCGTCGCACTGGTGCAGGATCGTCCGGTGGTGGGCGGCAATGCCTCCAGCGAAGTGCGGCTTTGGGTTCTCGGGGCCACCTGCCACATGGGAAGCAACAACCGCTGGGCGCGCGAGGGCGGCGTCATCGAGGAAATCCTCGTGGAAAACACCTTCCGCAACCCGGAAGGCAATCCCCTCCTATTCGACGCGCTCCTGCTCGAAAAGGTCGCCGAGGAGAAAAACATCACCCTCCTTCTCAACACCGCGGTCTTTGAATGCGCCAAAGACCCCGCCGATCCCGACCGCATCGCCTCCGTGCGCGGCTTCTGCTCGCAAAATTCCACGCTCTACACGGTCGAGGCGCCGTTGTTCCTGGACGCCTCCGGCGACGGCATCCTGGGGTTTCTCTCCGGCGCGGCCTTCCGCATGGGGGCGGAGTCGCGTGATGAGTTTAACGAGCCTTTCGCGCCGACGGGCGAGTTTGGGGCGCTGCTCGGACATTCCCTCTACTTCTACAGCAAGGATGCCGGGCATCCGGTCCAGTTCACAGCGCCGAGCTTCGCCCTGCCGCACGTCGAGGAAAAAATCCCACGCTACCGGGAGTTCAACACCAAAACCCAGGGCTGCCGGCTTTGGTGGATTGAATGGGGCGGGCGTTTCGACACGATCCATGAAAGCGAACGCATCAAGTGGGAACTCTGGCGCATCGTCTATGGCGTGTGGGACTACATCAAGAACTCCGGCAAATTTCCGGATGCGGAAAATCTCACACTCGAATGGGTGGGGCATATTCCGGGCAAGCGCGAGAGCCGACGATTCGAGGGGCCTTATATGCTCTCCCAGGGCGATGTTGTGCATCGCCGGCTGCATGATGACGCGGTGGCCTTCGGCGGATGGTCGATCGACCTGCATCCCGCGGACGGCGTGTTCGCAAAGATCGACGGCAGCCACCACCTGCATTCGAAAGGCCCTTATCAAATTCCCTTCCGTTGCTACTACAGCCGCAACATCAGGAACCTCTTTCTTGGCGGACGCATTATCAGCGCCACCCATGTCGCCTTCGGCTCAACCCGCGTCATGGCCACCGGCGCTCACGGCGGCCAGGCGGTCGGCGCCGCCGCCGCGCTCTGCCGGAAATGGAACTGCCTGCCCGCGGATATTTCAGCTGAGCCCGCGAAAATTCGCGAGCTGCAATGGCGGCTCGCGCGCACCGGCCAGCACTTCTGGGGATTTGCTCCAGAGGATGCCAGCGATCTTGCGCGAACCGCACGGATCACGGCCAGCAGTTCCTTCCGGCTGGCCGGACTGCCCGCGGATGGCGGCCTGTGGAGCGCGGAGCAGCATGCGCTCGCCCAAATCCTGCCCCTGCCCGCCGGACGGGTTCCGAAAATCACGCTGGCGCTCGCCCTCGATCACGAGGCGGAAATCACTTTTGCGCTGCGTGGCACAAGCCGCCCGGACCATCACACGCCGGATGTTCTCCTCGCCGAAAAAACCCTGCGGCTTGCCGCGGGAGCATCCATCGAGGCCGTGTTGGATTTCGGCGTTGTCCTGGACGAGGCGCGGATCGTTTTCCTCTGCCTGCCCAGGCATTCGGGCGTGGCGGTGCGCTGTTCGCGCGGACTCGTCACCGGCCTCATGGCGCTTCACAATTACCGCAACGAGGAGACCAGCGCCGTGGGCGGCGAGGATTTTCCGATCTACGCCCCGCGCCGCCGCCCGGCGGATCAAAATTTCGCGCTGCGCATCGAACCGCCCGTCGAGGTCTTCGGTCCGGCCAACACGATCAACGGTGTGGACCGCCCGACTCACCAGCCCAATGCGTGGCTGGCGGACCCGGCCGATCCCGCGCCGCGCCTCACCCTTTCCTGGCCCGAGCCGCAAACAGTGCGCCGCATCGTTCTGGCCTTCGACACCGACTTCGACCACGCGCTCGAGTCCGTCCTGATGGGGCAGCCCGAACGCACGATGCCGTTCTGCGTCAAACGCTACAGAATCCTCGACGGCCAAGGCGGGATCGTCCACGAATGCGCTGAGAACCATCTGTCCCACAACGAGGTGCGCTTTCCCGAGCCGGTTGTCACCGATGCCCTTCACATCGAGGTTCTGGAAATGCAGCAGCCGGGCGTGCCTCAGCCGGTCTTTGGCGTGCATTGTTATGCCGACAGCGATTGCAAATAAGGTCCGAATATGACGACTCCCATCACCTTCCACGAAGACCGCCGGCTCTTCGTGCTCAACCTCCAAAGCTCGTTTTATGCGTTTCGCGTCCTGGATTCCGGGGAACTCGTTCATCTGGGCTGGTGCGCCATACCGGCCGCGGCCGGAAGCTGCTGCCGGGATATTCTCCATGAAGCCGATTACAAAGATCCCGACCGGGGCTGGGACGAGCAGATGCGGCGCTACGAATTCCCCGCCCGTGGCGACCTGACGATCCACGACGCCTCGATCCACGCAGTCTTCGGCGAGCCGCCCCGCGAACTGAAGGATGGCGAGGCCTTTCAAGGGGAAGTCCGCGACCTGCGCCTGCGCTACGCATCCCACGAAATCCTTGCTGATGCCGAACCGGCCCTCGCGCCCCGGCACGGACGCCCTCCCTGCGTCAACACGCCTCGGCAGACTCTGGCGGTTCATTTAAAGGACGAGGCTTATGCGGTTGAAGCCATCCTTTTCTACCGAGTGACGCCGGAGCAGGACATCCTCGAACGCTGGGTGGAAATCCGCAACGGCACCGGTCAACCCGTGCGCATCGAACGGCTCGATTTTGCCAGCGTCGTTCTGCCGAACGGCACGACCACCTTGACCTATCCCGCCGGGCAATGGGGGCGGGAGTTTCTTCCCATCACGCGCGATCTCACGCAGGGCCTCTTCGTCCTCGAACAACGCGGGCTCAACACCGGACATTTCCACAACCCGTTCTTCCTCCTCCACGCGCCAGACGCCGCGACCGAAGAATCGGGAACGGTCTGGTTCGGCGCGCTCGCCTACAGCGGAAACTGGAACCTGCGCTTCGAGCACCGGCAGAACACGGCCATCCGGGTTTCCGGCGGGTACGGCCAGACCGATTTCGGCATTACTCTCGATCCCGGCGGCACGCACCGGACACCGGCCATGGTCCTGGGCTGCAGCGGAGAGGGGCTCGGTGGGGCGAGCCGGCGGATGCACCGCTTCGCGCGAGATCGGGTGCTGCCGGGTTATGGGCGCGGCGAATTCCGTCCCGTGCTCTACAATTCCTGGGAGGCGACCTATTTCGATGTCTCCGAGTCAGGCCAGATCGAACTTGCGCGGAAGGCCGCGTCGATCGGCGTCGAATTATTTTGCGTGGACGACGGATGGTTCACGGGGCGCGCGGATGATCGCGCCGGCTTGGGCGACTGGACGCCGGACCCGGAAAAATTCCCGCGCGGCCTGAGGCCACTCTGCGACGAGGTGAAACGCCTCGGCATGAAGTTCGGCCTCTGGATCGAACCGGAAATGGTCAACCCTGACTCCGACCTTTATCGTGCGCATCCGGACTGGGTTCTGCACCAACCCGGACGCGCGCGCCGCGAATCGCGCAATCAATTGATTCTCGATTTCGGGCGCCCGGAAGTCGTCGCTTATCTCATGGACGCACTCGACCGGCTCGTGCAGGACGCCGGAGTCGATTTTTTCAAGTGGGACATGAACCGCTACGTCATGGACACCGGCTCCGCCGCCGGACGCGGCATCTGGCGGGCGCACGTCGAAGCGCTCTACGGCATCATGGACCGCCTGCGCGAGCGGCATCCCCACCTCGAAATCCAAAGCTGCTCGGGCGGCGGCGGACGCATCGACTTCGGCGTCCTCGCACGGTGCGACCAGGCTTGGACCAGCGACAATACCGACGCCCACGATCGCACGCGCATTCAGGACGGCTTCAGCCTGGCCTACCCCGCGCGCGCGATGGAGTGCTGGGTCACGCATGAAAAAAATCATCAAACCGGGCGCATCGCATCGCTCGATCTTCGCTTCGATGCCGCCATGCGCGGCGCCCTGGGAATCGGAACCCCACTGGATCGATTGTCCGGCGATGAACTGGCCGCCTATCGCCGCAAAATCGCCTTCCACAAGCGGATTCGTCCCGTCGTGCAGGAGGGCGATCTTTATCGGCTGGCCGCCGCTGCGCGAGAAGGTGTTTCAACCTGGCTTTTCGCGGCGCCGGACCGGTCGGCGGCGGTGTATTCCACCATTGTCCTTGAGCATTTACCAGGCGTCTATCGGGCGCCCACTGTCCTGCGAGGATTGGATGCCGACTCGATTTATCGCGTGATCGACGATTCCGAAAGGGAAGTTGGACGTTACAGCGGCTTCCAGCTCATGACAATGGGCCTGCCTGGTCCCCAATCCGCGCGTAACGCCAACGATGGGAGGGCGAACCTCCGTGTGAGCCCATTTATTACGGCTCAGACGGAGCTTCGCCCTCCCTCGCGTTATCGACAGGTCGTCGAACCTCTCCCCTC